>CAMJHP010000114.1 GCA_946405575.1 uncultured Bacteroidales bacterium | reverse complement strand
CGGCTGATGACACGCGGTAAAGGATACGGCGTGAACGGATTGCGTTGCTATTGGAGATTTGGTAATCTGCTCTTTACTGTCAACCGAGGCGATTGCGACGCCATCTACGCCGAACTGCATAACGGCCTTGATGAACCCATAGCGATCTCGTTTACCATCTATCCCAACCCGACCAATGGCGTCCTCACCATTCAGCATTCAGCATTGACTACGTCGAATGCTTCGCATTTCAACATTCCGAATTCATCATTCAGAATTACCAACCTCATGGGTCAAACCGTCCAAACGGGCAGCCTCACCGCTGAAACCCAACAGATTGATGTGTCGGCTTTGCCGCAAGGTATGTATTTCATCAGCCTTGGAGATATGACACGGAAATTTGTGGTGAGATAAAAACGCGGTCCTGTAGGGCTGTCACACCGTGGCAGCCGCACATGCGGCTATGACAATAAGTGGCTGCCGTGGTACGACAGCCCTACAGACCGAAACGAATAGATAAATAACAATCAAAAACATACGACAATGAAAAAACTGGTATTAACCTTAGCAATTTTGGCTGGCTTCGCCGTGCAAGCCTTGGCCTATGATTTTTCCAGTGTTTGCGAATCGGGGCAGACTCTGTTTTATCGTATTCTCTCCAGCGGCAATGCCGAAGTGGCAGTGTGTCGTCCTGACCCGGATTTTGGATGGAATGGCTATGCCATACCCGAGGGCAACCTTGTCATACCCGAGGTTGTCGAGTACCAAGGCATTGCTTACACGGTGACAAGTATTGACGAAGAAGTGTTTTCCTACTGTCATGGAATAACCTCTGTTGTCCTTCCTAATTCTATAACTACAATAGGCAATCAGGCTTTCAGCAATATTATGGGTTTGACGGATTTCTTGCTCCCCAATTCAGTAACCAGCATGGGAAACTATGTTTTCGAGGGTACTGATAATATCATGAATGATGTATATAATGACAAGATTTTTGCATACCATCCTAGATATGACCAATCGTCATTTGTGATTCCAGAAGGGATTGAAGAAATTTCAAGCGCTGCTTTTCGTCATTGTAACATGAGTGCGATTACTATTCCTACTTCGGTTGTAAGAATTGGGGAAGGCGCATTTTCAAGCTGCGATTTTTTGGAGTCTGTCGTCATTCCAGAGGGCGTGACAAGTATTGAAGATAATGCTTTTTCAGGATCGAAAATCCATACTATTACGCTTCCCAATTCGGTGACAAGCATCAAACAAGAGGCCTTTAAAAGCTGCGTTTTTTTGGATACTATCGTGTTGTCTAATGCTTTGCAGAGCATTGGGGAAGGTGCTTTCCGCTCTTGTGAGAGGCTGCATTCCATCGCCATTCCAAACTCGGTTACAACCATTGGAGAGTACGCCTTTGCAAATTGCAGATCATTGACATCCTTTGCATTGCCCAATTCGGTGACGAATATGGGGCCGTATGTGTTTGAGGACTGCAACGGGCTTACGGAGCCTGTGTACAACAGCCATTATTTTGCTTATTTTCCAAAAGATTACGCTACTTCCTACACCATTCCGAATGGAGTGGAAACCATTCTTGAGCGTGTGTTTTGGGAATGCACCAATCTCGATTCCATTACCCTCCCAAACTCAGTGAAAGCCATCGGGCAACAAGCCTTCCTTAAATGTGAAAACTTGACCTATGTTTCGCTCCCCGAATCATTGGAAAGTATCGGATACGGTGCTTTTGAAGAATGCCATCACTTGACCACAATAAATCTACCTAACTCAGTAACAGATATTGGAGATAATTGCTTTTGGGATTGCGATAACTTAAGTGAGCCTCAATTTAATGACCGCTTTTTTGCCCATTTTCCGAAAAACTATGCGACAACTTATTCCATTCCTGAAGGAATTGAGGAAGTCATAGGTGGCTCTTTTGTCGGTTGTGACAGCTTGGTGTCGGTCAGTTTTCCAAATTCAGTGGCAAAAATTAGGGGATATGCTATTTCAAATTGTCCCAATCTTATGGAAATCAATATAAACTCTGTCATTCCTCCTGTCATCGATTTGAACCCCTTGTATCCTTGGGAAGTTAGACCGGCGGATGCTTATATTTATGTTCCTGTAGGCACACTTGAGACTTATTTGAATGACCAAAGTTGGTTCAGTTATAGGTGGTGCTTGGCAGAAATCGGTAATATTCTTTCTGGCAGAGAAATGTATTACGAAATCATCAATGATGACGGGAGCATTACCTATCAGCATTTGGAATATGCCTCCGACACCACCGTCAACCATAAGGATGTGAAAATCATCATCCGCACGAACACGCTCTATGACAAGGGCAGGCATGCCGAAGTGACCCACGAATATGTCTATGAAGAAAATGGCAAGGTATATTGGTGGAACAAGGACTTGGAAGAGTTCACCGTGCTTTATGACTTCGGCGCTGAAATCGGCGAAGAATGGGAAATCAAAGTGGGGAATCAAAGCCTTGTCATGCATGTAGAAGGTGTAGAATACTATGTTTATGAAGGCACAAGCTACAAAAAAATGTTGGTAAACGATCAAAGTAACCTCTTCAGCGGCACTATTATGTGCAGCATCGGCCATTTGACGAGTTTTTTCCCAGAACGTCTAATGACACGGGACAAGAATTATCAAGTTGAAGGTTTGCGTTGTTATTGGAGAAATGGATTCTTGACATACAAATATGGCGACAA
>CAMJHP010000113.1 GCA_946405575.1 uncultured Bacteroidales bacterium | reverse complement strand
TCCCGCCGCGCTGGTCTTGTGCTGGCCTCAGACTTTCAAAGAACTCGCTCCCGTCGTCCCCTCGTCCGTCCCCGCTTCCCTTCCGAAAGCGGGTGCAAAAGTACAGCTTTTTCCAATACGCGCAACATTTTTTTCAATTATTTTGAAACTTTTTTATATTAGATTGGTTATCATATAATTAAAAACACAATTTTTTTCAGAACAGAATGAGTTTAAGTGTTGAAAACGTCTTTTTTGACCCAAAAAGTCTAATTTAGAGAAGGATTTTCTGAAAATCTTTCATATATTTGAGATAAAAAAGAGAGATTTCTCATTACCAACCACGCCTAAATTTTAGGCATACCTTATTAATATAATAAAGGCCTAGCTTTTTTTGTCGAACGCGAACTTGCATTCAGCGCAAAAACACTATTTTTGCAGAAAATAAATGCCAATGAGGTTTCGCACCAGAACCATACTGCTTTGTATAGCCATGTTGATTGCGTTCATGGCAAAGGCACAGGTATATACCAACGACTTTGACAGCCGCCAGGAGTGGAATGCACCTTGGCTCAACCTTCACATCATAGCCGATAGCAGTGCTGCGGAAGAGAATTACATTTGCATCTGCGACACCATCCACGAATTTGGTTTAGGCTTCTGCATTAATGCAGGCAAGAATTTCCCCAACCAAAATGTTAACTGCAAGTTTGATTTCCTGTTTAAAGCCGATGCCCATACACAAGCCGCGATCGTGGTGAGCATCGACGACACCGTCCGCAACCGTTACTGGGTGGCCTACCCCCTTGTGAATTATGTGGACAATACTGCCGAATGGTCGCAAGTGCAGCTTGACCTCAACTTTCCCGCCAGTTATACGCAGGGTAGCGAGATCAAGGTCTATGTTTGGAACAAAGGTCATGAGCATTTGGTTTTTGATGACGCTCAAATGAAAATCAAATCCGATGTTTTTCCGAGCTATCAACCTATAGTTGAGTTTAATGCCGATTCCTTATTCAATACAGATCACTACCCACAAATCTCTGATTTCATCCCCTTTGTGGAATACATCAATACCGATGGCGACACGCTTACTGACCCATCGGTGATGAACACCAATTTTAAGTATAATTGGATTGACTACTACGGAAAGCCTCATTCCTCAATTATCGCCGACATCATAGAGACCGAAACTACTTTTAAAGAAGACATAAAATTGCTTCGATTGGCTTTTGTTTTGCCTTTACCTAACGGTGAACTAACTGTTTACAGGAGAAACCAACACATTGACACAACCAATTTCCAAAGCAGTTATTATCTTGACAAGGAAGGCTTTACGATAAAAAACGATAGTATCAGTATCAGCTCATATCACAACTTAGGCATTTCATCGTTGCAACTCAACACGGAAGACAGAACTGCCTGCTTCAATCTCGACTATTGGCGCGACCACCCGTTGTTGCATTATCCTTTGAATAGCGACACAAGCGATATGTTCGAAAACATCTCCTTCCGAATGATCAAAAAGGGGGATGTTTTGAAAGGAAAAATCATAATATTTAATCATGCGATGGACGACCTCCCTCGCCTCATGCCCGTGTGGGACGGCTACCAATCGGCCTTCATCTTCACCGAACACGCCGACTGGACGGATATTCGCACTCAACGCGCCGTACTCTTTGGGAATGAGAACATCACCAAACCCGAAGATGCCGTCGGAGGCTTCTGCTATTTCAACATTCCCGTCACAAAAAGCGTGTTTTATTGGAATCCCGACAATGTGACCAACACAAAGACCAGCAACGGCCTTTTCAAAGGACTTGTCGCTTCCATCAAGACGGACAAGGAGTTTTATAAACTACTGAAAACCTTAAAGAAAGAAGGCTTTGAGATTTGCCTGCATTCGCCTGAAATCTACACTACCCTACCCAACGAATTCCCCAAGGCTATGCGCTTTATGAGAAGGCATTTCGGCACCAAGAGTTGGATTGACCACGGCTACAACAATGGTCCCGACAAGAACCGTGAGGATTTGATTTGCGACGGCCTGCTTCCCGATTCGCCACAATATGCCGCCGAGCTTTGGAAAAAGAATGGCGTGCGATACTTATGGAACGCCTATTATGAGGAAAATCGTATGGAAAACTACAACTTCGACGGGCACTTCGTACAGCCTTTTGATGGCTTTGGCGATGCCCTGCCCAACCGACAAATCACCACATTGCCCAATGGCGACAAGGACTTCCTGCTTTGGTCGACACCCTCGACCTTGGAAGTGAACGAAGACAAAGAATGGTATTTCTATTTCGACAGCATTCGTCTTCAACACCTTGTGGACCAACACAATGTGTTTATCACGCATATCTATCCCGCATGGAGCAATCCATATCGCGGATTCTGGCAATATGACGAGGACAGCAACGCCGTAGCCATGCCTGGATTCAACTTTGCCTTGATCCAGCTCGCCCATTTCCGTAACGAAAAGAAGATCCTACCCACCACTGTCGAGCAATATCTCAGCTACTACGAGAAACTCAATAGCATCGAGTACCTGATTATCGACAACAAGACCATTCAATTGACCAACCCCAATGAAGCCATCAAGGGTCTAACCCTACTTTGCACCAAACCTATCGTGGTGGAAGGCAAAGTTATGGATTTCCGCAAGGTGGACGAAGGCTATTTGGTGTGGTTCGATTTGGACAAAAACGAAACCGTAACCATAAGATACAGAGAATGAAAAGACTATCCATATTCGTCAGCGGCAATGGCACCAACCTGCAGCGCATTGCCGAATATTTCGCCGACAACAAAGACGTTGAAATCGCCAACGTGGTGTGCAACAATCCCAAAGCCT
>CAMJHP010000112.1 GCA_946405575.1 uncultured Bacteroidales bacterium | reverse complement strand
ATGCCGCAAAGATACAACTATTTTTGAATTATTCCGATAAAATGTCATTTTTTAGAAACTATATTCCGATAAAATGCACATTTTTTGGAATTATATTCCGATAAAATGCAAGTAATTTGGAAATAACAACCTGAAGAAATACAAAAACGCTGAAGAACACCCCCAACTGTACATTAAAATAAGTCATCCATAGTAACCTCTTTCTGCATGACGCCACTATGTTTGCCATAGGCAACACCGTATGTGGTAATCAAAGTCAAATGGACGGTCTGCTTCTTAGACAAAGTTTTCTTTAACGTCTCTATGCGGTTACGAAGTTTGGATTCTTCATCCTTTTCGATGGTATATGTACTTCCCGCAAATTTCATCTCACAAAGATTGACTACATGGTCGTCACGAATGATAAGCAGGTCGATTTGCATCCCTTCTTTTTGGTCATCACCTTTGACATTCCATGCTGAAGTGCTGGACTTTACACCTCCAATTTCCAAAGCTTGCTTGATTGGATTGATATGTTGCCAACAGACTTCCTCGAAAGCCACACCACGCCATGCACTCATGATATTGGAAGTGATATTATCCGTCATAAAGCTGACATCCGAGAGATTCGGCTCAACATATTTCACCCAAAACAGACAGAAATTGTCAGCCAATTTGTAATACTCCCCTTTGCCTTGTATTCCATACGGTGTGTAACGGAAAATAAAATCGCTTTCCGCAAGGGCCTTTAAAGTGTCGGTAAGCCCTCCGCCAAGAGGTAATCCCGTGGCATTGGCTATCTCCTCACGAGTGAAACCGCTATGTCGCTTGACCAACAGCCGAATAATTTTCTTGCAATCCTCTGGGTTACCAAAAACGGCATTGAAAAGCCGATTGAACTCATCTTTCAGCCTTGGGTTTTTGCCAAACAGCAACTTGTCGGCATTGCGCTCAAAACTCAGCCCTTTCTCAAAATAACTGAGATAATAGGGTATGCCGCCAAACACCATATAAGCCTGGACAATGTCGTAACGCGACAACTCTATATGCGAATGGGCAAAGTATTCCTCACATTCTTTCAGCGTGAATGGCGACAGCTTGATTTCGTCAGTAAGCCGTCCATACAGGCCGCCACGGCTACGCGAAAGATTGCCTAGAATCCAAGAAGTGGCACTACCACAAACAACAAGCATCATATTGTCGCGGCGGCTGCACCATCCGTTCCAAAAATTCTCAAAAGCTGACAGGAATCCCGAACGAGGCGTGTCCATCCAAGGCAACTCGTCAATGAAAACTACCTGTCGACTTCCATCATCAAGTTTGAGAAGCAACTGCTCAAGTTGGTAGAAAGCTTCCATCCATGATTTAGGCATTGCAAAACCTTCCAGTCCGTGACTGAGCAACGAGAAATAAAAACTCTCCAACTGCACTTTCATACGGCTCTTGCCCTTTTCTTGGTCAACAGGCGAAACACCAGTGTGCTGGAATGTAATGCG
Source organism: uncultured Bacteroidales bacterium (assembly GCA_946405575.1). GTDB lineage: Bacteria > Bacteroidota > Bacteroidia > Bacteroidales > F082 > Limimorpha. Next base: position 1,514 of record CAMJHP010000112.1, on the reverse strand, counting down.
ACCTTTCAATGCTTGATTGATAAGGAAAGTCTTGCCAACACGACGCCTTCCATATACTGCGATAAACTCAGGCCTATCGCTGCAGTAATGATTTTCTATCTCCTCAACCTCTGATTTCCTTCCAATTATGTAACTCATTGCATTTATATTTTGCCGCAAAGATATAAAAACCATCTGAATCGGCAAGATATAATATATTATTTTCTGCCGATTTCATATATTTTTATGCAGAATCGGCAAGATATAGATTACTATATCCTGCCGATTCCTACTATTTTTAGAGCTTTTTGCCTTATATCACCTCGTCAAGCAAGCATCCAAATCCTTCACTAAGGCTTCCTTGTCCAGATGCTGACCGATGAAGACAAGCTTCTGCATGCGGTCGCCGTAAGTGTCGTCCCAGTCGCGGCGGAGGGTGGGCTCGCGATCCATCATCATAGCCAACTCATTGGCAGGCATAGTGGCAAACCACAGGCCAGCATCGCGCAACTGCACCTGCTTGCCTGCCTGCTCAAAGATGTAGCAGTTGTCGTATTCGTTCTTGAAGTAGCAGATGCCCTTCACTCGGATAACGTTCTTCGGCATCTTGCGCGCCACAAACTCATCGAAACGCGCCATGTTGAACGGCTCGCGACGGTAATACACGAAGGTGCCGATGCCGTATTCTTCCACCTCGCCGCCTTCGTGGTCGTGGTGATGGTGGTGGTGATGGCCATGCTCTTCTTCGTCATCATCGTCATGGTCGTGATGATAATGATGATGCTCGTGTTCGTCCTCGTCATGGTCGTTGTGATGATGGTGTTTATGTTCATCTTCGTCATCATCATCAACAACGGCGCCTTCCACTTCCTTGATCCAAGTGGCAGAAGTGGCCACCTTGTCGAAGTCAAACATCTTAGTATTGAGGATTTTGTCGAAGTCGACATCGCCATAGTCACAGGTGATGATTTCGGCGGTGGGCTGCAAGGCACGGATGATGCTCTTGACGCGACCTAACTCCTCGGGCGTGACCTCTGAAGCCTTATTGAGCAGAATGATATTGCAGAACTCAATCTGCTGGATAACAAGACTTTCCAAGTCATCCTCGGCCAGATTCTTTTTCATCAGGTCATCACCGCACCCAAACTCGCTCTGCATACGCAGTGCATCGACAACGGTCACAATACAGTCTAAGATGGGAATACCGTCCTTGGTAAGTTGCCAAGCCATATCGGGGAAGGAACAAATCGTTTGCGCAATCGGTTCCGGCTCGCAGATGCCACTGGCCTCGATGACGATGTAGTCGAACTTCTGCATGACGATAATCTCGTGCAGTTGTTGGATGAGGTCCATCTTCAAGGTGCAGCAGATACATCCGTTCTGCAAAGCGACCAAACTGTCGTCCTTCTGCCCTACCACGCCACCTTTTTCAATCAAATCGGCATCAATGTTCACCTCGCCTATGTCGTTGACAATCACAGCGAATTTGATGCCCTTACGGTTGTTCAATATCTTGTTGACCACTGTGGTCTTGC
>CAMJHP010000111.1 GCA_946405575.1 uncultured Bacteroidales bacterium | reverse complement strand
ATGCAAAAATAGGAATAATTCTAATTTATGTCAATCAAAAAAACAGCAAGCCATCACCTCCCATGTCTTGAATTACCATTGGAAACATTCAGAATCACTACAGCTGCGAGGATCAGTAGCACGCCAACTCCCGACATGAGCGTCAAAGGCTCCGAGAACACGAAGATGCCGATCAGCGTGGCCACCATCGGCTCCACCGTGGCGAGAATCCCGGCCTTACTGGCTTCAACACTGCGCAAGCCGAGCGTATAAGCAAGGAAAGGAATTACTGCCGTCACCAAGGCCGTCAACAAACTGAAGCCCAATAGACCAGGGATGGATGGTGCAACAGAGATTTTTGCCATCAAATCCGCAGGATGGCTTATCAGGATGGAACCGATGGCCGCAATGATAAACGTCCAAGTGGTGACGGTGTAGGGCGTGTAACGTCGCAAGGCAACAGTGCCGAGAATGCTGTACAATCCGTATCCGATGCCAGAACCGAGACCAACAAGGAGACCCATAATAGTCAAACCTCCACCAGAGATACCTGAAACCAGCACACACCCGCCAAATGCGAGGACAAGGGCAATGATTTTTTTAGCCGTCAGCTTTTCATGGAAAAACAATAACGACATCAGCATGATCCAAATGGGCGAGGTATAAAGCAGTATGGCCGCCGTGGAGAGCGTCATCATCGAGATGGCGGTGAAATAACACACCGTGAAGAAAAGAATGCTACCGAGACCGAGGCCTAGAAAAAGAGGAACGTCGCGTAGTGAAATCCTAAAACCCTTAGGGTCTTTGGCAAGCTGAACCACACAAAACACCAGTGCTGCCAATACGACCCTTATGCAAACAATCTGGATGGGGTTGAAGCCGTATGTGCCCAGCTTGCGGACAAAAATGCCCATGCTGCCCCAAAAGATTCCTGCCAAAATGATGAAAGCCGGACCCAAAGCCGACACATTATGTTTACTTGTTTTCATACCGCAAAATTACGGAATAATCCGCAATACAAGCCAGTGCCTGAATTGCGGATTTATCTTTCTATTGGCGTATATTCAATCTTGGCTCCCTCATCAGTCGCTTCAACTCGTTTTGAGGATGGTAATCTTAACTTTCTTCATAATAGGTTTTACTTTTCATATAATTCAATGGGCAGTCCGTCAGGATCTTGAAAGAAGAGGAACTGCTTGCCAGTGTACTCGTCTATCCTAATCTGTTCGTGTGTAATCCCCAGTGCATCTAATTCACCGATGGCTGCTGCTATGTTGTCGACTTCAAAAGCCAAATGTCGCATACCAGCGGCTTCTGGATGCGTCAATCGGCGCGGTGGTGAAGGAAAAGAGAATAACTCGATGATATAATCGTGGTCAAGAGCGAGGTCGGTTTTGTATGACTGACGCTCGGCACGATAATGTTCAGCAATAACCTTGAATCCAAGGACTCGCGTATAGAAATCCAAACTCTTCTGATAGTCGGAGCAGATGATGGCGATATGGTGTACTTTGTTTAGATGTAGCATGGTTTTATCTGTTTCGCAATTCGGCTGCAAAGTTATAAAAACAATCCATAAACGGGTCGAAGGTGGATGTGTCGGGGAAGTGGAGGTGGCCGCTTTTCCGTTTCATTGAGAGTCAAGAGAAAAATTCATTTATTTCATTTTTTCTTTTTCGACTTCGGCTGTGGCAATGCCTTACAGGTTTCGCAGACAAGTGCTGACAAATAATCGCGGTCGTCCACATCTTCGATGAAGAAATAGTCTTTCGCGCCGTCGTAAGGCGGACGCATCTCGATGCTACGCAATAGCGAGCGGCCAGCCTCGGTCGGTTTCAGGTAGAAACGGTTGTCGCAAACGAGGCCGAAGATGATGCCGTCGCAGTAAATGCCGTAGTCGCCGAACATCTTTTTCACCGTAATCTCGCCCGCACCTGCGCATTGGTCGGCGATGTATTGAACGAAGTCGGGGTTGCTTGCCATGGTGGGTTATTCTTTGTTATTGCGCAAAGGTACGAAAAAATCCGCAACCAAGCCTATGCCTGAATTACGGAATGCTTCTTTGTTTATTTCGTTTTTATTGTTTTGATATTCAATTATTTAATATATCAAGACTCTCTTTCAACAGCATTAAACTCATCCAAAGTCAGAATCTTTAACTTCGGGTAAGGAAGCGATTTGAGTCGGTTGAAATGATTGTCTTCGGAAATATACGCAAATGTTTTCCACGCAGTTCGTCCAACTTGGCTTGGTCGAACTTGCCCTCGTCCCACAGTTTGTCAATAGCCTTTTGCGCCAGTTCAGCAAAAAAGAGCGACAAAGTCAGTTTCAATGCGTCCAAATCTTCCTTTGTAGTGACATTGGCAGCCGCGTTCATCAGTTCCAATTGTGCCATTTCCGAGTAACTCATAATCAATTCCTTTCCATATATCGATGGCAAAGATAATCATTTTTTACCAATTAGCAGGTAAAGAGTCAAATAAATGCGACACAAGCTTAATTTGGCACCGAAATCAAGGTCAAGAAATACCTTGCGGCGGTTTAGTCAGTATCATCATTTTTTCATCAACCTATCATAAAATAAAGAAAAAGTTGTATTTTTACATCCATAATTTATGGTTATAATTCTATGAGCAAGTCGCGAAACTAACCACTGTTTCGCGTCCTGTTTCATATAACCCAACATCTTATTTATGGCCTATTGCCGCTTCGCCTCATAGCCGATGTCAGTGATGGCCTTGATGACGGCCTCATCGGTGATGTCGCCTTTGACGGTGGCGGTGCTAGCGGCGAGGTCGACAGTCAATTCGTCGATGCCCTGCAAGCCTTGCAAGGTCTTTTCCACATTGGCACGGCAGTGGTTACACATCATGCCGTCCACATTGAACACTCTTGTTTCCATAGTCTTATCTTTTTTCTTTGGTATAAATCTCATGATGAGGGCATAGACCAGCAAGCAGCCCAACACGATGCTGCAAATCACGTTGAACAAGGCTGGCGTGGCATAGCAGCAGGCGTGAGTAAGCACTAGATGAGAGGTGAACCACTCACGAGGCAGCAGATAATCCACACCCAAGCCGAAGGCAA
>CAMJHP010000110.1 GCA_946405575.1 uncultured Bacteroidales bacterium | reverse complement strand
CGTTGGAGGTCACGGTCACCGTCTTGTTGATGATGCCGGGACGGTTGGTGCGGTAGGTCACCTTGATGATGTCTGACTCGCCTGGGAGGATGGGTTCCTGAGGCCAGGAAGGGATAGTGCAGCCGCAACTTGACTTTGGTTTCTGAATCAGCAGGGGCTCGTTGCCTGTGTTGGTGAAACGGAACTCGCATTTGCCGTTGCCGTTGAAAGGCACATCGCCATAGTCGTGAACGACTTTTTCAAACTTGATTTCAGGGCCAATTTCGGCCTTAGTGTCTTGCGCCTTGGCCGCTCCTGCCATAAGGAGTATGATACCAAGCAGATAAATGACTTTCTTCATTTTATTATGTTTTTTAAATTGTGAATAATTAGTAGTCTTTGTTATTTGTTTTCATTTCCTTAAAGCGGCATCAATGCGCTGATGCTCTTTTTCAACATAAGAGCCTAGAGTCTTCGCAATTTCAGGATAGAAATCGTTGAAAGTTGGATATTTGTCACGCTGATGTGTGTATTCTTTTAATGCACTCACTAATTCGGGTATCCAATGGAAACCCCTACCTAATTGGTCATACATTTCATTTTTCACTTGTTCTGCAGTAAAGCCGTTTTCCTCCATGTAGATGATGACTGAGGCACGGACAATACTCTCATTGAGCACAGTCGTAGCGTTTTTGTAGGCTTGCCAGTCCATCATCTATTCTGTCAAGGCATACAAATCCTCTCCAATCGGCTCCAGCAAAGCCTTATTGGCCTCTTCGTCAAGGTTGGGATTGACAAACGAATGGTTGAACTCGTGAATCAAAGTTGAAGCATATCTGCCACCATGTTCAAAAGCCTTTCCTGTCTCCCTATTCAACGAGTAACCAACAATGGCAAAGACTTCTTTCTTTTGGTCTGGAAACTGGCGGCTTGTCCCATAATTACCGCCTCCATTGGTGAACCCGATGATTACCGTAAAAGTTTCTTTGGGTGCCATGCCATAAAATTGGGAATACCAGTCTTGATGGAAATACTGCATCACATTATTTCTATAGGTTTGAATTCCTTCTTCGTAGAAACCCTGATGCTGGATATAAAACTCATGGAAGCGCGTATCAGTGTAAAACTGGTTGATGTACATTAGGCAGGTGTCAAGATTGATGTTTTTCCATCTCTTTTCAAGGGTTGTGGCATCAATGAGGCGCACTGTTTTTCCGTCCGTTTCGGTGTGCAACGACATACTGGCCACGGCATCATAACCAATGCCGTATTTTGGCTTCAAACTCTGCATGTAAGCCACAGCGGGATGCGACTCAAACGGAGCAAACCACGCCTCGGTTTCCTCCGTGTACTTGTCAGCCATGTCCATGTGGTATTCACGATAGCCTGCTGTGCGAGCCATAATGCTCATCAGTTCAATTGTTTCTGAAGCCTCAACTTTTACTTGTTGGGCTGAAAGTTCCATTCCTACCATTAAAGTGAATGAAAGTAACATTAAATTTTTTCGCATAGTGTTTGTTTTTGAAATGATGCTGCGAAACTACCGCCTTTGTCAAGCGGTTGGACAGTCATTCCGAACAATTCCGAGTATTAAAATAACCTAAAATCTTGAAAACAAAAGAGATAGCTCAACACCTATTCCAAACATTTTTTGGAAACAGTCCAAAGTTTTTTACCCTTCCTCCATCTTTTTCCTCCGTCTTCCGCGCAGTTTGTCGATCATATTGACGGTAGTGCCGAGATAATCCGCCTCCTCCTGGCGCGAGAGTTTGAAATAGGAGAGGATGTAGGATTTCTTTTCGTCCTCGTCCAAATCGGGATACTTCTGCTGAAGGGTTGCTGTAAGGTCGGGATAGAGTTGGTCAATCACTTCAAGCATGGCTTCCCAATGGTCTTTGTCGTCATAAACGGAGGTCTCCAAATCCTTGAGAAGATTGGCTTTTTTGTTGCTGTTCAGATAATTGTCCAACAACAACATGATACGCTGTTCCTTCATCAAGGCCTCCGAAAGGCGGTCGGCATAATCCTGCTGGATTTGCTCATGCTCGGCGTGCTTTTGTGCCAAGTCTTTGTTCTGCTGCTTGAAGTGGAACAGTTCGGCACTGATTTCGGCCTCGCGTTTACGCCTCCGTGCCAAACGGATTTGCGAAACCAACAACGCTGTCAAAACCAAAGTCGCTACCAAACTGACAATGACGATGATGCGTTGCTTGATGATGATTTTCCGATTCAACTCGTTCTGCATCACCTCGCTGTCGTATTTATGGCTGATAAGTGCAAGATTGTTCTCCTGTTGCTCTATTTCTTTTAGATTGTTGCCTTCTTCGTACAAACATCCATATTTGCAAGCGGTTTCATAATCGCCGAGTTCTTCGGCATAATCGGACAAGACACCGTAATAGAACCAAGTATCCTCGTTAGGCTCAGTTTGGGACACAAGTTCCTCCAAACGGCTGTAATAATATTCAGCAGAATCCAAGTTGCCGGACTCATAGAAGATGTTCCCCATGTCATGATAATAATACATCAGCAAGTTGTCGTCAGCATCTGCAATCGAAGCTTGCCAAAACTGGCTAAGGTAGTTGGCCGACTTTTCGTAATCCCCCGCATTGAAATACATGACATGAAAGGCTGACAAGCAGTCGCGCTTTGCTTCCAATGACCCGCTTTGTTCGGCATACTCTAGGGCCTGATCCAAATAATATGCTGAGCTATCAAATTGTCCATGGTACTGATAGAAATCGCCCAACTCCCTCAATGCCTCGGCTCGGTCGGCATAGTCTTCGCCAAAGCCCTTGGCAGCAGCCTTCAGCAATGATACAACCTCTTCTTTGTCAGCATAGTAGCCCAAGCATTGCGCAATATGATACCGTGCATGAGCCACCGTCAGAGTTTGATTCGCCATAAGGCCATAACGCTCCGCTTCTTTAAATAAGCGCATGGCCTCCACCTTATTGCCTGAATCCAACTGAATACGAGCGTTTTCCAAGGCATCTTGGGCAGTTTGCTTCACATCATGGGATGTAGGATGGCAAGCCGCCAAAACGACAAAAAAAACGGTGATTAGAGGTTTGAGTTTTTTCATGTGGACAAAATTACGCTTTTTTCAATGAACCAATATCAAAACACCTTAAACCGCGCCGTTAGCATCACAGTCCTCGGGCGAATCGAGTAAGCCGAATAA
>CAMJHP010000109.1 GCA_946405575.1 uncultured Bacteroidales bacterium | reverse complement strand
GCGTTTTCCAAGGCATCGCGGGCGACTTGTCGTGCATCGCGTGGTGTGGTGTGGCAACCGATGAGGACAATGGCTAAAAAAGCGAAAAGTATGGTTTTCTGGAGGTTTTGCATAGTTTCTAGATAGACATCCGAATAAGCAAGGCGTCGTTTTGTGCAGACAAAATTACTAAAACTATCCGATAAACGGCTTGATGATTTCAGCAAGGTCATCATTACCCGTTTTTTTCTTGATGGCGATGCGTGCTTTACTTACTGTGTTTTCACGCAGGTCGAGGATGTAGGCGATTTCCTTCACGCGGAATGAGAAAAACGACAGCAAACAGATGGCACGTTCGGTGTCAGTCAATTCGGCATGGTTGACTTCAAAGTGACTTAAAGCATTGGGATACACCGCATTGAACTCTGTTATCAGGCGATTATAAAGATTGTCGTTGCGTTCTTTGTAAATCGTCTGCATACGCAATCTCAGGGCCTCGATGGATAGCCGTTCTTTGTCGTCATAGTTCTTCTGCAGTTGCTGCTTCTCCTGACTCAGTTTCAGGTTTTTCACTTCGTTTTCTTTTTGGTGGCGGTAGGCGAAGAATACCACGACCATTAGCACAATCATCAAGGCGGCGATGAGTAGGTAGAGTCGCATTCGTTTTAGTTGCTGTTCGCTTTGAAGTTGCTGGATTTCAATTTGTTTTTGGTGCACATCGGTCGCTTCGGCCACGTCTTTCCCAATGAATTCAAATTCCCAAGTTTTATCGAAATAGAGGTCGGCATAATGTCGGGCGTTTTCGATGTCGGCCGTGGCCAAATAGGAAAGCAGCAGATATTTGTAGGTTTGCGCCGCCACCAAGTCATCATTTTCCAACCCAATGGCTTGTTGGCCGAAATACAGCGCGGAGTCGTATTGTTGCAGCTCATAATAACCATCACAGAGGCTTTGGCTGAGTTGTGCCTTGAAACTGACCGCCATAGGTGCGTCAATGGAGTCACTGAGGACTTCCAATCCCTTACGACTAGTCGCTACCGCCTTGCGAAGCAGCTGTCGCCGTTCTTCTTCCGAATCATATTGCTCGTAATCGATGAGGGTCATGTAGTAGAGGTTGGTGGCCACATAATAATAAGCACCTTCCACCACATCATTGACAGCCTCGGCAAAACACAACCCACGGTCGTAATACATCAGGCAAGTGTCGTATTCACCAAGTTCCAAGTAATTGTTTCCCAACGAGAAAGAGGTTCTGATACGCTTGCGTTTCAGGTCGTGATTGGAGAAGAATTGGTCGGCCAGTTTCGCGTAATGGATAGACTCTTCCACGAATCCTGTGCTGGCGTAAAGGCTACTCAGTCCCATTTGGATTTGGCTTCTCAGCGAGCCGATTTTATACTGTTCGTCGGCCTCTTTTTCCGAGCATTGCAATAGGCGTGGGTCAAGGTGCTGGCAGTCTTCGATACATTGCAAGGCTTTGAGCATCAGTTCTGTACATTCCTTCTCGTTTTGGGTTTCCAATCCCATGGTAACGCCCATTCGCCTGCTTTGGTTGAAATACGTGAGGGCCTCGAAATATTCGTCGTCATGACGCGAGAAATAAGCCGCTGCAACAATTAGTAGTGAATCAGCTTCCATGCTGCCGAAATCCATCTGAAGGATGGTTTGCGCCTTCAGCAGGCAAAAATGCGCCTTTTCTTTTTCAGACATTTTTTCAACAACCAATGTATCAAGGATTTGCAGTGCGCTATCGGGATGGCTGTAGTAAAAGCACTCAACTTGATAGAGCTTTTCTTCTTCGGGTGTTGGAATGTGGTGCTGCTGGCAGGAGGAGAAACCCGATAGTAATGCAACAAGAATGCTTAATTTTTTGAAAATCCGTTTCATGGCGCAAATATAAGGAAATAATCCTTACTCCTTAATCCACTTCCCAGTCTCCACCACTTTCCTCTCTGTCATTACCTTCCAAACATAAACCCCTTCAGCCCAATCCGTTGCATCAATCGCCGTCACGTTCTCCGTGAGGGCTTGGCTGTGGATGAGTCTGCCGTTGGTGTCGTACAATTCCACGCGGGTATCTTTCAATCCCGTGCGGATATTCAGCACATCCTTCCCTGGATTAGGATAGGCGATGGCCACTTTCAGGCCATTGTCATGCGCCTCCTCGATACCTACAAAGGTTTCGGCGGGGAATTTGGTTATCGTCGTCCAACGTTGGTTGGTATTGTCAAGGTTCTTGGATTGGTACACAAGCAACAAACCACCGTCATTTGTTGCCAAAATGCTCGAGGCGGTACTATGGATGCGCTCCCCCTCATGGTCATAATACAACGTTGATATTGTGTCGAAACCGGGAGATAAATGCTCTATCATCATCCATGAATCGAGATTGCTCCAAAAGCCAATGTTCAATGTGTAGGCAAAGCAAAGACTGTTGTCATCAAATAATTCGATGCCACTTGGCCAATCCAAATCATCAGAAGTGCGAGTAATGTATTGCAACGAAGGAATGTAGGGCTCCGTTCCGTCAATATCGTCGTCCAACTCGTAAAGCCTCACATCATAATCTGTGGCTTTCGCGGGGTTGTTTGACGCTAATTCAACGGCAAAATAAGATGTATTGTGCCGACTCCTTTTCACCTTGATTCCTTGCATCAGGTCATCAAATTGTGAAAGCGGATCGATTTTCTTGTAAGGCCTCACCTTTAGCAGATTGAGGTTATTGTCAAGATAAACAACATGGTAATAGTTTCCATCATCGACAAAACGGAACGGACAATACAACATATAACCCGTTTCCGATTTGAACAGCAATTCCCTTCCCAAAAAATGAAGACAACTGCCACCGCTACCCATATAAGGAAGCTCAAATCCCTGTTGGCCAAGGATATTCCCTTCAAAATCCATACGAAATGCGAACAAGGAATCGGGGCCATGCGGGTCGGTTGGATACCTGCTGTATGTCTTCATATAGGCACCAACTATTATGTCATCATCAACGACAGGAGGAACCATCACCAATGCACCACATTGTTCGAGCGGAACGTCTTCCCATTGTTGGTCACGGTATTCCGAGGTGTCAATTTTGATATGGTGTTCGTATGCCTCCACAATATTCAGTTGATTGTCAAGTTTATACAATCCAAAGATACCATCATCAGGCGGATTGTCATAGTTTAGAAAGTAATTGAACGAGGTGTA
>CAMJHP010000108.1 GCA_946405575.1 uncultured Bacteroidales bacterium | reverse complement strand
ACCATACGAGACATAAAAAAAAGAGGATGTGCCAGTTTTGACACACCCTCTTTTTTATTTATACGGTAGTAGGTAATCACCGCAAGAAATGAAGCAATCCCGACAAACAACTTTGTATCAAGACGGTCTCACTTCATTCACGATGACACAAAGCGACACTATGAATGGAAATAGGCAAATATTATCTGTGCCTTGGCAGAACCAATGATACCCGTGAGCCGCTCTATGGAAGCCTCTTTGATGCCTTTCACTGACTTCAGCTCTAAGAGCAGCTTTTCTGCCGTCTTCTTTCCTATTCCTTTGATGTCGGCCAACTCTGAGTGCACAAAGCCTTTTTCGAATTTCTTGCGATGGAAAGTGATGGCAAAACGGTGTACCTCGTCTTGGATATGCGCCAACAGTCGGAACACCTCTGAATTGGGCTTCAATCCCACCACGCGAGGGGGAAAACCGAACAACAATTCATTCGTGCGGTGATGGTCGTCTTTGGCCAAGCCTGCAATGGGAATATCGACATGTAGTTCATCCTGAATCACCTGCCGTACCACCTCCATTTGTCCCTTGCCGCCATCAGTGATGATGAGGTTGGGCAAAGGCTTGCCTTCCTCTAACAGCCGAGAATAACGACGACGCACAACCTCTTTCATCGAGGCATAGTCGTCGGGGCCTTCCACCGTCTTGATGTTGAAATGACGGTAACCAGACTTGTTGGGCTTGCCGTTTACAAACTGAACCATACCCGCAACGGCATAGTCGCCTTGAAAGTTGGAATTGTCGAAGCATTCAATCACTTCAGGTATTTTCTCTAACTGCAAAGCATCTTTCAGTTGATTGAGTACACGTTTTTGATGGCGTTCAGGATCGACTAAAGAACGTTGCTTCTCCAAATCAATCTTGTATTGCATAGCATTGCGGCGCGAGAGGTCGAGCAACTTCAGCTTGTCGCCGCGCTGAGGGATGGTCACTAGCAACTCACCAAGCGCATAGTCCAACTTCATCGGGACAATAATTTCTGTAACGGGCTCAGCAAACTGTTGCCGCAACTCAGTGATTGCCAACAACAATAGTTCCTCTGGCGTTTCTTCTAGTCGGCGTTTCATCTCGAAGCTATGGCTCTGCACCACAGCACCATCCTTGACCTTCATATAGTTCACATAAAATGTCTCCTCATCGTCGACATAAGAGAACACCTCCACGTTGTGAATCGACTGGCTGACCACCGTAGAGCGACTGCGATAGTCCTCCAACAGCTCATATTTCTCCTTGATAAGTTGCGCCTCCTCAAACTCCATACGCGAAGCATAGTCCATCATCTGCATTTTCATACCACGAAGCACAACGCTCATATTACCTTTGATGATTTCTCGTATTTCAGCAATCATAGCATTGTAGTCCATCTTCGAAATCAAGCCTTCACAAGGGCCGTTACACTTGTGGATATGATAGTCCAGGCAGACCTTATATTTACCTTTGGAGACGCCTATTTCCGTTAGTGGTGTACGACAGGAGCGTACCTTGTAAATTTGACTAAGCAAGTCTAACAGGATGTGCGCTGTACGCACCGAGGGATAAGGTCCGAAGTACTCTGAACCATCGTTTACTTTTCTTCTGGTGAGGAAAACTCGTGGAAAGGCCTCCTTCTTGATGCAAATCCAAGGGTAGGTCTTATCGTCCTTGAGCATAATGTTGTAGCGCGGCTTGTATTGCTTGATCATCGTATTCTCCAGCAGCAGTGCCTCCGACTCCGAATCGACAATGCTGTATTCAAGATCGACGATTTTGCTCACTAAAACGCGCGTCTTGCCGAATTGCTCCTTGTTGAAATAACTGGAAACACGACGTTTCAAGTTCTTAGCCTTGCCCACGTAAATCAGTTCACCATTTTTATCGAAATAGCGGTACACGCCAGGTTTATTGGGCAGCACGGCGAGCTTTTGTTTTACTATTTCGGGCAATTCCGGCATCACGTTTCTTTATTCAATTCTTTTTTTCGACTATGAATAGTGACTATGACAATGACCACTTTCACAAAAGTTGGAGCGGTCATTGTCACTGGTCATTGTTCTTCCTCATGTGGTCCCAGCCCTGCGCCTTAATCGGAATGACATGGTTGTCGGGGGTAATCATCTCAGCCACGCCCTTGTCGCCTGTCATATAACCAATTACAGTCACATCAGCCGACAAGGTCTGTATCTTTTCGTAGTCCTTTTGGTCAATAGTGAAGAGTAGTTCATAGTCTTCGCCGCCGCTCAATGCCGCCACCGAAGGCACGATTTGGAACTCCTTGGCCATACGGTCGGTAGTCGGGTCTATCGGGATTTTGTTCTCATAAAGTTGACAGCCCACACCCGATTCTTTACAAAGGTGCAGAATTTCGGAAGCCAAACCATCGGAAATGTCAATCATCGAAGTGGGTTTGATGCCCAAGGTTTTGAGCTGTTCCACGATGTCTTTGCGAGCTTCAGGCTTCAGTTGGCGTTCGAGCACATATTCCAAACCCTTCAGTTGGGGCTGCATATTAGGGTTGGAAAGAAACTCCACCTTCTCGCGTTCGAGGATAAGCAGACCGATATAAGCCCCGCCCAAGTCACCGCTTACACAGAGCAAATCGTTTTTCTTGGCTCCACTGCGGTAAACGACATCCTCCTCCTTCGCCATGCCTATGACCGTGATGGAAATGACGAGACCCGTCTTGCTGCTCGTAGTGTCACCACCAACCATATCGACATGGTAACGCTCGCAAGCCAAGCGGATGCCTGCATACAGCTCATCCAAAGCTTCGACGGAAAAGCGACTTGAAACGCCCAATCCAACCACGATTTGTGTAGGTGTTCCGTTCATTGCGTAAATGTCTGAAAAATTGCTGACGGCAGCCTTATAGCCAATGTGCTTCAAAGGACAGTAGGTCATATCGAAATGAATGCCCTCGATAAGCATATCGACCGATACGAGGGTATGGTAACCCTCGTGGTCGATGACGGCAGCATCATCACCTACGCCTTTCAGGGAAGAAGCATTGCGCAACGGAAAATCTTGCGTCAATTGGTCAATAAGGCCAAATTCGCCAAGTTCGTCCAGATCGGTCAAGGTCTTGGGAGTGGTTTCTTGTTCCATAGACTTCAAATTATTGGTGTAGGGCTGCCACAAAATGACAGCCCTACATCCATGATTATCGTTTTTTGGTGGTCCCACTAGGGCTTGAACCTAGGACCTACTGATTATGAGTCAGTTGCTCTAACCAACTGCGCTATGGGACCGCAAAAAA
>CAMJHP010000107.1 GCA_946405575.1 uncultured Bacteroidales bacterium | reverse complement strand
CACCGCATCCCTGAAGTCTACAGACTTCGGACACACTGGTTGAAACACTACCGTGCGGCTGCCGTAATACGACAGCCCTACAGACCGAATGGCAACAAAAGAAACGGCATCTGATGATTTCGGATGCCGTTTCCTTTGTGATAAAAAAATGACTATGACCGCTTTATTTCTATGTCAATGCGGTCATAGTCATTGTCAAATAGTCATAGCCAAAAAAATCACCTTCCGTTATAATTCCCGCTCAAGGTCTCAATAAAGCCGTTGGCGGCGGTCTTCATGTTGACAAAGTCACTGCCCAAAGAGCTGGAGCAGTCGAGCACAAGCATAATCATCGCACTCTTGTATTCGTTGACGATTTCGGTGTTGCCCGAAGGCGTGAACTCGCTGTTAGGCTGCCATTGTTCGACCGATTCAATCCAGTTCCATTGTTTCACGTAGTCGGTACTTATCTGATTGCCACTCAAGTCGGTGAGGTTTTTGAAAGAAAACACGATGAAAATGCCGTCTTTTGAAGCTGTGATTGTGCGACCGGACATACTTTCCATACCAACATACTCAATGTCAGTCAATTGTTTGGTTTCGTTGTTGCTGATATAAGTGCCTTGGATGTAGCAGTTGGATTCGTTAGGATCACTCACATTGTCGAAAGTGAAACGAATGACGGTACCTGGACTTTGCACGGGAAGCTTGAGTGAAACGTTGTAGAACGTGCTTTGGTTGTACAGCTGACGTGCAATTTCTGCGAATTTCTCTGAGGCTTCGTTCATGTTGCTGACCTCGACGACATTGTGTTCGGGGTCGCTTGAAAGCTTGTTGAGGTTGTCACGGAAGCTTTCAACGTCAATCACATCGGCACCGCGTATGCCGATGGAATAGGCCGAGAT
This sequence comes from uncultured Bacteroidales bacterium, assembly GCA_946405575.1. Taxonomy (GTDB): domain Bacteria; phylum Bacteroidota; class Bacteroidia; order Bacteroidales; family F082; genus Limimorpha. The sequence continues at coordinate 2,708 of CAMJHP010000107.1, read as the reverse complement.
ATTGTTGCCTCCAATGAGTTCGTTGTTGATTCTTGAATTGACGGCAGTGAGGTACTCGCTGTTTGAGTTGTAGTTGTCCGACAATCCAAGAGAACCTTGGTCAAGGCCGTCGGTGAAGGTCACCACGGAGACATTGATGAGGTTCTCCGGAATCTTGGCGTTGGCCAAGCTGTTGAGACCTGTGTTGACGGCATGATAGAGGATGGTGCCGTTTTGCATCGATAGTCCATCTATAAAAGTCTCAAAGTTATGTTTCGTGTCCTGGTTGAGCAGGCCGAGCGGCATAGTGTAAAGCTCACTATTGAAGCCCACAATGCCCAAATAAAGGCCTTCCTTGGCAGGAGTATTGTCTTCGGTCTTGGGTTTTCTGCAACTGGTGAAGGTGGTGAGCGTGACAACAAGTGCCAAAACCGCTACCGATAAAATGTGTTTCTTCATATTCGTTAGTTTTTATCCGTTCTATAACGCAATGGCATCAATTAAATTGTGTGAAACAAAAAACTCTCAACTTTCTAACGCCTGCCGAATGGCGCGGCACAGTTGGTCGGGGCAGGAGGTGTTCTTAAAGCCACAGCGGATTCCTTCTAGGCGTTGCAGCACGTCCTCGACTTTCATGCCTTCCACCAAGGCGCTGACGCCTTGCGTGTTGCCGTTGCAGCCACCGTAAAACTGCACATTCTTCAAGATGCCGTCCTCGATTTCAAACTCAATGGCCTGGCTGCAGGTGCCTTGGGTGCGGTAAGTGTATTTCATTGGATTATTTATTGGCTATCAGCATTCAGCAATCAGCTTTTAGCCACTCATTACCAAGCTGATAGCTGACTGCTGATGGCTGATAGCTTTTTTACATTTATATCAAACTTTCAGATTCTAGAATTTACTCATAAACTTCTCGCTGTCGACGACAAAGCGTTCATGGATGCCTTCGCCAACAAGTGTCTCGCCCTCGAAACATTTCACCTCGAAGACCAAACGGCGGCGGTCCACTTCGGTGATTTCTGCGTCACAGCGAATGGTGGAGCCCACTGGACTGGCTTTCAAGTGCTTGATGTTGACCGCGATACCCACGGTTGTGTTGCCTTCACCAATCTTGTCGGCGACGCTTTCGAGGCAGGTTTTTTCCATCAAAGCAATCATAGCAGGGGTGGCAAACACCTCCAAGGCACCCGAGCCGTAGACGGCGGCGGTGTCCTTATGCTCCACCACCAGCGTCACGCTGTTGTGGAGCCCTTTCAGTGCATCGTATTCCATCAGGCTTGGAAATTCATAGTGATGTTGACGATGACATCGGGATGCAGTGAGCGACCCACAGGACAGCTTTCGGCTGCGGCCCAAAGCAGGGTTTTTTGTTTCTCGGTGTATTCCTTGGCGGGGAAGTTGAAGACGATGTCGATTTGCCCAATGCGGCGCGGGTCGGCGTTCATAGTCTTCTTCACCGTGTAGGTGGTGCCGTCGATGTCGAATTCGTGGCCTTGTGCACTGATGCCCATAATGGTCATCATACAGCCGGCGAGGGCTGCGCAAGCGAGGTCGGTGGGCGAGAAGGCTTCGCCTTTGCCGTGGTTGTCGGTAGGTGCGTCGGTGAGTATGGTGTTGCCCGACTGCACATGAGTCATCTCGTTGCGGAGATTACCCTTATAAGTTCCTTTTATTGTTGCCATATTTGTCCTTTTTTTTTGGATTGCTTCGCAAGAAATTTATCAAAAATCATATTTAAAATATTTCAAAATCAATGATTTGTATTTTAGATGATTTTTTAATTGATTTTTGAAAGATTTCTCGGCTTTAGCCGATCCCATTATCCAATTTGTTCCAAGATAAGTCCGGCGAGGCGGCTCGTGCCTACTCGGAAGAGGTTTGGGTTGAGCCACTGTTCGCCGAGGATGTTTTTCACTAGATAATAATAGGTGAGAGCATCGTCCGGCACCTTCATGCCACCAGCAGGTTTGAAGCCGACTTTCTTGCCAGTGGCTTCGTAGTATTCCTTAATGGTGTCAATCATGACAATGGCGGCCAAGGGTGTGGCGGCCACCGGCACCTTGCCTGTCGAGGTCTTGATGAAGTCGGCACCTGCGAGGATGGCCAGTTCACTGGCTTTGCGGATGTTTTCCACCGTCTTCAGCTCACCCGTCTCGAGGATGACCTTCAGCTTGGCCTTGTTGCCGCAGGTTTCCTTGATGGTCTTGATCTCGTTGAAGACTTCGTCGTAACTGCCTGCGAGGAAAGTGCCGCGCGAGATGACCATGTCGACCTCGTCGGCACCTTCGTTGACGCAGTATTCCACCTCCTTGACCTTTAAGTCGAAGGGCATCTGTCCCGAGGGGAAGCAGCAGGCCACCGTGGCCACACGGATGCCGCTACCCGCTAATTGTTGTTTGGCCTGACGAATGAAGGGACTGTATATGCAGATGGCAGGCACGCTGAGGTGCGGCTTCTGCTTCGGGAAAGCCAAGGCTTTTTCGCAGAAGTCCTTGATTTTAGCCTCGTTGTCGAAGGCTTCGAGGGTGGTGAAGTCGATGCTTTGGAATATGGTGCGCAGGGCTTCCTTTTCGTGACCTTTTTTCTTCTCTTCGTTGATAATCAATGCGATACGTTCGTTGAGAGCAGCTTCGCTATGGTTGTACGGTTTGAATTTCATAAAAATAGAATTTTAGGCAAACCTTAGATTTGCAGCGTGGTTGTCTGCGAACTAGGAATGCAAGAGCAAA
>CAMJHP010000106.1 GCA_946405575.1 uncultured Bacteroidales bacterium | reverse complement strand
AGTTTTGCGCTCCATGTGGCGGAATGGATTTCAACGCCTTGGTTTTCAAACAATTTTGTAAGGTTGCGCATTCCTTCAGAAGCCCTTTCGTCGCCGCCTGCCACGACATAGAAGAACTTCTTCTGCCCCAAAGAGTGCATCAAAGTGGTGTCCCACTGGCAACTGACGAACAACGAAGCGGCAAACAAATCAGGGTGCTCAATGTTGAAATGGAACGACATCATGCCGCCCATCGACTGGCCTGTAGTATAGATGCGGCTACGGTCAACATTGTAGTTTTCCATCACAGACTGCAACATGCGGATGGTCATCTCCACCTCGTCACTTTTTACCTCTCCCTCGCCGACAGTCCATTCCGTGTATTGTGGCACCAACACAAACGAAGGGTGCTTCTGTTGGTCGCGGTTGGAGGCGAACTCCAAAGCTCCATAACCTTGGGTGAGCGGTGTCGTGACATCTTTGCCAACGGTGCTGGCATCGGCCATGAAAAGTACCAATGGATAGCTTTGCTTGCCGTCGTAAGCATCGGGGACAAACAGGTTGTACTGCATTGTCTTACCCGTTTCGGCGTCTTCATAAATGAATTGCTCGAACTTGTCGAAAGTCTCGTTTTTCAATGCGGCATAGACGGAATCCGTGTCTTTGTTCACCATCATCCCGTTGTCGTTTCGCGGTTTTTTGTCTTCAAAACTCTTGTCGCCGTCCTTTCTTTGGGCGCAAGCAGCCAAGCATAAAGCCACGACTGCCATTAATACAAATACTCTTTTCATAATGTTGATGGAGTGTTTCGAGTCGCAGCTCTGGTCTCTACCAAGACCTTTTTAAGTGAATTATTTTATGTGTTTGTTTGCTAAATTGGATTTACCTAATCTCTTTTTTTCGAGAACAGCCACGTTATTCTTTTTGTAGAAAAGGCTTCATCACATGCTTCCCTGTGTTCCAACCCATTGAGAACATCAAAGCGGACATTCCCGCCTTCTTTCTGAATCTGTGATGTAAACCACGTCAAGGCATCATAACTGCGCTCATTGGAACCAACGGTTACATACAACGGAGTTGCTGTAAAATCCGATGGGTATGCCCTATGTGCCTGCCCAGATGCAATAAGGGCAGCAGCAAACTGATTCGGCTTGTCATTAAGCAGTTTCCAGCAACCGCAAGCGCCCATGGACACGCCACAGATGTAGATTTTACAGGTATCGACATCCTTTGTACTCAAATAGAACGCAATAAGTTCCTCCACTTCGTCCGCATAACTGGAGCTATCATCCCTGCCATCCCATTCATGATCTTCAGGACATTGTGGGACAAGGAAATAGGCTGGAATTCGGTTCTTCTCTATGTACGCTGAAATGTTACGAACTCCAGTCTGGTTCAGCTGCTTCTGATTGTCGTTTCCGCTGGCATGTTTGCCATGTAGATAAATAATCAGAGCGGGGGTCTCTGTTTCGGAAGTACGGTTTGCCATTTCTTGATAAAGCAGTCCATTATGCTCCATCGGCTTAAATTCCTGTGCTTTCACACAAAAACTTGAAAGTAACCAAACGAGAATAGTTATATACCTTTTCATTGTCAAATAATTAAATTCCGATTTATCTGTTTCGCAATTCGTCTGCAAAGTTAATAAAAAACAATCCTTAAGCGGGCGAAATCTACTAGCTGTTCCTCTTGAACGAAAAATACCGCAATCTGAGCCTATGTCTGGATTGCGGTATTTTGAGGATTGTTTTAAAGAAGTTACCGTTTGTCCTGAACACCGTATTTGATCCAATCCGGCTGCGTGTAACGCTGTTTGATGGCCTTGCGGAAAACAAGCATTTGCTCTTTCAATCCATCAAGAAGCGCATGGTTCTCGCGGCTCTTTTCAGTGGCTTGTTGACGTAGAATATCCACTTCGGAGTCTTTCTTGCGCAACACTTCACATGCTTCTTCCATTTTCTTGATTTCCTCAGCGGTGATGCCGAGTTGTTTCACCTCTTCGAGATGTTTCTTCAGACCTGAAGCAAGCACTTCGGCCTTGTTGATTTCGTTTGTTACTGTTACTGACATAATACTACTTTTTAGGTTAATAAGATAATTATTGCTCTTTTCAAAGATTTGAAAACGAGTTTGTTAGATAAAAAGATTATGCTTTTTTGATTACTGCGGCAGCATCTGCCCCTTCCTAGTAACGATAGCCTGAAGCAGATAAATGACTGCAATAATTGCACCTATCACATACGGTGACAGATGAGTCGCCGCTGCGATAGGCGAAACAATCAGTGGGGAGAGGAACTGTCCCAAATAAAGAGCCGTTGAAAGCAGCGGCATCACCGTGGTGGCGGCTTCCTTGCCCGCTTTCACGCTTCCGATGGTGTTCAGATAGGGAACGCCGATGCCGTTGGCGATGCCGATGAGTGCCGAGCCAAGCAAAAGAAGTGACAATGAAGTCCCTCCGGTAAGGCATAAATATCCCGCCATAAAGCCGATGGGAGCAGCGTATTTCATCTGTGCGGCAAAGCGTTTCATCATTGCGCCAAAAACCAAGCCTACCAAGAAAGCCACCACATCCAAACCCATCATCACCAAGGTGATTCCCGTCACCGAAAGCCTCCCTGAGGCCGTCAGCGCGAAGTTGGTGGGATAGATGAAGAAAAGGATCATCACTAAGAACATGCCCACGACCGATGGATGGTATTTCTTTAGTAAGTTTAGAGTTGAGGGTTTAGAGTTTAGAGTTGTTGGGTCTTTTTTCATCAGGCTTTCGTTGGGCAGGAAAAGCATAACGAGCACCACGGCGATGAGGCCAAGCAGATACACCAAGAAGGCATAGTTCCAACTGACTGCCGCCAACATTCCCGCGAGGAAAGTGGCCACCACGCCGCCCATCTGGTTCATGGCAGCGGCAAGACCCATCAGGCGGGCTTGCTCCTCGGGAGGGAAATAGTAGGCCAAAAGGCCCGTGGAAAGCGGCATAATCATGCCCACACTCACGCCCAACAAGGCCCTGAGTACCAGCAGCACAGCAATGTTGTCGGCGAAAAAGGCCCCGCTTCCCGCCACCACATAAAGCAGCAGGCCGCAAAGGGCGATAGTGCGGGTGCGCATCACGCAGCAGAGCATCGGGAAACAGAGGTTGGTGAGGATGATGAACAGCGCGGGCATGCTCACCACAAACTGGATGAGCAGCGGATTGGCATCAGCGAAATGGGCACTGATGGCGTTCAAGGCAGGTGCGACGGCGGCTCCCGCCATCACGGTCAACAGCGACATCGAAAGGATGGTCGCAACAAGAATCTTTGGATTGGATGAATCTCTCTTCATACGTAAGAATCTATTCAATTAAACATGTGTCCAACTGGCATAGTTCTTACAGATTCACCCTATGATTCGACTACCGACACGCTCGCCGAATTCGGGTGCAAAAGTACGGAAAATCGCAAAAATGGTGTTCCTTGAGGATGAAAAAAAATCCGCAACCCAAACCCCTGCCAGAGTTGCGGATTTATACTCCTATATTACTCCCAATCGGAAAGACAGATAAACCGCATAGATTGTGAGCAACAAAGCTCCTCCCCATCGGTTGATGGTTTGCTTCTTGTTGCAGATTAGCAAAAGCCAGACGACAGCCCCACTTAGTGCCACCAAGAAAGAGTCCAATTCAACACCTTGATAGGCAGGCAAAGGTCTTA
>CAMJHP010000105.1 GCA_946405575.1 uncultured Bacteroidales bacterium | reverse complement strand
TTCACGGGGGCGGGATGGTCCACGCAGTCGCAGTCGATGCTCATGTTGTTCATCACGTTGATGTAGATGATGCCATCCTTCTTCTGGAAATAGTCCACCACGGCCTGCGCAGCGGCAGCCATGCTTTCGAGGAAGCCGTCCTGGTTGCCGATGTATTCCTTTGTCCAAAGTTTCGCCATATCGAGCACTTCCATCTTGCCAGCGGAGTGGATGTAGGCCTTGCCGTTCGAACTGGCGCAGCCGATGCTGAGGTTCTTCAGTGCGCCGCCGTAGCCGCCCATCGGGTGACCCTTGAAGTGGTTGAGGGCGATCATGAAGTCGTAGTTGGCGATATGGCCGCCCACAATGTCGTACTTGAGGTGCGTCGAGTCCTGCACGGGGATGCGCATCTCGCCCTCCTCGTCCATGATGTCCACTTTGAACAGGGGCGTGAATCCGTGACGCTCGATCACCTTCCAGTGGTTGGCCGACGTGTCGCGATTATCCTGCTCATCTCCAGGCCCGTTGCCGTAGGCGGTGTTGCATTCCACGATGGTGCCGTCCACCTCAAAGACCAAGTTTTTGATGAGTTCTGGCTTCAGGTAGTTGGGGTTGCTGCCCTCGCCAGTGCTCATCTTGACAGCTACACGCCCTTTGGCCGGAACGCCTAAGGCCTTGTAGATTCTCACCAGTGACTCTGGTGTTATTGCTTTGGTCAAGTATACGACCGCTTCCTTTTGTTCAATTGGAGTGTTTTTCATATTGTCAGTAGTTTGATTGTTGCCGCAAATCTACAAAAAAATCCGTAACCCAAGCCTTCGTCCAGATTGCGGAATTATTAGATAAAAACGAAAGTTCGTTTACTGGAACTTCTTTCCCGAGCCCCATGCACGGGCCACGCTGTCGCCCACCACATGATAGGTCAAAGCGGCCGAGTTGAAGACGACTGGCTTGAGTTTCATCAGATCGACTTTGCCATCGGTGAGGACGCGCTCGTCGGCACTCATGTTGACGACTTCGCCCACCACACGAGTCTCGTTGAGCATGGTCTGGGTAATCTCTATCACACGGCATTCTAGAGTGAGCGGATATTCATTGATGATGGGAGCATCCACATTGGGCGAAGGCGTGACGGTAAAGCCCACCTTGGCCACTTTGTCGGGCACGTTCTTGGCCGACACAATGCCGAAATAATCACTTTCCTCGATGTTGTCGACACTTGCGAAACTGGCTGTGAAAGCGTGTTTGAGTTTTAGGTTGTCGGTAGTCTTGTGAGGCGAGAGGTTGAAGCAGATGTGGTGAGGGCCACACTGTCCGCCCCAGGCCGCCATCATCACGTCGGGGTTCTGGTTCTCGTCGTAGGTGGCAATCATGATGGCTGGCAGGGGAGTGATGACCGCCTGCTTGCCGCCGAAGTTCACACGTCCGGCCACGTCGTTGGTTTTCTGTTCCATAGCGGGTTCTGTTTTAGGGTTGATGTTCTGTTGTTCGTTGTCGTTTTTCGTGTTGGTGCAGGCAACAAAAGCCAATGCCAACAATGCTAATGCTAACTTTTTCATATTATTTGGTGATTACTTGTTTCTTACCATTGATGATGTAAACGCCTGGCTTAAGCGATTCGGTGTTTTTGTCGTCGCGTTGGAGCAATCTCCCGTCAATCGTGTAAACACCGGTGGCGTTTGGAGTGGTCTGGTCATGGTTTTCTTCGATGCCTGTCGGGTCGTAAAGGCCGATGCTTTCCAGCCATTCACTGACGATGTTCATGGCGTTGTGTGACGCACTGGCCGAGATGCGGATGCCGTTTCCGAGCAAGGTGGCGTTGGGACAAAGCCGTTGCAAATCGCCCCAAGCAGTCTCGATGCCCGTGGCGCCGCTGGTCACCACAAGGCTCATTTGCTTGCCGTCGGTCATCTCGCTGTAGGTGTGCAGGAAACTCTGCATCGAGGTGGCGATGCGGCTCCACCAGATTGGGGAGCACACGATGACGGTCTCATACGCATCCATCGACTCAATGGTGGTGAGGATTTCGGGATAGATGCCATACTGGTCGATGTTGTTGATTTCCTCTGTGGCAATGGGAAGCGTTTCGCTATAGGTCTCGGGATAGGGCACGGCCGGAATAATCTCAATCAGGTCGGCACCGGTCAGTTCCACGATGTTTTGTGCCACAGCCATTGTGTTGCCCGTCTTCGAATAGACAGCCACAAGGATTCTTCCGCTTTGGGCCTTTGCGACTATCACGGCCATCATCAGCATCACCACCAAGGCGATTCTCATTCTGAATGTTCTTTTGTTGCTCATATTTTTACTGTTTAAAATGTTTAAATTCTCGACAGCAAAAGTACGGACTTGTTTCAACGCATCACTTTTCTCCGCTGTCTTTTTTACTTTGCTCAAAAGTCAAATTGAAAACTTTACAGAAAACAAAATTTGACGTTTAAGAAAAGCGCAACCCAAACCAAATGTTGTATCTTTGCATGGCAAAACATAGGGATATGTTACAGGCAGGCGTAGAACTATACAACTATATGGACACCTTCTTCTGTTGCACGGTGACGAGCAAGAAGGAGTTCGAGAGCGTGATTACCGAGCACATGCTGGTGTATGTCATTTCGGGAGAATTGGACGTGGTAGGCCGTGAGCGTCGCCGTCATTTGCAGCGCGGACAAGCCTATCTCATCCGCCGTAACTGCAAGGCGCACAAGGTAGAATATCCTTCACCGGATGGCACGCCTTTCAAAGGGCTTTTCCTGCAACTGAAAGTGCCGATGCTGAAAAAGACGATGCACGAATATGCCCTGAAAATCGACGACGAGCCACGTTACCGTTCCGCTTCGCCGTATGTGATGTTGCCCTAACATCCCTTGCTTAAGGGGCTTTTCAAGTCGTTGGAGCATTATTTCGAAGTCAGGGATTACCCTTCCGAGAAGTTGATGGAGGCGAAGATTAAGGAAGTGGTTCTCACCCTGATAGAGATAGACCCTTCGCTGAAATCGGTTCTTTTCGACTTTGCCGGGCCGTGGAAGATCGACTTGGAGGAGTTTATGGAAGCGCATTATATGATGGACCTCGATTTGCAAGGTTTTGCACACTACACTGGGCGGTCGCTGTCGTCGTTCAAGAAGGAGTTTGAGGAGGTTTTCTGCGCCACACCGATGCGCTGGATTATCCGCCGCCGCTTGGAGGAAGCCCGACGGCTTATCGAGCAGGAACACCAGCGCCCAATCGATGTCTATCTCCGTGTCGGTTTCAAGAATTTGAGCCACTTCTCCACGGCCTACAAGCGCGAGTTCGGTTATTCGCCGAGCGAGTACAGGGGAATGGACTGAAAGATTTTGCATGAAGGCAAAATCTGTACGAGGCAATTCGTGTCGAGAACAATGTAACGCATCAGTTCAAAGTGTCATTGTATGGTGTGCGCAGATGTTGTCCCCGCAGCTCGTCTAACTTTGCTTGGTCGAACTTGCCTTCGTCCCACAGTTTGTCAATAGCCTTTTGCGCCAGTTCAGCAAAGAAGAGAGACAAGGTCAGTTTCAAAGCGTCCAAGTCTTCCTTTGTTGTGATATTGGCTGCCGCATTCATCAGTTCCAATTGTGCCAATTCCGAGTAACTCATAATCAAGCCCTTTCTGGTTATCGATGGCAAAGATAGTCATTTTTTCAAAACTGTAGGTGTTGACACAAAAATTCCGCAACCCAAGCTCTTCACCCAGATTGCGGAATTATTAGAATAATAAATCCTAACTATCAATACCCCAACCCTTTCAGCCATTTTTCCACCTTGGCCTTGCCGCTGCGCACTTCATGGCCGTAGATGCTGAAGCCTTGCGTGACTTTCGCCTTCGGGAAAGCCGATTTTACGTCGCTGACGCAGGAGGCGAGGCCGCTGCCTTCGTGGGTGGTGAAGGGGACGACGGTCTTGCCGTCGAGGTTGATGTCGTGGAAGAGGGTGAACATCACCTGCGGGTAGGTGCCCCACCACACGGGACCGCCGATGAAGACGG
>CAMJHP010000104.1 GCA_946405575.1 uncultured Bacteroidales bacterium | reverse complement strand
TTTGCTCTTGCATTCCTAGTTCGCAGACAACCACGCTGCAAATCTAAGGTTTGCATCAAAATCTAAACAAAATGCAACAAACTCCACTTTATCCCGTCATTCGACTCAACCCAGGCAAAGACGATGCCTTACGCCGTTTCCATCCATGGGTGTTTTCGGGTGCTATCCACGATGCAGCCAAAGGCCTTCAGGCCGGCGACACGGTCACCGTCACCGATTATGATGGCAACATCCTCGGCACAGGCTTCTGCGAATCGGATAGTATCGCTGTGAAGATGCTTAGTTTCGAGAATCGCAGAATCGACGAATGGTTTTTCCTCGAACGCTTGAACCAAGCCTACGAAGTTCGTAAGACTGTGGGACTCACCAACAATCCCCACACTAACTGTTTCCGCCTCGTACACTCCGAAGGAGACGGATTGGCAGGGCTTATCGTCGACATTTATGGTCACACTGCTGTGGTTCAGGCTCAGACTGAAGGCATGGCACTCCATTTGAAAGAAATTGTCCGCGCACTCAAACTAATGCCCGACCTCGGTTTGCAAGCTATCTACAACAAAAGTGCCGATGCTATGCAACGTATGGGTAAGGAAGATGCCATTATTGAAGACGGTTATCTGTTGGGGAACCAGCTTGAAGAGATAGTTTTGGAAAACGACAGCCGTTTCCTTCCCAACTGGGAGGAAGGCCAAAAAACAGGATTTTTTCTCGACCAACGTGAAAACCGTGAGCTAGTGCGTCATTTTGCGAAAGGTAAGACCGTGCTTAACGCTTTCGGCTATACAGGAGGATTCTCTGTCACCGCATTGAAGGGTGGTGCAAGACGAGCCGTCACGGTCGATGCCTCCAAGAAAGCCATTAACGCTGCTGAAGCCAACCTTGAGCTGAACGGGTACCTTAAAGAGGAGAATCCCTGTTATGTTGCCGACATGAAGGAATATGTAACAGAAATGCGAGATGGAGCCTTTGATCTCATTATTCTTGATCCGCCAGCATTTGCCAAGCGACATCAGGACAGGCATCGCGGGCTGGGTGGTTACAAATATATCAACGCAGAGGCCATTAAGCGCATTGCCAAAGGCGGACTACTATTTACTTTCAGCTGCTCACAAGCCGTCGACAAGGCCACTTTTCAAGGCATCGTCACAGCCGCCGCGATTGAGGCCAAGCGCAATGTACGCATCATAGACCAACTATCGCAACCCGCCGACCATCCCATCAATATCTTCCACCCCGAAGGAGCATATCTGAAAGGATTGATGCTCTTTGTTGAATAAAAAAACATTACCGTGCATAGTTTCCTCCCTCAACGAATGAGCGAGTGTATCCATACACGGTAATGTTTTTAGACTTAACCAGCCTAATTCTTTATCTTCCACCAAGGAATGAACCCGACTTATGCGGATGAATTGTTGCTTGTCGACTTGCCGACTTTGTAGTCTTGCTAATACGCTTCAGATATGCTCTTTCCATATAATTCTTATCATATTCGTTTTCATAAGTAAACGAATTGTCAGTTAAATTTTCAATGCTCATTTTGAAGGTTCTGAGTTTGTCACCATAGTTAATGTTCATATAAAGGATATGATCAGATTTGTCATAGGAATAAGAGAAAGGGTACACCATAACAGTGTCGGGGCAACTAATATATGAGTCATAAGTATCCGTCTCTGCATTCCAATCAAGCCACAATGTGTCGACGGCACTGTCGCGCATCTCTCCAGTTTTGTCCTCTCTAAAATACAACTGGATACCATTGTCGGTTGAGTTAGGATCGAATTCGTAGGTCTCAAGCGAAGATACGATCGGGTTGCCTGCATAGTCAGTGTTGTAGTACTCAATTTTCTCGACACCCCAAGTGCCGATAAAGCTTTTGTAATCGTTTTTTCTACATGAAGTGAACATTAAGCCTATTAGAGCTAATGATACAAATAATGTCAGTTTTTTCATTTTTTTCAATTTTTATAGTTAATCAATTTGCTTTAGGAAAAATCTTTCAAAAAAAGGAGTTGCTTCAGAAAAATGGTTGGTCCATGAAGCCTTAATATGGTTATCTGTCAATTCTTCAATAAGCATATCTGCACTAGTCGCATCAGAGAAAACCGAAATAATCCACGAGGTATTGTAAATCGTAAGCATATGACTTACAGAATCGTAATCATAATCACAATTAAATGTCTTTATCAAAGCCGGACTATCATTTAGCAACAACTTACCTGACCCGTCAGCATAAAAATACACCTCATAACCCTGACCCATTCCTATTTCATATTGCAAAGTGTCCCACTTTTCTTGACCAATGCTATCTGTTCGACAACTAATGTATTGCTCACAACCCCAATGTCCAACAAGAGGACAATTGGCATACTTGTCCTGCTTGCTGCATGAAGTCGATGTCAGCAAAACCATGGCATATAAAACCAAGAAACCGATTTGAACAATCTTTTTCATTTCCAAATTCGTTGCAAAAATAAGATTAATTCAAATATCGCGCCAATTTTTCTACTTTTGCAGCACAAATTCTTTCCAAATGAAACACAAAATACACCTTCTTATTATAATACTGGGTACGGCCTTGTTCGTTCAAGCCCAAGACACCCTCACCGTGATGCAATACAACCTGTTGTATTACGGTAACTACAACAGCGGTTTCGCCGACTGCTACGAGACCAACAACAACACCCAACGCAAAGACGAATGCATTCGCACCATCGTCAATTATGTGAAGCCCGACATCTTCACCGTTTGCGAGTTTGGTGCCACGCAACAGCTACAGGACGCTTTTTTGCGCCACAACCTAAATATTAACGGAGTTGACTATTGGCAATCCGACAACATCATCAATTACGCGGGAGAGGACATCATCAACCATATTTTCTTTGATTCACACAAATTGGGGCTGAGCAAGCATATCGCTTTGCGTACCAAACCGCGTGATACCGATTTCTATGAACTATACCTGAAGACCCCAAGCCTGGCTGCGGGCGACACCATCAAACTCATTTGCATCGTGGCCCATCCTAAGGCAGGACAAGGCTACGAGGCCTCGCGTCGCGCCTTGATGCAAGTAGTCATGGATTATCTCAACCAACATTATCCCCATGACAATGCCTTGATTATGGGCGACTTCAATATGTATGGCGCCAGCGAAAGCGGCTACCGATTGCTTACCCAGACCTACAGCAACCCTGATATATGCTTCGTCGACCCCGTTGCCACCTTGGGCGGTGTAGGTGAATGGAACAACAACAGCCTTTTTGCCCCCTTCCACACCCAGTCGACACGAAGTTATTCCGACGAATGCTTCTCTCCAGGTGGCCTCGACGACCGTTTCGACTTCATCCTCATGGCCGACGAAATCGCGTTCAGCTACAATCACATGCGTTACGTGCGCGACTCGTATCATGCCGTAGGCAACGACGGACGGCACTTCAATATGAGTGTGAACCAAGGCTCCAACACTGCTGTGCCCACCGAGGTCGCTGAGGCTCTCTTCGACGGCTCAGACCACCTCCCCGTGACGATGAAGATTGCAGTGGATGTGCATCTGGGTGTGGAAGACCATGAGACACAGAGCCTCTATGCCACTGTAGCACCTAATCCAGCTTCGGACAAGGCAGTTGTGAGCTTCTTCAACCCCGCGCAAGGACAGGTTCAGTTTGAGCTATATTCACTACAAGGGCAGCTGATTCAAAGCGCAACAGGCAATTTTAACGAGGGCTCGCAAGGGTTTGAGCTATCGCTGGAAGACCTGACTAAGGGGTTTTATCTACTGCGGATTAGGCATAATAACGGCTGGGGACAGACGGTAAAAGTGGTTATTAAGTAAAAGCAGGCTTCAGAAAGCATCTCACTCTTGCGTCAGGTAGTGCGCAGGCTGAAATCTATGCTTTCTGAAGCCATCCTTTAAGGCTTTTTACTTCTTAAACCGCCCCCCATAGATTATTGACGTTCCGCTGCCCATAGATTCCCTCCAATTCACTTGCCAATGTTGGAAATCGATGATTCGATGTAGTGAATGACATATGCAGCGGGATTATGACATACAAGGCTGGCTTTATTCACCCACTCTCACCTTCATCCCATCCGAATACGCGCTGAACTCTGGCGCATACTGGCATTGGATCAAGGCGTAGCCGTTGTTGAGATAACCCTCCTTGGTGACGAACATACTGTACTCCAACTGGTGCGTGCCCTTGGGCAGGAGCTCGATGAAGAACTCCATATCGGTGTCGGTGTTGCTCTGGTAGTAGCTCATGCGATCGTTGTACTCGTAGTGCGAGATTTGCTCCAAAGGCTCGAAACCGGCAGCACGAAGGTCCTTGACGA
>CAMJHP010000103.1 GCA_946405575.1 uncultured Bacteroidales bacterium | reverse complement strand
TGGTGAAAGACGACAAGTTGCAGGTGGACGAGCTGAACAATCCAGCGAACGACTCCATGAAAGCCCGCGACCTGCTATATGACGAAATCGCTGAATGGAACCAATTATCACATAACCGACAAGAGATTTACTATCAATTGCTGAATCAAACACGGGAGTTCGAAGGTTTTTTCAGATATGTAGGCTACTCCAAGCCATCTTCCATTATCGGTAGAATCCTAAGACCTCAACAAGATTGTACATCGTTGATTCTTAATGAATTTAATGATAAGATTTGTAGCCATACGGATTTCGCCACATTGCTCAAGCAGTATCCAATTGAATTGGCCTATTGTTTAGCCGTAATTGGTGCTGACGACATTTTCTCCATCACTCCTGCTTGGGTGACTCGTAACTATCCGCAGGTGGTGAATGTGATGAATATGTTGCGCAACACATCGTGCGGCGACTGCAACTATTGCCGCCAACGATTGGATGCCCACAACGGTCTAAAGGAGTTCTTTGGCTATGAAGAATTTCGCACCTTCGATGGAATTCCAATGCAGCAACAAGCCGTGGAATCGGCCATTAGTGGGGAGTCATTGCTGACGATATTCCCCACTGGTGGTGGAAAGAGTCTCACCTTCCAACTGCCCGCCCTGATGGAAGGAAGAAACACACATGGGTTGACAGTGGTCATCTCGCCACTACAGTCGTTGATGAAAGACCAAGTGGACAACTTAGCGGCTCGTGGCATCAGCGAAGCTGTGACCATCAATGGACTACTCGATCCCATAGAACGTGCCGCGGCCATCCAGCAGGTGGCCGAAGGAACTGCCAACCTGCTTTATATCGCTCCAGAGATGTTACGAAGCAAGACCATTGAAAAGCTTCTTATCAGCAGAAATGTGGTTCGCTTTGTGATTGATGAGGCGCACTGCTTCTCGGCTTGGGGTCACGATTTCAGGGTTGACTATTTATACATAGGTGACTTCATCCGCAACTTACAAAACAAGAAGCAGCTGAGCCAGCCTATCGCGGTATCGTGTTTTACTGCCACAGCCAAACAAAAGGTTATCAGCGACATCTGTGACTACTTCAGGTCGAAGCTTGGCTTGGAGCTAAAGAAATTCGCTGCCAATGCCGAAAGAAAGAACCTGCGTTATTCTGTGCTTCATGCCGACACTCCCGAAGAGAAATACAACCTATTGCGCTCATTAATACTTGGACACGACTGTCCATCAATCGTTTATGTGTCGCGCACAAA
Organism: uncultured Bacteroidales bacterium; assembly: GCA_946405575.1. Classification (GTDB taxonomy): domain Bacteria; phylum Bacteroidota; class Bacteroidia; order Bacteroidales; family F082; genus Limimorpha. Next base: position 3,261 of record CAMJHP010000103.1, on the reverse strand, counting down.
AATCACACATGAATTGGCGCAACATCTGAAAAGCGACGGCATTTTAGCATTACCTTTCAACGGTAAGATGGAAGCTGACAAGAAGGTGGAGAACCAAAATGCTTTTATGAGCGGTGAGGCTCAGGTGATTGTGGCCACTTCCGCCTTTGGCATGGGCGTTGACAAGAAAGATGTTGGGCTGGTTGTTCACTACAACATCAGCGACTCGTTGGAGAACTATGTGCAAGAGGCAGGGCGTGCAGGACGCGACCCAGAAATGCAGGCCGAATGCTTTGTGCTTTATGATGATAGCGATTTGGACAAGCATTTCATTCTCCTCAATCAGACCAAGTTGAGCATCAGTGAAATCCAACAGGTTTGGAAAGCCATCAAAGACCTTACGGCAAAACGAGACCATATCAGTTGCTCGCCATTGGACATCGCACGTCAGGCTGGATGGGGCGAGGAAATCGATGACATTGAGACGCGCGTAAAGGCAGCTATTGCAGCATTAGAGGATGCAGGATTTATACAACGTGGCAGCAACTCACCTCACATTTTTGCAACGGGCATAGCTGTAAAGAATATGGACGAGGCCCGTCGCAAGTTGACGCTTTCACCACTTTTTGACGACCAATCTCGCGAAGAGGCTGCCCGTATCATCAAGTCGCTCATCAGTGCCCGGGCTACTGCTGAAGGTCGTGGCGCCGAAGCCGAAAGTCGCGTGGATTATCTGGCCGACATCCTTGGATTGAACAAGGCATCGGTAATTAGGAACATCAATCTGATGCGGCAAGAAGGCCTGTTGGCCGACAGCCGCGACATGCAAGCATGGATATCCAAAAGCACTTCCCAACGCAACCTTGACATCATCCTAAAACTTGAACGGTTCCTTTTGCAACGATTTGGAGAAGAGGCACAAAGGATGAACTATAAGGAGATGAACGAAGAGGCTCAAAAAGACGGCCTTACCTACTCCAACATCAAGCGGATGAGGATGTTGCTTCATTTCCTTTCGCTGAAAGGCTATATCTACAAGCAAGAAGGCTATAGAGACAGTGTGGGGGGTCGCCTTCAGGCTGCGCGGGAAGTCACGATGGCCCGATTTGAGCGGCGCATGGAGATTTGTCGGTTTATCATTGACACGCTCAATGTCAGCCGAGACCCCACCAAAGACATGACGTTGGTGAACTTCTCCGTCGTTGAGCTGCTAAAACAGTTCATTGCCAGCCGACAAGAAACGATGTTTGCCGAACAGGAGAAGCCCGATATTGCTGATATTGAAGAAGCGTTGCTTTATCTCACCAAGACAGAGTTGATGAAGATAGAAGGCGGATTCATCGTCATCTATAACACTATGCAGATAGGTCGCATTGCCGACCGTCGTGCTCGTTATGGCAAGGAACAGTATCGTCTGCTGGATGAGTTCTACAAACAGCGCATACGTCAGATTCATATCGTGGGTGAATATGCCAACTTGATGGTCCGCGACTACAATGCCGCTCTGCGTTTCGTCAACGACTATTTCACTATGGACTTCCGAAAGTTCATCAACCATTATTTCAAGGATGAGCGGCGTGCGCAGATTGACTTGAATATCACCCCCGCCAAATACGACAAACTCTTTGGCGAACTCTCCAATCGTCAATGCGAGATTATTGACGACAACCAGTCGAAATATATCGTGGTGGCCGCAGGACCGGGAAGCGGCAAGACGCGTGTGTTGGTTCACAAGTTGGCCTCGTTGCTATTACTGGAAGACGTGAAGCATGAGCAACTGTTGATGCTTACCTTCTCAAGAGCAGCTGCCACTGAATTCAAGAAACGGCTTATTGATTTGGTGGGCAATGTCGCTCACTATGTGGAGATCAAGACCTTCCACTCCTATAGTTTTGACCTTATCGGCAAGCAAGGAAGTCTGGATGAGGCAAAGGATGTGGTGCGTCATGCGGCAGAGATGATAGAAAAAGGTGAAGTGGAGCCTTCGAAGATTGCCAAGAGTGTGCTCGTCATTGACGAAGCGCAGGACATGGGACAGGATGATTTCCGGTTGGTACAGGCTCTGATGCGACAAAACGAGGAAATGCGCGTGATTGCAGTGGGCGATGATGACCAAAACATCTATGCCTTCCGTGGTTCTGATTCCAGGTATATGCAATCCCTCATCAGCCAAGAGGGTGCCAAGTTGTACGAAATGACAGACAACTATCGCTCTGCAAAAGCCATAGTCGACTGTGCCAATCGTTTTGTGCAAAGAATCCCTGGCCGCATGAAACATGCTACCATCCAGTCGGCAACAGGAGAAGAAGGCAAGGTGATGACAATAAAGTCACTGCAAAATGCAGAAATAAAGGTCCAAGGTGGCACGGCGATTCTTACCCGCACCAATGAGGAAACCATGCAATTCGCCTACGAATTGGAACAGAGAGGTCTGCTTGTTACTGTCATACAATCGATGGATAATGACTTTCGTTTTGGCAGCCTTGCAGAAGTGCGTTATTTCATAAAACAGATTGGCAAGGATGACGAAGTCACTATATCGAAAGAAAAATGGCAAGAAGCAAAAAAACGCACATTTAAAACGTATGCCTCAAGTACTTGTTTGGGTGTTATGCGACGTTTCTTTGCTGACTTTGAAGCCATCCACAGAGTCTATTATCGCAGTGATTTGCAAGAGTTTATCTTCGAGTCCAATATAGAGGATTTCATTGCTTCCGATGACAAAACTGTCTTTGTGAGCACCATCCACAAGGCGAAAGGTCGCGAGTTTGATACCGTTTACCTCTTGTCTTCGGTTCCTGATGGAAGACAAGTTGAAGATATGCGAGCCTATTATGTAGGGCTCACCCGTGCCAAGCGAAACCTCTATCTTATAACCAATCCACCAACGGAGTATTCTTCGATTTCGATAGCGCTAAACATGCACGACATTTGGCTTGACTACTTCAAAGGTCGAAAGGACATAGTGCTATGCCTCAGAAGTGGGGATAGTCTCCAATACAAAGACGACTATTTGTATAACCAGCAAGGCATTAGTGTGGTTGCATTGTCAGCGGCAGGAAAAGACAAAATAAAGTCTTGGACTGACAAAGGCTATGAGGTAACCAGTGCAAAGGTAAGCTATACTTTGGCTTGGTGTCCAAAAGACTCTGAAACGGAATATGCTGTTTGCTTAGTGAATCTTGTTTTGTCCAAAAAAGAAGAAATAGATGACTAAACCAGCAAAACCAAAGTGGTTTAGTTTTACCTTGTTTTAACTTATTGGTTTTCAGCAATACTTAC
>CAMJHP010000102.1 GCA_946405575.1 uncultured Bacteroidales bacterium | reverse complement strand
CATCGGTGTTGGCAATGGCTTGTTTGTCAATCCAATAGGTGTTGTGACGCTTGGCGAAGGTCATCTCAGTGCCAGCCTCGATACTGCCTTTCCAAACGGGATAGGAAAGCACCAACTTGGAGGCATACAACCTGCTCTCCGCTCCCGACCTGCTTCTGACAAAATCATCTTCTATCAGGCTCTGCTCCACGTTTTCGCGGTCGGTGTTGGTGGCTGTGTTCAGGAAGTCGAAGTTGAAGTCGATGCCGAGTTTGCCCGCTGTGCCGTTGTAATAGGCGTTGGTGAGGATGCCGAGCGGCTTGGTTTCCTTGCTGGTCTGCACGCTGTAGAGATGGTCGAGGAAAACGTCGTTTTCGAAGACATCCTCATCGTAGATGACCTTATTCTCGCCGCCGAGATAATGCGTCAGGTCGGCGCGGATGCCCAAGGAATGATTGTCGGAAACTTGCCAGTTGGCGCCAGCGGTATAAACAAGTTGGTCGTTTTTCCAAGTCATAGTGTAGGGACCTGCCTGACGGAACACCTTGGTGGTGTTGGCGATTTCCTCCAAGCTGCTGTATTGGCGGTAGTCCGTATGCCTGTAATACACCGAGCCAAACACATCGACACCGTTTTTGCGGTAGTTCAAGCCGAGTTTTCCGCGTGGTGTGTTGCAACCGTACTGCAAATCTTGGTCGTCAGTCAGGTTCAGGTCGAGGCTGAGGCCATCGCCTTGTTGTTTTTTGGTGCGGATGCGGACCACAGCCCTCACCGTGGCATCATATTGCGCTCCCGGGTTGTTGATGACTTCCACATCGCGGATGTCGTCGCTGCGCAGGCGGCGCAGTTCGCTGTCATCGCGCATCAGCCGCCCGTTGATATAGATAATAGGCGAGCCTTTGCCCAAGACCTCAAGGCCATCCTCGCTGCCGGTCATTCCAGGCACTTTAGTCAGCATTTCTTGTGCCGTCCCCGAATCCTCAAGCACCGAGCCTTGGATGGTGGTAATCATAGAGTTACCTGTCAGCCGCGTTTGTGGCAACTGGCTCTTCACAACCACCTCGCCGAGCAGTTGAGCATCCATCGTCATCTTGATGGTCAAGCCGTTGATAGCCTTTGCGTACTGGGTTTGGTAGCCCACGCACGACACTTTCAGCAGGCCGTCTTTTTTGTCGGTCGGCAAGAGGAATGAGCCTTGCTCATCGGTCACCGTTCCTTGCACAAAGGTCGAGTCGGGAAGCGAAAGCAACATCACATTCACGAAAGGCATAGGTTCGCCGTTTTCATCGGTAATGTGCCCGACTAAGTTTTGGTTTTGAGCCAATGCTGTAACCGTTATCAGCAGTGCAGCGGTAAGAGTTATTAATTTCAGTGTTTTCATCTTTTTGAATTTATTTTTCAACTTCTATTCTCATTTCGCAATCCTTTCCCCCACCCAAGATGGAGTGACAAAGCGTTACGTTGAAGTTTTTACCTTTCCACAAACTTTGCATCGAATACATCACGCTTTGGCGCGAACATTCACAAAGCAAAGGTGTTGTGACATATCCTTTTTTGCACAATTCACAAGTGCATTCCAAAAAGACCAGCCGATAGACACGACCTTTTTCGACGACCTCACCTTTCACTCCGGGCAAATCATTGGCCATCTCAAAGAAAACATCCATGTCACCTTTAGCGTCCTCATAGAGTTTTTGGTAAACCGAAAGCGTACCGCCTTTCACACAGTTCTTTCCGCATTCCGCGAAGAAAACTGACCGTTGTTCTGGTGAAAGCTGTGCAACGCCTTTCTCGAACCCCTTAAACCAATTTAATAATTCCATATCAATACATTTTTCTTCTTATTCACTATACGGCTTATCACCTAACGGGCGAGTGCATCCCCAATCTTTGGCGAACTGCTCAAACTCCCCGTTGACTTTCTTCAAAAATAGCAGGCTCACCATTTTGCGAACCAACCAAGGGTATTGTTCCATGCCTGTAAATTTGGCGGCTTCGGGAGAGAAGAAATTACCTTTCTGTGCAAAGAGTCGCCCCATTTGAACGTAGGGGGTCACCATCTTTTCCACTTGATCGGCTGGGGCGGTGCGGATACGGAAGCTACCGCCATGGATGAGTGTGCCGCCGTAACTGCAACCAAGTTGTTCGGGTAGTCCTTGCAGGAAGCGTTCACACAGGCGGAACTCATTCCCTTCATCCATACCTCCGTGCAGCAAAAAGGAGATTTCTTTTGGCTGTTTGGGCTCAGAAAGTAGCGTTTCCAAAAACTCTAGCATCAGGCCAGGCACACATTCCACATAAAGCGGAAACGCAATGAGGATGCGTTCGTTGTTGAGAAAGGCTTCGCGTGCTGCGCTCCATTCTTTACGGCTGGAGAGGTTGTGAAGTTCCCAGGTGACACCACCCTCTTCCATGCCTTTGGCAAAGGTGTGGACGATTTTGTCGGTGTTACTGTATTTCTGCACTCTTGGGCTGCCGTTGATGATAACGATATGAGTTGGTTTAGAGTTTAGAGTTGAGTGTTTAGAGTTTTGAACCATGCTGGAAGTAGCATCCAAGGGAATGGCACCCAACGAATGTCCACCAATGTTGGCAGCGGTACGTTTGCACCAATCTTCCAACAACGCTTGGTCAGCGGCACCTTTATACAAAAGACCGATGTTGAGCGCATGGTAGCGCAACTCATGGCGCATCCAGCCGTCGCGGAAACCTATGGTCATGTTCAGCATAGGCATGATGCGGTCCATCATGCGTTTGCCTTTGTAATCCAGAAAGCCAAACCGTGTGTCGGAGACAAGCCAGAGGTTATCGGCCTTCACCAGTTTCTTGAGAATGTTCTCATAATCGTCCTTGATGGCGCAAATGCCAGGTGTTTTGAGCCAGCACTGGTTGCAGCCCATACAATGCGCAATGTTCATGTCGGCGGTGTCGATGATTTCAACCTCTTTGTCAGGAAGCAGAGCGATAATCGTTTCTTTGTCAATGCTTGCTCCTAATGTGTTCAATACCAAATTCATTGTTTGCTTCTATCAAATCGACCGCAAAAATAGCGCATTATCCGTTCCGAAGCGAAAACCTTATGTGGACAATGATGTAGACATTTAGGAACAAGCCAAGCCAGAATTGCAAATGGAAAGATGAAACCAAAAGCCGAGACCACTAACTGGCCTCGGCTTTCATCGTTCTAAGGGTTACTCTATTGGTATCTGAATCACCGACAGCCATTTCTCAGGGTCTTCTTGGTTCCAGGCTCCATCGATGTAGCATGTACGATGTTGCCCAACCGCCTTATAGCCCTGCTCCTCAATATAGCGGAAGGCCTCTGTGTACGACTCGTAGAAACGTTCGTATGGACCGACATGCTTCATGCAGAGTGCCTTGGACACGGCGGGCAGACGCTTGAACTGGATAACGTCGCTATCTTCGCCCATCTCTTCCACTTGTTCGCAATACTCGATGTCGATGTCCGTCGGCGTGTACTCCTTGTTGTGCTCCATGGTGAAACAGTAGCCAGGCGGCGGACATTTGCAGCCGAGTTTTTGCATTTCGGGACCAATTTTCTCGACACACATCGGACCGATGGCGGCGTAGTTGGGAATGATTTCACGGTGACTTGCCACGATGATTTCGGGCAATGTCTGAATACTGAATTTTTCCATTGTTGTGATTTGTTTGCAAGAGTCTCAATCTTGTTTCATTGTAGGTATGCCATTTTGTCCATATCAATTTGGTCGCAAAACTAGCACATTATCCGTTCCGAAGCGAAAACTCTATATGGACAATAATGTGGACAATGTGCACACAAACTACCTTTGCAAATGAAAAAATCATAGTTTTGCAGCGTCAATCTATAATTTGAACAAAATGAAAAAAGTTCTTCCTTTCTTAATTGTGATGTTTTGCGCTTTAAACAATTGGGCACAAAGTCCTCTCTTGAAAACGGTAGAAGCCCCAAATACTGCCATTCCAATGGTTCGCGCAGAAGGCTTACTCAACTCGCATTGGACACAGAATTTCCCTTACAATCAACTATGCCCAAGAGACCCAGTGAATGGCAATGCCTACAGCGTGGCAGGCTGTCCTGCCATTGCCATGGGACAAATCATTAACTATTTGCGAACAACAGAAGACACCCGCTTTACCGATGATGACGACTATAACCATTACTATGCGGGTCGTAATTATGTCATTGACGACGATTGGGCAAGCTTGAAATTTCCGTCCTTCCCGCAATTGAACGAAATGCTGGATTCCATCGACGCCACTTTCCAGCGCGGCGAGGAACTGTCTGACGAGTTGGCCGCCGCCTTGGTCTTTGCTTGCGGCACAGCATGTACACAGGTCTATACCTCAGAGGGGTCCGGCACCTTCTATGTCGACCAAGCCTTTGAGGCTTACCAACGCTTTGGCTTTACGGACTGCGTGCTGTATCGCGAGCCTAATGACGAAATGTACGCCACCTTGATTTCCAATCTGCAAGCTGGTTATCCCGCCCATCTGGCAGTCGAGAATCCTGCTGGAACAGTTGGGCACAACGTGGTGGTCGATGGCTATCGCGAGTCGGATGGCAAATTCCATATCAATTTCGGCTATGGCGGCACTCTGGACAATTGGTACGACATCCCCGACCCGAATTTCTATTACGGCATGACCAAGGTGGAAGGCA
>CAMJHP010000101.1 GCA_946405575.1 uncultured Bacteroidales bacterium | reverse complement strand
ACCTGTTGACCGACCCGATGTTCAAGGGAAGCACTATCAACGGAGCTTTTACGGTGGAACTGTTTGACTTCATCGCTGACAGCCCAATTGAATACTGGGTCTATGGCCATTCACATCGCAATATAGACGGCATCATTGGCAACACCAAGTGCGTCTCCAACCAATTGGGTTATGTCTCACATAGAGAACACCTCACTTTTGACACAGGAAAAATGTTTGAAATCTGATAGTTCTTCAGTTTATTCAGTACATCCCACGAAAATATGCTGAATTTCAGCGGGTTTTTATTTTTTATCCCATTCAAAGAAACTTTTCCCTATTTTTACCACCTCAAAACGTAACACATATCTTTACATACATCCACGGCAAAAACTCAGAAGATCATGAAAGAAGAAAAAGACAGAAAGCTAAGTGCGAAGGAGCAAAAACGCTTGGGTATCTTTGAAGAGACCTGCGAGAGACTTTCCCAGAAGGGATATAAAAAGACAGACCTGACCATCGGCATCGTAAAAGCCAATCTATTTGTGTTCTTACTTGCCATTCCGGTCGTAGCGATTGGTGTAGTCCTTTTCGCATGGAGAAATCCCATATCGCTTCTTGCACCCACCCCACACGGAAGCCTTTTGTTTATCATATTGTTTTTCGTGTTAATTGTGGCGCATGAACTTATTCACGGGCTGACCTGGGGCATCTATTCCGAGCACCATTTCAAGGATATTGAATTTGGATTTATGAAAGAATACCTCACGCCATACTGTACCTGTACAGCACCCCTCCCGAAAAGCCAATATATCTTAGGCGCATTGATGCCCTGTATCGTTCTCGGCATACTTCCCACGGTTATGGGAATCCTATTGGGTTCGCATCTCTTGTTTTGGATAGGAATGGTGATGATATTGTCGGCAGGAGGAGATATTATGATTGTCTGTAAAGTACTCGCTTTCAAGAAACAAGAATCGTCCATAGAAGTTCTGGTCTACGACCACCCCACTCAGGCTGGTTCAGTGATATTTGAAAAGTAAAAGCATCACCACATAGAAACAAGAAAACACATAGCATCCGAAAAACTACAAAGCGGCACACACAATTGTGCCCAATCCATTGTCAGTACCTATGCCGACCTTATCGGACTTGACGAAACAGCTGCAAAGAACATAGCCAATGCTTTTGGTAGGGGTATGGGCAATATGGAAGGAACCTGCGACGCACTCGTCGGTGCTGGCATCGTACTAGGTATGGCCACCAAGGACAGAGCAAAGTCGAGGAGTGGAATGAGGCAAATTATGATGCGGTTCCAAGAGAAGAATGGCGCAACACAATGCAAAGCATTGAAAGGTGTTGGCACAAACATCGTGTTGCACGAGTGTTCTGGCTGTGTGGCCGATGCAGCTGAGTTTCTGGAAGAGCAATTGAATAAACAAGGTTGTTATTCACCCAAATAAGGGCTCAACAAGTAGGTCAACCTGCTGATTGACGGCACAAAACCACATTGATTTCCAGCAGGTTTTATTTTACACTCCCCTACTCCCTTTTTTAGAGTGTTAATTCCTTGAAAACACACGGTACAATTTGACCTTCAACCATTGTTCTGGAAGCATCTAAATTTCGAAACAAACTCATTCTTCGTGACTTTTAAAACAAATAACCACTCAAAAACAGACTACATTTATTTTGACTTAGGGACTTATTTGAGCATAAATATTGACTATTACCGCTTTCACTTCAAATTGAGCGATTGTGGTCATTGTCACAAGTCATTTCGAATATGTAAACCACTTATGCCCAATTACTTATCATAGAACACACAAAAAAAAGCCAAATATTCTCCAAACCTTACCTTAAGGGAAATCATTCCTAAATAGAGTAGTCTTTATGGAGAAAAAAGGGTCAAAAACCGCCGAAGATGCGCCTCAAATCAACATATTGCTTTTCGGTTTTGCTTTCCTTACGCTCCTTTTCCGCCAATTCCATCACTAGCCAGATGCTTTCATAGCGATGGGCTTGTTTCTCTTCCGAAGTAGGCAATGTTCTGACGCTTTGGCAATGGGGACACCGCGACGGTAAAGAAGCCGAATAAGGGTGAGGCCTGATGTCGATGGCTGAGAACGTTGTTCCACATTGGGTGCATTTGAACTCCTGCTTACCTTTGTCGACGGTGCTGTCATTAGAGCCCCAATTTATCCAGAGGTGCGAAATGAACGTCGCCGTCTCCTCCATATCCCAAAGCCTTTGGTAAAAAGCCTTGTCGGATTCGGTCGGGCGCGTCCTTATTCCACCGCATTTCGGGCAAGGTTGAGGTTTTGAATAGGTGTAATCGCCATTAGAAGATGCATGGTCTCTCATTTCCTTTTCGACGTTGTCGGACTCAAAGGTTTCACCGCATTCTGAGCAAACAAACTTGATGGGTTCCGGCTTGGGTTGTTTGGCTTCCCTTTTCTTCTCGAAATGTTCTTGGACGCCCTTGACAACAAACATAGGCAGCATCCAGATGAAGGCTAATGCCGTCCCGACATTGCTGAAAAACTCTGACACTTTTAATTTCTTTCTTGTCATATCTCTGTTTTGTTCTAAATAATCCATGTACTTCACTGGCTGTCAGCTATCAGCTTGATAGCACTGTAGCTGAAAGCTGATTGCTAACGAGGGAAAGCCCAGATAGTAGTCTTTTATGTAAATCCACTATTTTATGGTTATTCTTGTTTCGGTCGACGCGGTGATTTTACGCCTTCTCCAATTCCGATAGCGACCCCTATCAAGAGCCATGCCACGGCACTGACGACATAGATAACCCAGGCCCACAACGGTGCATGGATGACGAGAAGGACGATAAACGAGATGATGTAATCAATAATAAGATATCCCATAGTGTGTTGTTTTTGATAACGGTCGCAAAAATATAGCACCGTCTGCAATGCGCCATGGAATATAGTGAATTATAGTAAAAGATGGTTTTTCTTAAACACAAATTGCCAACAATTGGACACGAATGAATCAGAAGTTTTGTAATTTTGTGCCAAAGAAACCGACTATGAGCGACATTCCAAAAGGGCGAACAAAAGATGATATTAAGATTCGAGAGAAACTCATCAAGGATTTTTATGCCCAATGGATTTCGGAGCATCCTGACAAAAAGGTTTGGAATCGCGACTTAGGCACGTTTATCTATGTGAAATTCCTGTCCATCAACGAGACTTATGAGAAAGCGGCACGTGACTACAATTCAACGCTTGCTGTTTTTCGTCTAACAGAAATACTCGAAAACGCAGTTAGGATAGACGAGAAAGCTACCAATAGAAAGACCAAAAACCAAAAGCAATTCGAAAAGTTGATCATACTGAAATATGGTGAGGTTAAACTTACGGTCGGACTTCAACGCTCAACTCAGGAAATGGTTCAATATTGCATCACCGTCCCCAATGAACTTGGCTCAAAAAACAAAGCCACCACGGAAAAGTGATGGCTCGTTTATGTTGAGGCTCGAAACGACCGTAATGGCCATAAAGGTTGTCATCCTTTCTGCGAATTCCTCTGATTGACGCTGCAAAAATACTACTTTTTTCGTTCCCCGCAACTGTTTATTTTTGTTTTTTATTAAAACACGAATTGCCATGAACTGACCACGAATTTTCAAAAATAATTGCTGAACAATTTGTGAATAATTAGCTTCTCTGAATCTTCGATTTCATGGACATCCGTGTTGAAAAAACTTACCGCCGCAACTTGATTTCCTCATCGCTGCAAAGCTTATACACCTCGTTTCGGATGTAGTCTTCGAGGCTTTGGTCATTGTGTCCATAAGGTCATCAAAGCAGTTGCGTCAAATCACAATGAAACATAGCTCGAAAAAAGTTGGCATCAGCCTTTACGCGCTTTCTTTCCTCTTCCGACGCTTTCTCGTTCTTTTCCATTTCAGCAAAGAACGCGAGAGCATCCGAGCCTTCCAACACTGGTGTTGCTTCTATCGGTTTTGCCATAATCTTTTCTCCTTTCAATGATTTCCGCTTGCAAAAATACACATTTTCCGAAAAACAACAACGACTTCAAAAACGTTTCAACCTGATTTCCTCATCGCTGCAAAGCTTATACACCTCGTTCTTAATATAGTCTTCGAGGCTTTGGACTTATAACTAGGTTTCATCCAGAAAGGGTGCTTGTTTTTCATTGTTCCCAATAGTCAAAGATTGAATTGTTATGATTGCGTTTTGGTGTATCTTCCCACCACTTATCATAGAAAACCGGCTCTGAAGTGTAGCCTTTGTTCCCTGCTTCTTGGGTTTCTATCGGACACTTTTGTGCAATCACGGCAATGCCCATTTTTTCAGCCAGTTTTTGAAGCATGATGAGCCTCTGTTCATCAGGAATCTCATGAAAGTAGTCGTCAACCAGAAATCGGTAATCGTCTATCAGGACGACCTGTAAATTATGTTCCATCCTCAGTTTCATGCAGCGGGCATAGAGATTAACAGCCATCATCTTCTCGAGGTCATCAATCCAAATCGGTTTCTTCTCCAATTCACCCAGCTTTTTGCAAACAATCATCTCTCTGGCCGAAGTGTAGGTTTCATTATCCTTAAGTTTTGAGAGTCTGATTTTTATTTCGCTTTCCGCAGCCTCCATGAGAAGTTGTCCGCCACATGCTTTTGAAGAGAACACCAGCATGGGCTTATGGATATTGTAAAGACAAGATGCCATCAAGTTAGGGGCTTGTTCGACAATATAGATACTGTCCCCAAAAGTGTGTCTGAGCGTTGACGCGTAAAAAAAAGGATTGGC
>CAMJHP010000100.1 GCA_946405575.1 uncultured Bacteroidales bacterium | reverse complement strand
CGCTGCCTATATGCTTTATGAATTCTCTTCTATCCATTGTCGTGTGTTTTATGTTTGTTTTTGTAAGGCTGTCGTATCACGGCAGCCGTTTTTTGTTTGTTCCTGCGGCTGCCACGATGTGACAGCCCTACATCCAATTATCCGATATGGTGCATTTCATTCCCTTCCACATAAATTGCGCTGAATGGTCGGGCAGGGCATAGGTTCTCGCAGGCGCCGCAACCGATGCATTTGTTCTCGTCAACGGCAGGCACTTGCACCTTGCCGTTCGGGCCTTCGTAATCCACCATTTGGATGGCACCAGTGGGGCAATGACGTGCGCAGTTGCCGCAGCTGACACCGTCGGTCAGCACCACGCAGTTCTCTTTGATCCATACGGCGTGACCCACATGGATGCCGGTCTTTTCCTCACGGGAAATGGGCTTGATGGCACCGGCAGGGCAGACCTCGCTGCAGCGGGTGCATTCAGGGCGACAGTAACCGCGCTCAAACGACATCATAGGTTGCATGAAGTGCATCAAATCGGTGGAGGGACGCAAGACGTTGTTCGGGCAACTCGAAACGCAGAGTTGGCAGGCCGTGCAATGCTTTTGCATGTGGCGCGCCGAGACGGATCCAGGAGGCGTGATGATTGTATTGCGCTTTGGCGCCTTCTTGTCTTCAATCATGGCCAAGCCACCATCGACCTTCATTTCGGTTTGGGCCAAAGCCGCCGAAGTGCCGGCCACTGCTGCGCCAACGAGGAAGGCACGACGTTCAGTGTCAACGGGCTTCGATTCAGTTTTAAAAGCGGATAAGTCCCTACCATATTTCAGCGCGTCGAATTTGCATTTGTCAAGGCAGTCGCCGCAAACCACACAGCGCGAATAATCGATTTTTCCTTCTTTGAAGTCGATGGCCTGGGCCTTGCAGTTCTTCTCACACATACCACAGTTCTTGCACTTATCCTTGTCGAAGCGGACGCGAAGCAAGGAGAAACGCGAGAAGAAGCTGAGGAAAGTACCCACAGGACAAATCGTGTTGCAATAGAGACGCCCTTTGCGCCAGGCGAGGAAGCCTAATATGACTAAAGTAAGGATGGCCACTATGAAGGTCGTCACACTACGGGTCCAGATTTGGACTTCGGTGAAGTTGTAGCGGTCGCTGGCGGCATCGAGGCCTGCGAGCCAGTTGTTGAGCAGGTCATAGAGTGGCTTGAACAAGTTGTTTACGATGCGGCCGTAGGCGCTGTATGGCGCAAACAAGGTCGTCAGCGGTGCAAAACCGATGATCAGCATAATGGCGAAAACGGCAAAGAAGCCATAGCGCAGCCATTTGATTTCCTTGGCATAGCTGAAACGGTTCTTTTTGGCCTTGCCGCCAAGCCACGAGAAGAAGTCCTGCATAATGCCCAAAGGGCAAACCAAGCTGCAATAAATTCTTCCAAAAAAAATGGTGACTAAGATGATGGCATTCACAACAACTGCGTTGAAGGCAAGGAAGGCAGGCAAAAATTGGATTTTGGCCACCCATCCCGCCCAAAGATGTACTCGGAAACCGATGCCGAGCAGCAACAGGGTCACTAAGGTCATCATGACCACTTGTAGACAGATTCTGATTTTTCGTAACATATTGTTTAGAGTTAGTTGTTTGTTTTTCTTTTATTTGACTTCGGGACTTCGGGACCAAGAGACTTCGGGTTTTGGGATTTAGGGGCTTTGCTCGTCTCGCAGTCTCGCAGTCTCGCAGTCTCGCAGTCTCGCAGTCTCGTGTCTCGTAGTCCTTTTGACAATGTGAATACTTGCTTCATACAGCAGATAAATGGGCAAGGTGACCAAACTGAGGGTCACTGCGTCGCCAGTGGGGGTGATGACAGCCGCCACGATGGCGATGCCCACGATGGCGTGGCGACGGTATTTTTTGAGCGTGTCGGCTTGGAGCAGTCCTGCCTTGGCTAAGAGATAGTTGACAATGGGAATCTCGAAGAGAATGCCCATCAGTAGGCTGAGCATAAGCAGGTTGGAGATGTAGGACGAGAGCGAAATCTGGTTATACACCTCTGAATAGACTTGGTATTTGAAGAGGAACCTGAAAGCGAAAGGGAAGATGATGAAGTAGTTCATCAAAACACCGAGGATGAAGAGTAGAGTGCCCCATATAATAATAGGTGCGGCATGGCGTTTCTCTTGGTCGTATAAGGCTGGCGCAACAAAACCATAAAGCTGCACGATAAGGTAAGGCGAAACCACCACAAGTCCCGCCCAAAGGGCCACTTTGATGTGCGTCATGAATTGCGCTGCCAATTCCGTGTTGATGAACGAAGCCTGAAAACTGCCAGGACAGAGCGACTGCCACCCCGTTTGGGCACACAGCCAAGCCAAACCTTGGTAGGAAATGAAACTGTCCGTCGATGGGGCAAACAGCAGTTGAAACAAAATGTCCTTGAAACAAAATGCCGCCGCAGTACCGATGGCCCAGGCAATCAAACAGCGGAACAGCACTTTCCGAAGCACATCGAGATGGTCCCAGAAACTGCTGACCTCCCGTTCGCTCATCCCTTGCTTTGTTTTTCCTGTTCCTTTTTTTCGTTGAGGTCTTCATCGACGCCGTTCATGCCGTCCTTGAAGTTCTTCACGCCCTTGCCGAGGCCTTTCATCAGTTCCGGGATCTTGCGCCCGCCAAAGAGCAGCAGGACAAGAATCAGGATGATGATGATTTCTGTTGTTCCAATAGTAAGCAAATGCATATTTCTAATGATATAGATGATTAAAACTGCAAAAATAGAAAAAAGATGGTTTTTGCCAAAGGTTTATTTCCAGATTCAAAACTTTTGCATTTTTCCACAATTTTTTATTGCGGAAAAAGAAAAAGTTGTACTTTTGCAGCCTCAAAATTAAACCATTAGTATTAACCATTAAAAGAAGGAAGTGTTTTAAAATGATTATTATTCCTGTAAAAGAAGGCGAAAGCATCGACAGAGCTTTGAAGCGCTACAAGAGAAAGTATGAAAAGACCGGCGTCGTGAAGGAATTGCGCGCCCGCCAACAGTTCACCAAGCCGTCCGTGCTGAAACGTGCACAGCTGATGAAGGCTATCTATGTTCAGAAACTCCGTGAGGCTGAAGAGAATATGTAATTCGCCCGCTTAGGAAAATAATTTTTTTAGGCAAACTTCGCTGTGAATTGGTAATTTATTACTAATTTTACAGCGAAGTTTTTTTTGTTATGCTTATCGATCAGTTTATAGCATACATCCAAGCGGAGAAGCGTTTTTCCCCTTTGACCGTCGAAGCCTACCGGCGCGATGTAAATCAATTTGTTGAATTTCTGAGAGATGCGTTTGAGATAGACGACCTGACACAGGTAAAGACGACGATGGTGAAGTCCTATGTAGTCCATTTGAAGGATGAGGGACTGGTTAATCGGAGCATCAACCGCAAAATCTCCACGTTGCGTACCTTTTATAAATTCTGTCTACGCGAGAACTTGGTGGAAAAATCGCCAATGATAGGCATCAAAGCACTGAGGCTGCCCAAGACCCTGGTCAAGTTCGTCACCGAGACTGATATTAATAAGGTGTCGTTTGGCGATGAGGCTGATTTCCCGACCTGTCGCGACCGACTTCTCTTTGAAATGCTGTATCAGACGGGGATGCGTCAGGCTGAATTGCGCGGGCTGAAGGACGGTGATGTCGACAAGATGGATATGCAGCTGAAAATTCATGGGAAACGCAATAAAGACCGACTAGTTCCGTTATCGAAAGAGATGATAGCGTTGATAGCCCAATACCAAGCCATGCGCGATGCCACCTTCACAAACAAGGCAGAGCGTCTCCTGCTCAACGATAAAGGGGAGGAGATGACACCATCCTTTGTATATAATAAGGTACATCATATGCTTGAAGGTGTGACGACCCTGAAGCAGAAAAGTCCCCACGTGTTGCGTCACACTTTTGCCACCCATCTCTTGGACGAGGGGGCCAGCTTGGTTGCCATCCAGAAACTTCTGGGACATAAAGACCTGGCAACAACTCAGATCTATGCCCACAACACGATAGAACAACTTAAGAAAATCCATAAACTAGCTCATCCAAAAGGGTGACCAAAAGAAAGGAGTTATTATGAAAGTTATGATCAATTCAGTTCACTTCAAGGCTGACCAAAAACTTGAAGACTTCATTACACAGAAAGTGGAAAAGCTTTGCGCTAAGTACAATGAGGTGATCAATGCGGAAGTTTCTCTTAAACTCGACAACACTGACACCCCTGAAAACAAGATTGCCGACGTACGTTTGGTATTGCGTGGTGACGACCTTTTTGCCAGCAAGCAGAGCAAGACTTTCGAGGAATCCATCGACACCTCAATCGATGCTTTGAAGAAACAACTAGAGAAATACAAGGGTAAAACTGGTAAATAACCCCTGCTAAAGAGTTCAAAAAACCAACGTTTGACACAAGAAGCCAGTCCGAAATTGTGGATTGGCTTCTTTTTGGTTCAAAATTGTGTTTATGTAATGTATTGATTACCAATATAATGTAATTTATTATCGATTTTTTTTTGAAAAAAACTGGAAAATGCATTGTCAATTCAGGAAAAAGGACTATTTTTGCACACCTTTTCGAAGAAGAAAGGGTGGCTAAAAAGAAGCAAGCGTTCTTTCACATAATGCCGGTATAACTCAGTTGGTAGAGTAGCTGATTTGTAATCAGCCTGTCGGCGGTTCGAGTCCGTCTACCGGCTCAGTTAAGACGGGGGAGTCGCATAGTGGCAATTGCAACAGACTGTAAATCTGTCCGGGAATCCGTTCGGTGGTTCGAGTCCACCCTCCCCCACAAGTCAAGCGGAAGTAGCTCATTTGGCAGAGCGAAAGCCTTCCAAGCTTTAGGTGGCGG
>CAMJHP010000099.1 GCA_946405575.1 uncultured Bacteroidales bacterium | reverse complement strand
TAGAGCCAGATAGTTCTGCACAAAACGAAAGTGCATGGTATTATGGCGCACTTGCCAATTTTGCCGAGATGCGCGGCGATTTTGAGAAGGCTTGCGAGTACATATATTGGTACGAAAAACACGATGCGCATTACGACATAGAACGGCAGAAAAACAACCTCGCACTCATCAGCCAGAAATATGACACAGCGGTGATGCGGAACGAATTGAACGAGAAAATCATTCAGAAACAGCGTGTTATTATTTTCATTAGTGGGATAGCAGCATTGGTTTTGTTGGCCTTCTTAATCTCGCAACTCCGATTGGCGCGTAACCGCAAGCGGGAAGCCGAAATCAACGCCGAACTGTTCCACTTCAAGCAACAGAGCCAAGCCTTGGTGCAAAAGGATGCCGAACATGAGCAAATCCAACAAGACTATGCCGACCGTCTTTCGGAGGCTTTGGACAAGGAGCAACAAACAATGATGCTATTGGACATCTACTTGAACAACAGCAAGAAAGCCAACCATCTCAATGACTTGGAGCATTCCGTTTTCGGCAAAAAAGACCATTGGAAGGCCATGCTCGCTGTGGTGGAGGAGAAATACCCAAGCCTTTGGGAAACCCTCGGACAAAAGTGCCCCGACTTGGACGAGGACGAGAAGAAATCCTTCATTCTGTCGCATTTCAAGGTCTCGCGCCAGGAAGAGGCGGATTACCTTGGAACCACTGTCAATATGGTGGACAAACTGCGGGGAAGAGTCAGGAAAAAGATGGCTGAACGCCAATAATCTTTGGACTTTTTCAACAAAAAGTTTGGAATGAATGAAATTCCAACTTATTCATTCACAAAACATTACAATTATTCAATCCCAAAAAAGTTTGGACTGGCCATTTAACCGCTTGACTAATGCGGTAGTTTTGCACCATGTCACAAAACGGCGTTTTCGTGCGTCTTATTTGACGCGAGACGGCGAGACGCGAGAATGCGGGACAAGGGCTTGTCTCGAAGTCCCGTAGTCCCGTGTCCCGAAGTCAAAAGATATTGCAGTTTAATTTTGAACACTTACATAAAACAAATCACCATGAATAAAAAACTGTATTTCGTTTTGCTGCTGACGCTCGCCATTCCGCGCTTGGCGCTTGCGCAGAATCCCATCAACATTGATGAGTACAAGGTCATTGACCAAAGCCGTTTCATCATCACCTACGAAGCGATGATGACAGACGACTCACTGAAACCTACCAAACACAACTACGACCGCCTCGTCCTGATGGTGGGCGACTCCATTTCAAGATGTTACAGCAACACTATGCACCGTTATGATTCCGCCTTTACGATAAGCGAGCGAAAAGGCCATGACAGTTATAAAAATATGAGCCATTTCGTTGGAGACTCTGGTGGCGTTTGGAAGCCCGATGTGTACAAGTATTACGGCTCAAAACGGATGACCGTCATGCACCGGATAGATGAGGCTCGGGTGCCGATTTATTTGTACGATGAGCCTTTGGACTTGATGGACTGGAAGATGTCGTTTGGAACAAAGGAAATCCTTGGCTATCCGTGCTTCAAGGCCGAGTGCGACTTCCGTGGACGGCATTGGACGGCTTGGTTCACGATGCAGATTCCCGTGAAAGACGGTCCGTGGAAATTCTGTGGCTTGCCCGGACTGATTCTCGAAATGGAAGAATCGCGCGGGCATTATGCCTTCCGTTGCATCGGTATTGAAAATCAGAAAAAACCGATAATTTGGTATGATGGGCCTCGTTTTGAAGATTATCAGCGTTGCACCCGTGCTGATGTCATGAAGCAAGAGGAGGATTATCATGCCGATTTTATTGGCTATATTCGGATGGCGAATCCTGGTATCAAGATACATATCGCCAAAACGGACGCTTCTGGCAAATATGCTGGTTCAGAGGAAGCTCCCGAAGGCTATAAGAAAGTGTTGCCTTACAATCCTGTGGAATTGGAGTAAATATGAAAAGAAAACTGCTTGTTATGGTTTCGCTTTGGGCGGTGCTTCCTTTGTCGGCGCAAAGATTTATGCGGACGGACGATTTCACGCTTTTGGATGAGGGCGTTTGTTCGGTTTCCTATGAAGTGAGTTATGTGCTTGATTCAACGAAGCCCGATGAAAAAGAAAAGGATGTGTTTCGTCTCGACATTGGGGAAAGATGGTCGAAATCGTATAGTTATGCTTTGTTCCGCTACGATTCCATTTGCACGAAACGGACATTAAAAGGGCAAGATGTTTTGGGTGGTGCGGATACTTGGTTTTTTATGGAAGTCTATAAAGACCGCTGGAAGCACGAAATGGCGGTGACGCATCGGGCTTACGATATTGGACCAGTTTTCAAATATCGAGAGCCGTCAGATGTCCTTATGGATTGGACTTTTTCTGATGAGGTTTGCACGATTTTGGGTTATCGTTGCCGAAAAGCGATGTGTAGGTTTCGAGGTCGCACTTGGACGGCTTGGTATGTTCCGGAAATTCCTATCTCTGATGGCCCGTGGAAATTCGCGGGGTTGCCAGGTTTGATTTTGAAAGTGGAGGACGACCGTGGGCATTATTCCTTTTCTTGTATCGCCGTTAGAAACAATGCCAAGCCGATTGTGATGTGGAATTACGATTACAAGGAAGCGACAAGGGAAGAGACTTGGAAGTTTGACCAAGAATGTTACCGCGATTTGTACGACTATGCGTTACGCCTTGATCCTAAGGCCCAACTGCTGGCAGATGTAGTGGATGCGTTGGGGCAAACGATGGAGGTGGAGATTACCCGAGGCGGTCCATACAAATTGGTTTGGCCTTATAACCCTTTGGAACTGAAATAACATATTGACATGAAACGAATTGTTTTTCTGATAATTAGTGTTTTCTTTTGCATTCATGCCTTCGCCCAAACGACCATTTCCGGTGAGGTACTCAATGAGAAGAAACAGCCGGTCTTCAATGCCTCGGTGATGTTGTTGCGCGTCACGGACAGCCTGCCGATGGCCTATACCTTTACAGATGAAAAAGGCCATTATCAGTTGGTTACGCAAAGCGAAGAGGCAAAACTGCTTATTGCGGTTTATGGCTTCAACCTGAAGCGACAGTTCAAGGAGGTGGAAAACAAGACACAGACTGTCGATTTCACGGTGCAGGAAGAGGCATTGCAACTGAAAGAAGTGAGCGTGAAGTCGGAGAAGATTTGGGGTGGCAACGACACGGTGAACTATGTGGTGGATGCCTTCCGCGACACCACGGACATTGTCATCGCCGATGTGCTGAAGAAGATGCCTGGCATCGAAGTGAAAGACGACGGCAAGGTGGAATACAAGGGCAAACCTATTTCCAAGTTTTACATCGAGAATATGGATATGCTGCAAGGCCGCTACAACCTCGCCACCACCAGCATTGCCGCCTCCGATGTGGCCTCGGTGCAGGTGATGGAGAACCATCAGGAGGTGAGGGCACTGCAAAACATCCAGTTCTCGGACAATGTGGCGCTCAACATCAAGTTGAAGGAAAACGCCAAAGGCACTTTTGCCTTGATGGCCGACCTTGGCGCGGGCTGGGCCGACAGTCTGCAATACGAAGGCAGCTTTACAGGGATGTATTTCGCAAAACGCAATCAGTTTCTAGGCACTTTGAAAGCGAACAATTCGGGCACTAACCTTGTTGACAATGAGAATGTCACGGTCTATCCGATGGCCTCGATGGTCGAGCCGAGCGCTCCGGGCATTTCTGGAGTGCGGCACACGATGAACCGCTCTCAAGGGATTACCCTCAACAGCCTCCACAAACTGAAAAACGACGCAGATCTCTCGTTCAACCTCCTTGTTGGCAGCGACCGCAACCGCAAATCGAGCAAGTCGCATACGCTTTATCTCCTTCCTGATGACACCCTTAACCTCGTTGAGCGGATGCAGTCGTTGGAAACGGCCAGAATGCTCGAAGGAAGCATCAACTACAATCTCAACAAAGACTTGGACTATCTGACAATCAGCCTCACCGCATCGGGGCACCGCAACTGGGGCGAGGGCTTGGTAGACAATGGCGAACTGATTCGGCAGGAGGAAAACTACCAGTCGCTGTGCGCCAAGGCCAACATCCATTGGATTCGCAAGAGCCGTCGTGACCCAGAAAGTGGCATAGAGTTCAACTCCACCACGAGTTATGGCACTTTGCCCTACGGATTGCAAGTCGCGCCAGGCTGTTTCCCCGAGGTCCTCAACGATGGCGAAGATTATGCAACAACCTTACAAAACATAGGTTATCAATCCTTTAAGAGCGAGAATTTCCTTCGATTTCTCACCAGCGTGGTCTGGAAACGATTACGCATCATGCCTTATTTCAATTTCAGCATGGAGGAGCAAGCGCTTAATTCGAGCCTCACTGGGCAAAATGCAGATGGTTTGACTATTCAGTTTGCAGAAAACCAATTCAGCAATGACATCCGATGGCACAAATACCAGCCTGCTGCAGGTGCCTATTTCACCTACGATCGTCGGCGCGTGAATGTGTCACTCGTTTTGCCTGTTCAGTTGCGTTACCTTCATTTGGATGACTGCATCGGAAACGCTTCCGACAAGCAATTCAAGGTTTTATCCCAGCCTTCGCTTTCGTTTCATTACGACTTC
Source organism: uncultured Bacteroidales bacterium (assembly GCA_946405575.1). Taxonomy (GTDB): domain Bacteria; phylum Bacteroidota; class Bacteroidia; order Bacteroidales; family F082; genus Limimorpha. The sequence continues at coordinate 427 of CAMJHP010000099.1, read as the reverse complement.
AACCATAACTGGAAGGTGAGCACTAAGATAGCCACATACAATAGCACCCCGAGTCTACGGACAATGTATACGGGCTATATCTTACAGAATTATAGAACTTTGTCGCATTACGACTGCCCTTTGGCCGACACTTACGGGGCCAATGGATCGCTGACTTTTTCGTACAAGAATGTGATGAAATATGCTTTTGGCGATTTCTCGGTGAACTACAACCGCTACCGTAACGAGGTGATGTACGCTCAATCTTTTGAGGGCAACACCATGGTCATCAATGCCGTGGAGCAGCCGAGTTGGGGCGATTACCTGTCCGTTTCGCTGTATGCGGGCAAAGGCTTCAGTTGGAAGCGGCTGAACATCAACGCGAAATGCTCCTACGGACTGGGGCGTTCGCCGCATTTGGTACAAAACCAAGTGGCCACCTATTATA
>CAMJHP010000098.1 GCA_946405575.1 uncultured Bacteroidales bacterium | reverse complement strand
GTGGCCATCCAAGGGGTGTTGCCTCTCACCGACTACACCTTATTTAAATGGGGTGGCCCAAAACTAGATCGTTATTTTGTCACCGAAGCGCAAGCCGTCGAAACGCCATATAGCAATCATTTCTGCCGCACGCAAATCACACTCAATGTGAACCTGAAGCCTTATTTGCTTCAGCATTCCATCGGCAACCACCACGTCATCATCCGTGGACGGCATGCCGAGGAAATTAAGAGGTTTATGATTAGTAATGGCATTTCACATTCTTAATTCATCAGAATGTGTAGCCGAATGAGAAATAAGCTCCAAAACGGCTTAAACCGTCATATTCTAACCAGTGTGCAGTTAGTGAAACTGGTCCTAAAAGACTATTATAGGAATACTTCAGCCCTGCGCCATGTGCCATAAATTTGAATATATCGGTAAAAGCCATCCCACCAGTTCCCAACATCCCCCACGGCATCGAGGTATTGTACATTGCTGTTAGGTAATGCTTGCCATAGAAGTTATAACGCAAATCGCAACGCAGAATGCTTGTGTTTTGTGTCAGATCAACAGAGATATCTTCAACGCTAGTCAGGCCGATAAAAGGCATTTGGTTTTCAAAGTGGCGTCCGGCAATTTCTCCACCGCAAACATTCTTCAAATTGTAGTATTGAATGTTGAGCGCGTTACTGACAATGCCGGTTACATAGCGGCCATACAACTGGGGGATGATGGTGAATTGTCCTTCATTAGGCGTGATATAGGATTGGAAAGAATAGATGATGTCGAAATACTTATTGGTGGATGGCATGTAATAGAAATTGGTGCCTAAGTTTGCTAGGATGCCATGGTTGGCAAAATATGGGTCGTCCAAATTATCGTATTGAAACTTGACAAATGGTGCCCACATGGCATTGTTCGCATAATAAATAGAGTCAAAAGGACTATTCTCAAAGGATGATTTGTCGTATGTCGTATAGATGTAAGACATTCCTACGCAAGTGCTGAAATTGAGCAAATGGAACTCTGAAATATAGGCATTGGCCTTTATTTGCTGGTAATGCAAGTTGACGTATTTGCCAAGTATGCCTTTTGTGCGGAAATGCTCGTTCCGATAGTCGGCGGACACATTGAAATTGGCAAGCGATGAACGTGAATAGGTGTATTTGAAACTGATTTTTGGGTTATAGCTGAGTTTGGCCGAAATCCCGAACTTCGAAGAACCGAACTTCTTTTCGTTCAAGTTAACATTGAGGAGCAAAGCAGCACCTTCCTCAGTATCATAGCGCAAGCCGAGACCCATAATGTGAGGTGAAGCAGGCTTCACTTTGATTAGGAGAGAGTACTCGTCAGAAAATGTATTGTTTAGATGAACCGAATCGAGCTCTTTGATAGTATAGGTGATTTCATCGAAGCATCCCGTACCACGATAAATGCTAATAGCTCTATCAATCTCGTTTTTAGAATATGTATAACCCGCTTTAATACCACCTTTGCGCACCAACCAACTGTTTTCACGATCGCTGATACCATCAATGTTAATTGAGGTGATGAAAACGGTGTCTGTCATCAAATTATGAGCTCTTGGAGCGCGCAGTTCCTTGCTGACGGGACGACCAGCTTCTCTGTCGACAGACTGCTTGATAGCTAATAGCTGGTCATGATATTCCTGTGCTCTAGCGTAACCTCGTCCCACCAAAGTATCGATGGCATCGGGAGTGAAGCTAAGCATACCGAATCCCGAGATGTCTGGCACGATACGGACATCACACAACTCGCGGTTTTCTTTGCGTTTGGCGCTGGTGGAATTGATCAGCAGACGGCTCATCACCTGTGGCAACGACTTTAGGTCTTCAGTAGTGACTTTGTTTTCGTTGGTCACCTCAACGCCTATAATAATATCAGCTCCCATGTCGCGAAGCACGTCGGCTGGGAAATTATTGACCAAGCCACCGTCGACGAGCAAGTATTCATTCCAAGGAACGGGTGCAAACACGCCTGGAATGGCCATACTGGCGCGTATGGCAGCAGGTACATTGCCTTCGCGAAGTACAACTTCCTTGCCCGTAATTAGGTCGGTTGCCACACAAGCAAACGGGATAGGCATATTGTTAAAGTCCATTTCTTCTTGATAACCAACACAAAGGTCATTAAACAAGTTAATCAACGAACTGTTGTTGACATAGGCGATGGGCAATTGGCCCAATAGGTCTTTGTTATTCCGTTGTTTCAGAATTGATCCGTTGCCAAAAGGAACATTGAGCAAAGAAGTGCTACGGCGTACGCGCATCTCTTTCGAAAGGTAAGTGCGGTCGATTTCGTTGCCGATGTATTCGCTCCAATTTATGTTGGAAATGAGTCTCGTCATTTCATCGGGCTCATAGCCCATAGCATAAAGACCTCCGATGATGGAACCCATACTTGTACCAGCAACATAATCTACGGGGATTCCCATCTCTTCGAGATATTTCAACACACCAATATGGGAGGCACCTTTGGCACCGCCACCACCTAAAACCACACCCACTTTGAGGCGCGGCGGACGGATGGTATCATTGTGGGCGTTTATGGCAAAGGAGGTCAACAGGAGTGTGATAAGCAAACAAACTTTTTTCATTTTCGTAGGATTATTGAACGGGCAAAAGTACGGTTTTTTGGGTAAAGTACCTCTTATAATAAAAAAATGAGGAGGATGTGTTTAAATGGGCACTTTTTTTGTTGAGTATAGCAACAATTATGAGTCTTTGGCAGGTTCGGAGCACTGGTTTTTATTTTGTGATTGTGATGCATTGGACATAAAGCATAAAAAAAGAAAGCCGTCCTTATCGAACAGCTTTCCTATACCCCAAAATGCTATTTGGACAGAATAAAGAAGATTATTTCTTCAGTTTGCCCAAACGAGCAGTCACCTTATAGGTGGTCTTTGAATAAAGGTCGGTGCCGAGAATCGGGGCGTGACGATGAGCTTCCACTTGAGGATAAATAACCACATCGTAACCAGGATTCTTCTTCATCAGGTCGTACAAAGCGTAGTTGGCGCCTGAAGGAATTGACATTCCGATGTAAGGAATCACAGTGCCGAAGTCGGCAGTCGTACCGATTTCCTCGGTGCCGAAGGTGTGTTGCCAGTCGATGCAGAGCACGCGGGTAACAGTGGCTTCACCCGTCACAGGGGCGGACAGGTCGAAGTCAGCAGCATGATACTCAATATAATTGTTGGGCGATTTCATGCTGTGCGTGTAAGTGTTGCAGCTTGCCATAAAAACCACAGCGATAGCGCAAACTAATAATAGTCTGAATTTCTTCATGATTCTTTGATTTTAGTTGTTTAATTTAGATAATTATTCGTATAGTTTTTTTATGGGGTCTTGTTAATTTTTCAATTTCATAAGATTGACTGACAGGTTGCCATAAACGGCATGGGCTGTGCAAACGCCACCAATCTCAAGCCAACTTATAGGCTTCACAGAAAGACCTGCGCCATAGTTGAAGTGATTGAAGATACCATCGCGATTATAATCGTGATAGATGGAATGGCTTTCGTAGTCCACATTGATGGTGCTGCAATCCGTCCAGCCAGTGGTTTCGTTACTGTAGCCAATCAGAGGCGTGACATTCAGCCAAGGTAAAACAGGAATCTTATAGCCAGCATTAATGGTTAGTGCAGTATGGTCACGATACTTGTCTGGGGAAATCTTGTTTCCCCAACGGTGTTCGGGTGATTGGTAGATAAAGTCGATATAACAACCTAATAAAGAAACGCTTGCGCCAAAACCTAAATCAGCATAGGTCTTATCAATTTGTCCGTTAAAATGATAACCTACCACACCAGCATTTAAACCAATGGTGACATCGGTGATGTTTTGAGAGAAATCAAACCATTGTGCTTTGGCACTAATGGTCAGTAAGGAAAACAGCACCGCGAATAATGATACTTTTTTCATTTTGAATGCTTTTTTAATCACAGATTTTTGTTGTTAGAAACTGCAAAAATATGTAATTTCTTCGTTGTATCAAACATTTTTTTCATATTCCTTTGTTTGAAAACAATTTTGTCGATATATTAGAAACCGATACGCTCTGTTAACATAATGTAGCCTACGCGGCGTTTCATACCATTGAAGCCGACATAGTTTTCGTTGAGGAAGTTGTGTAGAGGCAACATAAAGGTGATTAGGCTTTGATGTTTATTCGAACTACTGTGTGATAAGGCGAAGTCCAGTCCGAGGCCGTTGCTGAACATAGCTTTCTCGACATTAGGGTATCTGCCACTTGCTCCGACCACCATATCATAGTATACACCAGCCTCGATGGAGTTTTTTTTGCCAAGGATGATGCCTGCTCGGGGCTGGAAGTAGAAACTACGTAGGTTGTCGTCATTGGCTCTGAAGCAGATTTCCTGGCTCTTGAAGTAGGCTCCGGCATAGAAACCAATGAAACTAGGTCTCCATGAGGCATCGAGGCCAACCCCAAAGTCGCCAGGTTTGTTGAAAGGATTTTTGAAGGCGCGGTGGTAGGGACCATAAATGTCACTGGCCTCGAATCCTGCTTTCTCGATGCCGATGGGGAAGACGAGGTCGGCATCAGGGATGACACGCGAATAGGTCAATCTATCGGTCGAGTCAGAAATGATGAAATATTCGACGGCACCATTGGCGATGTTATAGAGAAGGGTCGTAAAGTAGTTGGTTGACCAAGCTCGTGTGTTGAGAGTGAAAGTACTTTGTGCTGTGACATTCAGCGAGAGCATAGCTCCCATTACGATAATTAATAATGTCTTTTTCATTGTAGTTTAATTTGTTGGTATTTAAGATATAGTTGTTCAAAGGAAAGTTGAAACAAATGGCGGATTAGCTAGGTAATAGAGGTTCGTCTTTCTTGTTCGTTTTACTATCGTAAAGTGCAAAAATACGAAAAAATCATTTCAGAATTAAATTACTTATTCATTTAACCCTGGATTTCGAAATGCGGGACAAGTCCCATAATTTGGGTGTCGAAGTCTCTCTCTTTGTTATGTAAAATAAGTTTGCTCTTATTTTAATACGGAGCCAAAACAAAAACCCGCCACAAAATATGGGGCGGGTTTTGTTAAATAGGATGTTGGTGAATTACATCATCAGGAACGACATCATTACGCCAGCTGCGACTGCCGAGCCGATAACACCGGAGACGTTCGGGGCCATGGCGTGCATGAGCAGGTGGTTCGACGGGTCGTACTTCTGACCTTCCACTTCGACGAC
>CAMJHP010000097.1 GCA_946405575.1 uncultured Bacteroidales bacterium | reverse complement strand
GCACCTCAACGGAGAAGATGCTGTATTCGCCCGTATGCACCAGCTCCTTTTGTGAGGGATGCAAGGGTAGGGAACGCAAGTAGTTGGCTTGGTCGGCGCTCACTTTCAGCTTTACTGTCTCGATGGGGCATTTCTCGTCACGAATGATCCCGAAACAGCCTTTGAAATAGTTCTCTGGGTTGAATTTCTTGGGGTATTTGAAGATCTTCTCCGACAGCTGGGCTTCCTGTACGCGGTCCAACGAATAGATGCGGATCTTGTCTTCGTAGACGCTGTTGCCCACCATGTACCACCGTTGACGGAACAGCTTCACGCAATAGGGCGCCACGGGGAAGGTGTGCTCGCTTTCGCTCCAAAAGCCTTTATAGGTGATTTCCAGCAATCGGTTTTTCTTCATCGCTTCCATGACCGTGGCGAGGAAGTCTTGGCCTGAGGGGATGCTTTCCAACAGGATGCGGTCGCTGAGCGCTTTGTTTTCCAACAGCGTGTTGTTGACCGACATGGTGCTGAGCAGCCAGCGTTGCAGGCCGTCGTCCTCAAGCACCTCGCGGTTCTCGATGTAATAGCGGTCGCCGTCGCTCTTGTCACACATGATGACGAGGCCGAACATATCTTCCACCGCGTTCTTCCACGTATGGAACGTACGGCGCGGAATCTCCTGGCCCTCGCTCAAATCGGTATCGAGCCACCTGCGGTTGATTTCCTTCAGGGTGATTTTCTTGGCATGGTAGAGCGTCTCTACGAGCCAGACGTATTTGTTGATTTGGTTTTTGGACACGGTTTTTAGTTTTTCTGATTGATAAGGTTCACCACCACCTTCACCATTACATCTTTTTCCTCGGGCTTGCTCTCGGCAATCATCAAGGTCAACGCGACTAAGGTGTTATCGGCAATACGTTTGCTGCCGTCTTCGCGGTAGAGGATGCCGTTGTTGTTGAGGAACCACAGGAACAGCGTTGCGGCAATGCGTTTGTTGCCGTCGCTGAACGAATGGTTTTTGGTGACGAGATACAGCAGCATGGCCGCTTTCTCTTCCACGCTCGGATATAGGTCTTCACCGCCAAAAGTCTGATAGATTTGACCAATACTGCTTTTGAAAGAGTCGTCTTTTTCATTGCCGAACAGCGAACTGCCTCCGAACTTCTCGCGTAATGCCGCTATGGCTTGCATGGCGTTGTCGTAAGTCGCCTGAAACTTCTCCTCTTGCGTGGTTTCTTTCACGCCTAACCGTTGATAATCGTAATCGTCAAGCGTGTCAAGGGCATAGGTGTAATCCACAACAATGTCAAACAAGGCTTGGTTCTCTTCGTTTTTCAGCAAGGGCTGGTTTTGCAGCGTCCGACCCACCATTTGCACCAATTGCCGCAGTTCCCCAATTTGGTTTCGGCGAATCTTCTCGTTCACGGCATAGCCTTTCAGCAGATAGTCTTTCAACACTTTGTTGGCCCATTGGCGGAACTGCACACCACGCTGGCTTTTCACGCGATAGCCTACTGAGATGATAACATCAAGGTTGTACATGATGGTTTCATATTGCTGAAGACCATCATGACCCATATGTGCAAATTTTGCACATGTGCCTATCTCGTTCAATTCTCCTTCTTTATAAACATTGCGAATATGGCGTCCGATAACAGTCCTGTCTTTCTGAAACAGTTGTGCCATTTGAGCTTGAGTCAGCCAAACGGTATCGTTCTCCAGCCTGACATCAATGGCAGTCTGGCCGTTGTCGGTTTGGTATATGACGATTTGGTTTTCCATGAGGGATGGTTTTATGCGGCAAAGATAACAAAAAGTTGTGCCGAATTAATGCACAGGCAAAACTTTTGTAAGCCAAATTCTTCTTTGAATGGATTGGGCATACCCTGTTAGCTCTTTGCGAAATTCAGGTTGCAACGAAGTGTATCGGATGCAGGCTATAAGCCAATCAAGAAGGACTTGGCGATAGGCTTCACCTTTGTATTCGATGGGTGGGGAAGTCTCACTTCGTTGGTCGTTGAGGGTTAAACTAAGCCGATTGCGCCTTTGCTCAACGGCGATACTTCTACCTTGGTTGTCAACAATCATCAAGTTGGGGCTTACTTGAGCGGATTCACAATCGAATGGGAATGGCCTTTTCTGTCGTATCACTTCATTAAGGAAAGTGTACATAAAGACACGCCTCATGCCGTGCTCGTCCTCGTGACTGAGCAGACGGGCGATGGTGGCCGTGTTGAAGGATTTCGATGCCATCACTTTTATTTGCATTTCAGTCTTTTGAAAAGCGCCTTTATTCTCGAAGTCCTCTTTGTCTCTTGTTGTGGCTCCGTCATGGCACGGATTAGGCTTTGGGCTACTTCAGCCAACAGGCCATCGGCCTTTGCGAAGGCTTGGTTTATGGGCAAGTCGCAGTATTGTTCTTTGATGTACTGGTTGTTGAGCAGGAAGAGGGCATCCGTGTTTCTTGCCAAGTTTTGAATTCCTTCCGAGGCTTGCGAGAATCTGCGTTCGCCTTCCAACTCGAATGGCAATGTAGCAAAGGCAACGGTCGTGATGCCCAACTTTTTTGACTCACGGGCGATTACGGGAGCTGCACCCGTGCCGCATCCGCCTCCAAGACAGGTGACGACAAAGGTCATAGATGGTTTGTCGTCGAACAACTTTTTTATGGTATCTGTTTTTTCTTCTGCCGCGATGCGTGCTTTTTCAGGGCTGTTGCCGCTTCCAAGTCCGTCTATGCCGAGTTGCAGGGTCGTGGCGGCGGCTGATTTCTCGAGCACCTTGGCATCCATATCGCATGCCACAAAGGATAAACCTTCCAAAAGGCTTTGGCTTATATGGTTGATGATATTGTTGCCGCCACAGCCAACACCGATTACTTTAACGGTTGGATTTTTTGTTGAAGTTGCTTTTTGTATGGTCATAATGAGTTACGATTTAACGCTGCAAAGAAAAAGAAAGCCTGTGCCGGATTGAAGCACAGGCTTATGAGGTTTTGAAAAAATATAATTATTTGACTATCCAGTATTCACTTAAAAGTCGTTCAAACTTTTGTCTCCCATTTCCATTTCTGTGATTCCATGAAAGAGGGAGTGAAGGATGATAGACAAAATCGATATGTGTATTATTAAAGGAACAGCCCTTTGAGTCTATGTGTTTTTTGAACTCTAAAAATGCGTATTTGCTTACAAAAATTACGATATCTGGTCTGTCTAATTCAATAATTCCGCATAATGCTGTTCCAGCAACTTCGCGATCCAATTGTGTACAATCCTTTTTGAAAGATAGATTTTTCTTTCCTCTAATAACACGCACAGTAGCAGGTCGCAAAAAATAGTTATAAAACATAGCTTCTTCATAAACAGCACTACAATGAAAGTCATTTGACACATTGTTTATCGATTTGCATAAATTGTTGAAAGGGGTATAACCAGCTTTCCAATTATTTACTTTCGTCGTGTATTTTTTTGGTTCTGTTTCTGGAATTGGAATTAAGTGTTGTGTGTCCTCACCTGTGTACCATGCAACAGGATCTTTAAAAACACTTTTATAAACGCTTTCCGCTTCATCTTCAAAATAACTACTTTCTGCAACTATCAATAGTTTTTTGTGCTTGTTGCTGTTCCAATAATTATCTTTACTTACAGGTTCGAAGTCTGGGAATCTTACGAAGATACCTTCTTTGACAATTCCGTCTTTGCCGATGTTTGAATACTTGTCTGTTGCCATTTTTTTTGTTTGTATTTGTTGTATTATAAATAAGTCGTTATGTTGTACTTTCATTCAGCTCAATTTATCTTATTCCACTGATGATACCCACCCGAAGGGCAGTCAAATGCATTGGGCATCTTTGAGGCATACAACAGAATGCCACATTTCTTGCATTGGTAGTTTTTCATAGGCGGCCAAATCGGATTTTGCATTAGGCATAAAGCCAATATGATAGTTGCAGCAAAGGTAAACATTTCTATGAAACATACAGGGATTGAAAAAATGTAATTATTCGGCTATCCAGTATTTCCTCAACAGTCTTTCGAACTTCTGTTTTCCGTTTCCATTTCTGTGATGCCATGAGGCAGGATGGGCAGGATGATTGACGAAATCAATCGGGATATTATATGACAATCCGTTCGATTCCAAGTGCTTCCTAAATTCCGAGTGTGCATATTTACTGACGAATATAACCACATCAGGACGGTCAAGGTCGATAATTCCACATAATGCGCTGCCAGCCACATCACGGTCTAATTGGGTGCAGTCTTTTTTGAATGATTTATTGTTTTTCCTCACCGTGGCCGGACGCAGAAAATAATTATAGAACATGGCCTCCTCATAGACATGCTCACAAAGTGTTTCGTTCAACACTTCATTCATGGATTTACACAACCTATCAAAAGTCTTATACCCTTTGTAGTTGCTTACATCTTTCTTCTTTTCTTCTGGTATCAAATGTTGTTTGTCCGCTCCCGAATACCACGCTTTTGGATCCTTAAACACGCTGTCGACATCATCCTCAAAGTAGTTGCTTTCCCCAACTATCAACAGCTTTTTATGCTTCTTGCTGTTCCAATAATTGTCCAAAGAAGCAGGAACGAGCTCGGGAAATCTTACGAAGATGCCTCCCTCGACAATTGAGCCTTTACCGATGTTTGTATACCTGTTGTTTTCCATATTTTATTGATTTAATGGTGTTTATATCTTGTTTATATTTACCAATTTGACAGTTTTTCGCTGCAAAGAAAACAAAAGTCTGTGCCGAATTAAAGCACAGGCTTGACGACAAATGAAAAATTGTTCCTAACGGTTCAAAATGTTTATGGCTTCATAGGCTTTTTGGATGGTTAATCCATCGTTTTCATCGGTCTGAACCAAATGCCCCTGCTGACTATGGAAGAAGACGTTTTCATCGTCGAGGATGACATATTGGAATGGCGGTGTCGCGTATTTATGCAACCATGCCTGGATCTCAAGCGCTTTAGCGTTGCGTTCCGGAACTGATAGCATTTCGCCGCTTTTAGCATCTTTGTATGTAGTGCCCAGGAGGATTGGTGTCAATGAAAACAACTCATCAGGAAGGTTTCGGTCTTTCCATAACGCCTGCATTTTTATCCAGCCTTCGTTTCGCCAAGTGGAGGAAAGAATGATCTTACAGCCGGTATGTTCAACAATGTATTTAAGATTGCTGATGGTTTTTGGGTCGAACATGGCACCGAACTCATCATAATGGTCGATGCCTTCTTTTCTGAGCAGTTTGGCATAACTGGTAGTGTTCAACACGCCATCAAAATCGAGGAAGAGGTATTTTTCGATTGCTTGCTTTTTTAGATGGTCTTTAAGCATGGTTATAATAAAAGCTTATATATTGCGAGCTGCAAAGAAAACAAAAGCCTGTGCCAAATTGCAGCACAAGCAATAAAAACTTCAAAATAAAATCAAACCTCAAACCATCCCCGGCCCTTCAATTAACTTAGCATAGGTATATTTCCCTTCGTTGAAAGTTTCCTTGGTAGTGTTTCAACCAGTGTGTCCGAAGTCTGTAGACTTCAGGGATGCGGTGC
>CAMJHP010000096.1 GCA_946405575.1 uncultured Bacteroidales bacterium | reverse complement strand
GCGAAAGCGTTGGCGGCACTCCGACCTTCCTCGCCAAGTTGGAGCAACTCGACCCTTCCGCTAACCAAGACTTCTTCCTTTGGCACACTTGGTTTAAGGACATCTTTGACAAGGGCGGATTTGATATTGTTATTGGGAATCCGCCGTATTTCCAAGTTAAGAAAGGAATGGTAGATAAAAACAAATATCCATATTCTGAAGGTAAAGACAAAGGAAAACAGAATGTATACAAATTATTTGTTGAACATTCTTATAATATCTTATCCACCAATGGAATATGTGCCTTGATTACGCAGAGTTCTTTGATGTGTGACTCTTCATCGCAATATACTAGAGAGTTACTATTAAAGAAAACAACAATTTCGCAGGTCATTGAGTTCCCTAAAGTTGCACCACATCCGGAAGGGCAGTTGTTCAAAGGTGCGCTTGTGGCGACTTGTATATTATTATACAAAAAAACAATTCCAGCAAAAGATCATGTTTTCTATTTGTCAGCACATAACGATTTGACAACTTTGGAAAACTTTGATTTTGCGCAATTGTCTCAGCAGACACCTATTGAATTCTATCCGGAAGGATATTGCTTTCCTTTAATTCGCAGGCAGGACTTTCCCATTATCGAGAAGATGAATGATGGAACAATGTTCCTTGGCAAAATGATTCAGTCATCATCTCAAGGAGACTTCAATCTAACAAATGAGAGTTTTTGCTTCTCAACAAAACCAACGGATGTAAAAATGTATCGTGGTTGTCATGTACATCGGTATTACATGGATGACATAGTTGAAGAATTTATCCAAAACAATCATAAAGCAGAATACATTAGAAAAAATGAGAACAATACATTTCTTGTTTGTCAGAACATTTCAGGAATGACTGACAAATACCGTTTCAATGTTTCTCTATGTGAACAAAAAAGATGTTTGTTCGGTCATACGGTCAATAAGATTGAGTTGAAGCATCAATTTAATCCAAAATTCATTCTTGCCATCATTAACTCTCGCATAATTGACTGGTATTTCCGCAAAACCAGCACGAACAATCATGTCAACATCTACGAATTAGAACAACTACCAATACCTAAAGCATCACAAGAGCAGCAAAAGCCAATTGTCGAATTAATCAATAAAATAATGGAGAAAAAACAATCCAACTCTTCTGCTGACATAACATCGTTAGAGCGTGAAATAGACAGATTGGTTTATAAACTCTATAATCTCACGGATGAAGAAATTGGGGTAATTGAGCAATAAATGGAAAGACATTACATTATTATATAATAATCAATATAGAGACGCTATGTATAAAGAAATGAGAAAACTATCTCCTACGGAGAAAGAATTTGTTGAAGAATTGCTGGTTTTTACTGCTGGAAATAATCTTGAAAATCTCCAAATGGGGCGCATTATTTCGAATTTGATTAGTTTTCATGGTGTTAAGTGCAGTGCGTCCACAAAAACCGTCGAGATTTATAAAACTGATGAGGCAGATGCAAATAGAAGCTATACCATTCTTATGGGTTTGTTTAGTTTTCTTTATGATTTGAAAGAAAACGGATACATAGGGATTGACACCATTGTCGATGAGAATGGGACAATTGATGATGCAACAGGAAAAGAGACGTTTTGGATATATAACCATAGAACACACGCTGTCGATAATGATATTCTTTTTGTCCGAATGGACAATGATGTACTTGCTGGGCTAAAAGAAGGTACGCCAATAGAACGTTTTCACTCAAAAGAATTGTTTGATGCAATGAGAGACTTGGTGTACAACAAAGTCATATATCTTCGTCCTGCCTTAAAAGAGCTTAAGGAGAATCGCTTTCGCTCGATTGAGGAAAAACGTCATTCGACAAATGTATGCCTACAATGGTGTGCTATTGGAGCGGCTATTGTTGTTCCCATTTTAGTTGCGCTCTATTCTACTTTCAAAGGAACTCAAATTCATTCGACAAAGTTGGAACTTATAGAGAAGAAAATAGACAATCTCAATCAAATAAGTGTTATTCATCCTGACACCATCCAAATAGAGAGTGTCTCTGGCTCAATAATAAACCGAGATAGCACAATAATGCCAGATCAAATAGAAATGAAGACAAAGTAAAAAAACATGAACCAGGTTGATAAGAATAGACTGACAATTATTACAAAACAAATTGAATCTATCATCGATGAGATAGAGGAGATTCAAAACAACGAAGCCAGCAAGTATTATGGCTTATCTATTGAAAAGAAGCAAAGTGCGGCTGGGCGTACATTAGAGAATAATTGCTGGTTGCTTCAGCCTTTGCATGATAAGTTGGAGGAAGCGTTGTCAAAATACGATGCAATAAAAGATCTAATTGACCCATCAGAAGAAAACTATGAGATGGCTAATATGATGGCTAACGATTATAAAAGAATGTGCGAAAAAAAGTGAGTTTATGAATAAATTTGGGGATGTATTTATTGGACTGCCCCAAAAGGGGATCATTCAAGAATACTTGAATAATATTGTCTTTGATACTATAGACGATGTAATCGAGTTTTATAATTATCTTTCTGATAACGATGACACTGTAACTGTCATGGTCGCAAAAGGCCCGTTGAATTATAATTATGAAATCTATCTCTCAATGGCTAATACGTTAGAATCAATACAGCAATTATTGAAACAAGGTAGGATGAGTGATACTTTTGCGCTGATTAGGAAATATAATGATGCAGTAATACTTCATACATATACTCTAACTTGTTACGAGAAAGAAGAGAACAATTTTTTTAATGAAGATTACTCACTGTATAACAACGTAATCAACGAATGGGTAAATGGTAGAAAAGTACTTATAGAAAAAAAGAAAAAGGAGGACAAAGAGCAAGCATATTTTGCAGTAATAAAAGAATGGGATAAAGAATTGTATAGATTACTCATTAATAACAATTCAAAACATGTGTATGGAAAACTGAGAAGCATCGAAAACGACAACGTTCATCATAATAATTGGAATGCTTTTAGAATAAACGATCCGCATATAAGAGATTTTCCTATAAGTTTGTCTTTATTGTCTGAGGCGAATGAAGCGATTAAATTAGTTTTTACTATACACTTCTCATATCTGATACTAACAAAGTCGACGGCAATGTATTCGTATGATTATATAAATGCGCTTGAGGAAGGAATAACCCCAGATGAAAATACAAGAGATTGTGCCGCTTCAATAATAAGCGAAATGTTTGAAAAGTACATAGAAAAGCATAGTAAAGAACTTGCGGACTATTTGTGTAGTTGTACAGCATTAAAGTTAAGAAGTTGAATAACTGAGGGCTTTGATATTGTGGTTTTAACCATTTCAGAACAACTAGTTCGTTCAATTCCACCGAAAACAGTCCCAGTTATGTCTTAAACAATACTGTCCAGTTACCACCTCGTTCAACTCCATTTTCAGTTTTTCCAACTCCTTTTTCACCATTGTTTCAACAAACTCTTTACAACATTCCTTGTTGTTGTCATTGATATTAGGACAAAGCACAATCTGTTTTTTCCAATAGGCTATCGCAAGGTCTGCAGATTCCTTTAGTTCGTTTTCTGAAATAAGCATAGTTCCTCCACCGATGTTGTTACCCCACCAAATGAGAAGTTTAATAGCGGAGTTTGAGCAACGCACCATTGTTGCTTCGTAATTCAATAATTCAAGTTCTCGTGCCATATATACTTTTTTTTGCAAAAGTACCCACAAGTGATTTTTGGTACTAGCGAATACCAAATATTCAAATAATTTACAGTAAATCATGGAATTAAGACTGGTACTTGCGAGTACCATCACCCCGTCTTTTCACATCCACTTTCCTTTCAGTTTCTCCCAACTCCTTTTTCACCCTTAAATTGGGGTCGTTGTTGTAACCTGGTTTTAATTTTTTGAACCAAAAATTGCCATTATTGGCATTTTTTAGTCATAAGCAGTTGGCCGATTGAAATTATTTATTACTTTTGCATTACCAATAATTGCCAATAATGGCATAATTTAGGAATGAGATGGTGGAAATTAAAAGAGACAGATATCTTCAACAGCTGATAGAAAGCCGTCAGAACGGCCTCGTCAAAGTGGTTACGGGAATCCGCAGGTGTGGCAAATCGTATCTCTTGGCTATCTGTTGGAATCATTCCTTGTAAACAAGGCCATTCGCTATGATATCAAAGGCAAAAAGTATATCAACACGCTTTCAAAGTATTATTTTTCTGACATAGGTTTGAGAAATGCCATTCTCAATATGCGCCAACAGGAGGAATCGCATATCATGGAGAATATCATTTACAACGAACTGATTACCCGGGGCTACAATGTGGATGTCGGGATGGTAGAGATAAAAAAGCAGGACAAGGATGGAAAATGGATTCGCCTCCAGTATGAAGTTGATTTTATTGCCAACCTCGGAAGCAAAAAGTATTATGTGCAATCTGCTTTGTCAATCCCTGATAGAGAAAAAGAAATACAAGAATCCCGTTCGCTAACAAACATCAATGATTCATTCAAGAAGGTTATTGTTGTCAAAGAGCACATCATGCCGCGCAGAAACGAAGATGGGATACTCACTATTGGGCTGTTCGATTTTCTCCTCAAGGAAGATAGTTTAGACATGTAAACGGACCCACCAAGCCTACCCTCAATACTACAGCAGTAATACTCTCATTCAAGAAAGCTTATCGATCACCTCCTGAAGGCCGTTGAGGAAACGGGCGGCTTCGAAGCCGTCCATCTGGGCATGATGAAACTGGAACGAGATGGGCAAGGTCGTTTTGAACAGCCCTTGATGGTATTTGCCCCAAGCCAAGAAGGGATTGGTGAATAGCTCGGAATAGACACTCACCACACCGTCAATCTCGCATTCCGCCAAGGCCGAGGTGTCGATAGCCATATAGTCGTCACCCAGAAGGTGGTCTTCGTTTGTTTCGTGAACTTGGCGCGTCAAGCGCAAATAATCTTCATTGAACTGGCGAAGATCCGCTGAAAACGGGATGTCACAAAGGCGGGCATCACCGTTCATGGTCTTCACGACAGTCATCACTGCCAACTGGTCGTACAGCCATAAGTGCTCTTCGGCAGGCAGTGTATAGAACTCCTGAATGCCGCTGGCCGCTTGACCGATGCACCAGCACATCAGCATGTTCGTCTTCATCCCGTTTCGTTTGGCAACCCTGACCAGTCTGCTGACATTAAAGGTTTTGACTATCGTCACTTTCGGCATGCCAGCCGTTTTCCACAGTTCAAACGCCCGTCCGCGCGGTGATTCTTTAGGGTCAATCTCTTTCTTCATCGCTGTTGTTTTGCCGCAAAGGTACAAAAAAACCGCAACCCAAGGCTCTGCTCGAATTGCGGATTGTTCATTTGGTATTATGTACCTTGTCCTTTTATTTCAAAGTGTCATATTGTTCGTCGGTGACAGGCTCCAGCCACTCGTTGCTGTTGCCGGGCTTAGCATCGGCATGGTAGGTGAGGTGCTGCATCCAACTGTCTTTGGCGGCACCGTGCCAGTGCTTCACACCCTCGGGAACGGCGATGACGGTGCCGGGGACCAACGGAATGGCTTCTTCGCCCCACTCCTGATACCAACCGCGACCGCTTACGCAGATCAACATCTGCACGGCACCGTGGTGAACGTGCCAGTTGTTGCGGCAGCCAGGCTCGAAGCTGACATTGCAGAGGCCAGTTGCGGGGTCGAGGACGGCGAGGTAGCTGTTGCCTATGAAATACTGGGCGTATGCAGTGTTGGGTTCGCCAATGGGCCAGGGCGACTGGGCGCACACCACATCGTTCTTGCCATCCACAGCGGCAGCGATGGCCGTCTCGCAACGCAAAGCCTCGGCCTGCAACCCTGCGGCTTTCAATGCCACAGGGATACCACGCAACTGCTCCTCCGTAACACCCATGTTCAAAGCACCACGCACATGTGCCTGCAACTGCGGCATCACGTTCTCCAAGCCGCTCAACGCACTCACGGTGATGAGCTCGCGGTCGGCGTGTGTGAGGTTGTCGCGGGCGAAGATGTCGCCGAAAAGATGCGCTTTCAGATAGTAGTCCTCGGCGGGGCAGAAGGTGTAGTTGAAAGGCTGACCACTTAACTTGGTTTGCACTTCAGTGCCTTGTTTCAAGGCATCGTAGCTGGCGGGCAGGGAAGAGGCGTTTGTTCCTTCCTCGGTGACTTTGCCCTCGGCCTTGCGTTGTTCCAACACCTTCTGCAAAGTGCCAAGGGCATTCAAAGAACGTGGGAATCCTGTGTAGGCATAGAGTTGCGATAGGGCTTCCTTGATTTGGCTGACCGTCAAGCCGG
>CAMJHP010000095.1 GCA_946405575.1 uncultured Bacteroidales bacterium | reverse complement strand
CCGACCATACGAGACATAAAAAAAAGAGGATGTGCCAGTTTTGACACACCCTCTTAGTCTTCTGTATTGAAAAAACATTATTCTTTGGTCTCTTCAGCAGGAGTCTCAGCTTCAGCCTTTGGAGCAGCCTTCTTGCTACTTCTACGAGTGCTCTTAGCCTTGGCAGCGGTCTTTTGACCTTCATAGGTGTAGACCTCGTTGTAGTCGACAAGTTCCATCAAAGCCATCTCAGCTGCATCGCCCTTACGGTTTTCCGGCATACGGATGATGCGGGTGTAGCCACCAGGACGAGTAGCCACTTTCGGGCCGACCTCACGGAAAAGCTCAGTCACAGCATACTTGTTTTGCAGGTATGAAAAAACAACTCTGCGGTTGCTCGAACCCGTCTCGGTAGTGGTATTGTTTTCCGGCTTCGCCTTGGTAATCAACGGCTCAACGTACATACGCAAAGCTTTGGCCTTGGCAGTCGTGGTGATGATGCGTTTGTGAAGAATCAGCGAAGAAGCCATGTTCGAAAGCATAGCGGCGCGGTGAGCGCTTTTTCTTCCCAAGTGATTGAATTTCTTATTGTGTCTCATCTTTCTTATTCCTTATCTAATTTATATTTGCTGACATTCATACCGAACTCGAGGCCTTTGCTTCTGACCAACTCTTCAAGTTCGGTGAGCGACTTCTTACCGAAGTTGCGGAACTTGAGCAAGTCAGCCTTGTTGAAGGCAACCAGTTCACCAAGCGTTTCAACCTCAGCAGCTTTCAAGCAGTTCAAAGCACGGACCGACAAATCAAGGTCAACGAGCTTGGTCTTGAGGAGCTGACGGATATGCAATGAACCTTCATCAAAGTCTTCAGTGACGGTCTTCTCGTCTGGGACGAGGTTGATGCTCTCGTCGGAGAAGAGCATAAAGTGATGGATGAGGATCTTTGCGGCTTCTTTCAAAGCATCTTTAGGATTGATCGAACCATCGGTATCGATTTCGATGACAAGCTTTTCGTAGTCGGTCTTCTGTTCGACGCGCCAGTTTTCCACCTTATAGCTCACGTTGCGGATGGGCGTATAGATGGAGTCGATGGCGATGGTGTCGACAGGAGCGCCAACCACCTTGTTCTCGTCGGCTGGAACATAGCCTCTACCCTTGTTGATAGTCAACTCAATGTTGAGTTTCACTGAAGGTTCGAGGTTGCAGATGACGAGATCCGGATTTAGCACTTGGAAGGAGCAGAGATACTTGTTAATGTCACCAGCTTTGAATTGCTCTTGACCCGTGATGGTGAAACTGACCTTTTCGTGCGTCTCCGTAGGGACAACTTGTTTAAGGCGGACTTGTTTGAAATTCAAGACCATATCGGCGACATCTTCGATAACGCCATCAATAGAGGCGAATTCGTGGGTGACGCCATCAATGTGAATAGAAGTTATAGCGAAGCCTTCAAGTGAAGACAACAGGATTCTTCTAAGCGCATTACCAATGGTGATGCCGAAACCTGGTTCAAGAGGTCGAAACTCGAAAACGCCTTTGGTGTCGGAGCCTTCAACCATGATAACCTCATCGGGTTTTTGAAACGCTAATATTGCCATGTTTAATGATTTTACCAGGTTAACAAACAACAATTACTTAGAATACAATTCGACGATGAGCTGTTCGTTGATGTTTTCCGGAATCTCTTCACGGGCAGGATAGTTCAAGAACTTGCCGCACATTTTTTCCGAATCCCATTCCAGCCAAGCGAAATTGCTGCCCTGACGGCCTTCCAAGGAATTGGTGACGACTTCCAAGCTCTTTGACTTTTCACGAACACCGACGACATCACCGATTTTCACTAAGTAGGAAGGAATGCTAAGTACGCTACCATTGACGACGATATGACGATGGTTCACGAGTTGACGGGCAGCAGCGCGAGTGGGAGCAATGCCCATACGGTATACCACATTATCAAGACGTGATTCCAGAAGTTGCATCAGAATCAAACCGGTAACACCTTCCTTACGGCGGGCATGCTCAAAAGTCTTGCGGAATTGTCTCTCGAGAACTCCGTAAGTATATTTAGCCTTTTGCTTCTCCTTCAGCTGGGTGCCATATTCCGAAACTTTCTTTCTTCTGCTGTTGGCGCCATGCATTCCAGGAGGATAATTTCTCTTTTCGAAGTACTTGTCAGAACCATAGATAGGTTCACCGAACTTACGAGCGATTTTCGTTTTTGGACCTGTATATCTAGCCATAATTCAAGTTTTTTAATTGTTCGACTTACACTCTTCTACGTTTTGGAGGACGGCATCCATTGTGCGGCAACGGGGTGACGTCGATGATTTCGGTCACCTCAACGCCCATCGAGTGGATGGCACGAATGGCAGATTCACGTCCTGAACCAGGTCCCTTCACATAAACTTTAACTTTGCGTAATCCCAAGTCATAGGCAGTCTTGGCGCACTCTTCAGCAGCCATCTGAGCAGCGTATGGTGTGTTCTTCTTTGAGCCTTTAAAGCCCATCTTACCTGCTGATGCCCAAGAAATGACTTGTCCTTCATTGTTGGTCAAAGAAACAATAACGTTGTTGAAAGAAGCCTTCACGAATGCCATGCCAGTTGCCTCAATCTTCACAACACGTTTCTTTGTAACTTTGTTGTTTTTTGCCATTTTTTAATTGTGTGGTTTTAAATTTTAGATATGATCCAACTACCTATTTATTACTTGGTAGCTTTCTTCTTGTTAGCGACAGTCTTTTTACGGCCCTTACGGGTACGTGCGTTGTTCTTCGTGCTCTGTCCACGGACGGGCAAACCGGCACGATGACGGATACCTCTGTAGCAACCGATATCCATCAAACGCTTAATGTTCATCTGAACTTCACCGCGAAGTTCACCTTCGGTCTTGTACTGTTCGGCGATGATGTCACGAACGGTCTTCTGCTCATCGTCGGTCCAATCCTGCACTTTCTTTGCGGGCTCAACGCCAGCCTTCTTCAGGATCTCCTTTGAGAGTGATCTTCCAATACCGTAAATGTAGGTTAATGAGATTTCACCGGCTTTGTTGCTCGGGATATCTACACCAGCGATTCTTGCCATATTATCTTAATTACTTTAGTTTGAAATTTTCGACCAAGATTAACCCTGACGCTGATTCTCTTTAGGGTTCTTCTTATTAATCACATACACTCTGCCCTTGCGCTTCACGATGATGCAATCGGCAGATCTTTTCTTTACAGATGCTTGAACTTTCATTTCAATATACTTTTGTAGTTAACTCTTGTATCTGAAGGTGATACGGCCCTTTGTCAAATCATAGGGAGACATCTCCAGTTTGACTTTGTCACCAGGCAGAATCTTGATATAGTGCATACGCATCTTGCCTGAGATGGTAGCGATAATCACCAAACCATTCTCCAACTCGACACGAAACATAGCATTACCCAACGCTTCCACTACGGTGCCTTCCTGTTCTATCGACAATTGTTTTACCATACTTTACACTTTCAAATACTTATTACTTAGTTATTTATTTCAGTCTCTGCCCTATCTGGACGGATTTTCGGGCTGCAAAAGTAAGAAATCTTTTCCAATTAGAGGTTATTTTTGTGAAATTTCTTAGTTCTCACCGATTTGTCTTCTTACCTTACCATCATTTCAGGAAACCTTCGACTAGTCCGAAGGTTTCCCGAAAGTTTGGCTTGCCCTGCTCCTAAAAGCATAGGACGATACAATCATATTCTGCCAACACGACCTTTGATACGACCCGTCTTGGTCAGACCGTCGTAGTGGTGCATCAAGAGGTGGCTTTCGATTTGTTGCAAAGTGTCGAGTACAACACCAACAAGAATCAGCAGAGAAGTGCCGCCATAGAAATGGGAGAATCCCGTAGTGACATTCATAAGGTTTGCCACAATGGCAGGCATAATGGCCACGAGGCCAAGGAAGAGTGAACCAGGTAAAGTGATTCTCGACATAATGGTGTCGAGATACTCAGCGGTCTTCTTACCAGGCTTCACACCAGGGATGAATCCACCGTTCTTCTTGATATCTTCCGCCATTTGGTTGGTGTTCATCGTCACAGCCGTATAGAAATAGGTGAAGGCGATGATCATAAAGAAGAACACAAGGTTGTACCAGAAACCGTTAATGTTGGTGAAAGCAGCGGCAAATCCTGTCAGAGCCTCCGTCTGTCTGAAACCAGCGATGGTCACAGGCAGGAACATAATGGCCTGAGCGAAGATGATAGGCATAACGCCGGCAGCATTCACTTTCAGCGGGATGTATTGACGGACACCACCGTACTGGCGATTGCCGACAACACGTTTGGCATACTGTACCGGAATCTTGCGTGTGCCTTGTACAAGGGCAATAGTGCCCAACATCACGAAGAACAGCACCAACAGCTCAACGACAAGGATAATCATACCTGCACCTCCTTGGTTAAAACGTGCTGCACATTCGGCCACGAAAGCACCAGGCAAACGGGCAATGATACCTATCATAATGATAAGGGAAATACCATTGCCAATACCTCTATCGGTGATCTTTTCACCAAGCCACATAATGAACAAGGTGCCTGCGCAAAGCAGGACGACCGACGAAATCCAGAAGAAAGCTCCAGGAGCGGACCCATCAAAAGGAGTGACGGCAGAAGTGGCACCAGCCATCTTGAACTGTTCGATAACGTTACGGATATAACCAGGGGCTTGGATGATGACGATGATTACAGTGAGGTAACGCATAATCTGGTTCAGTTTCTTACGACCGCTCTCACCTTCCTTTTGAAGACGCTGGAAATAAGGCACTGCCATACCAAGTAATTGGATGATGATAGATGCGGTGATGTAAGGCATGATACCCAGAGCGAAGATGGAGGCATTACCGAAAGCACCACCTGAGAACATATTCAACAGCCCGAGGAGGCCGCCTTCGCTGCTGCGCTGGATAATAGAAAGCTGATTCGGGTCGACGCCAGGGATGACGACAAACGAGCCGAAACGGTAGACCAAGATGATGAGGATGGTAAACAAGATGCGTTTACGCAGCTCTTCGATCTTGAAAATGTTTCTTATGGTTTCTATTAATCTATTCATTTCGTTTCGTATTTGTCGCAAGTTCCACCGACGGCCTCGATAGCTTCTTTAGCCTTGGCGGAAAATGCGTGAGCCCTAACTTCCAATTTTGCAGTCAATTCACCACGACCGAGGATCTTAACCAGTTCCTTCTTGTGGGTGACACCGTTTTCAACAAGCACTTCGGGGGTAACCACCGTGATGCCCTTGTCAGCAAGTTTCTGCAAAGTTGCGAGGTTGACTGGGGTATACTCAATACGATTCATGTTCTTGAAACCGAACTTAGGAACCAAACGCTGGAGAGGCATTTGACCACCTTGGAAGCCGATCTTACGCTTTGCGCCAGAGCGGGCTTGAGCACCCTTGTGACCGCGCGTTGACGTGCCGCCTCTTCCTGAACCTTGGCCACGGCCTAATCTTTTCTTTTCCTTTGTAGAACCTTTTGCTGGTTTGAGATTACTTAAATCCATGATAAATGTAGATTAGATAAGTTCAACAATTAGATTTCTTCGATCTTGAGAAGGTGGGCGATTTTGCTCACCATACCGGCCATGACGGGGTCGTCCATGTCGACCTCGACAGACTGGTGCATCTTTCTCAGCTTGAGTGACCTCAAAGTGTCCTTTTGATCTTGTGGTCTTCCGATACCACTTCTGACTTGGGTGATTCTTACTTTTTTCATCGTTTCAAAAGTTTTATCCGTTAAACACAGTATCCAAATCCACACCTCTCAATTGTGCGACAGTGTAGGCATCACGCATTCTAGTCAGAGCGTCGAAAGTGGCCTTCACCACCGAATGGGGGTTGGAGGATCCCTTCGACTTAGCCATCACGTTCTTAACGCCAACGCTTTCCAGCACGGCACGCATAGCACCACCAGCGATAACGCCAGTACCTGGAGTAGCGGGTTGAATATAGACGTATGCACCGCTGTATTTGCCATACTGCTCGTGGGGCAACGTGCCGTTCAGAACCGGAACCTTAACGAGGTTCTTCTTGGCATCATCAACGCCCTTCTGGATGGCGGCAGTGGCTTCCTTGGCCTTACCGAGACCATAACCGACGACACCATTCTCATTGCCGACGACAACCAGCGCTGCGAAAGTGAAAGTACGACCACCTTTGGTCACCTTAGTGACACGGTTGATGCTAACGAGACGTTCCTTGAACTCAATTTCGCTAGACTTTACTCTTTTTACATTAACTTCTGCCATGACAATTAGAATTTAAGTCCTCCATTACGAGCTGCGTCGGCCAGCGACTTCACTCTACCGTGATACAAATAACCATTACGATCGAACACGACGGTCTCGATGCCGGCGGCCTTGGCCTTTTCGGCTATCAAAGCACCCACCTTAGCGGCCTGTTCGGTCTTCGTGATCTTTTCATTTTCGATGCCATTCTCGCGGGAACTGGCAGCAGCCAGAGTCTTGCCGACCTCATCGTCAATCAGCTGCACATAGATTTGCTTGTTGCTTCTGAAGACAGACATACGCGGACGTTGAGCGGTACCAGAAATCTTCTTTCTGATGCTCTTCTTGATAAACTGTCTTCTTTCTTCTTTAGTTTTTGCCATTTTCTTACTAAGGTATTAATGTTTTTTACTTACCAGCAGCTTTACCTGCCTTACGTCTCAGGACTTCGCCTTCGAACTT
>CAMJHP010000094.1 GCA_946405575.1 uncultured Bacteroidales bacterium | reverse complement strand
GACCGTGCACTCATCGCCTTGGTCATAAACGCCACCGCCAGTGACCGTCCCACCCTCCTCCGGGTTGGACGAAACCCTCACCTCGTGTCTCGGGAGGAAGCTGGCCACCACTGCCACGTCCTCGGTCAGCGTGAACACGTACACCGTGTCCGTCGAGACCTCCTCGCCTCCGACGTACCAGCCGACGAACGTGCTGTTTGCGCCTGCCGTCGCCGTCAGGGTCACCTCCGTTCCGACCAGGTACGTGCCCGAGCCGGTGACCGTGCCCGCATCCTCGGGACTGGCCTCTACGCTCACCGTGTACAGGCTGCCAAAACGAATCTCACAAGGCTCCTCCCAGTACACAAGGCTGTCCGAACCGAACTCGACCCCGCTGAAGCACCGAAGGTTCGGCTCCTGCCCCAAGGCGTGGTCGTACACTCGGAACGTGATGCTGTCGCCAGTCTCGCCGGACAACAACATACGGTACTGCCATCTACCCTCCTCCAGGGCCGGCAAAGACGCGCCTCGGCACTCGCCCCCGCTGAACGCGCCCAGCTCAAGCCACGGGGACGACTGCTCCGTGCTGTCTATCAACACCACACCTGTCAGAAGCATGCTGTCCTGAACGACCTCCGGCGTCCAGTGGCGCGCGACGAAGTTCGCCACAAGGTCCCTCTCCGACACGGCCGTGAACACGTACTCAGCGTCGTACGACACCTCCTCGCCGCCCTCCGTCCAGCAGACGAAAGCGTAGCCCGCTTCGGGCACGGCTGCGACCGTGCACTCATCGCCTTGGTCATAAACGCCACCGCCAGTGACCGTCCCACCCCCCTCCGGGTTGGACGAAACCGTAATGGAGTACAACATAGTGAAATTCAAGACTGCACCTATTTGGGGGTCATACCATACCTCGAAGTGTTCATCTCCCGTAAAAATGCCATAGTTACAAGACCAACCCTCGTATTCCATCCCCGTTGAGTGATCATACATTTTAAATGTGACTTCTTCACCTTCGTAGTCAATGTTATAATGTATTGACAACTGAAGTGTCGGGTACGGGTCGCCCATATATGTCTCGTCATCCATAAACATATGTCCCCTACATATGCCATCGACAAAGGCAGCAACCTCTATGTCTGCCCAATTGTCTTCCGTCGTAATGAAGTTACCATCAATTTGGACAAATGCAACAAGAAGAGCGTGATTTTCAAAATCGTGGTAATCAAAATCCGACCAATGAGATTCGTGCTGTTGAGCAAAAGCCAAGCTACAAGATGCGAGCAATACAAATAGTATCAATAACGATTTTTTCATAGTGTACTGTTGTTTTTATGGGAACAAAGATATGAAAAAGAAGGAAAAGCAACTATTAATTCATATCTCCCATAAAAATTTTTTCTTACAGGCTTATTTCCAAGCCTTTTCATAAGCTGTTTGGGGCAATTGGAAACGGATTGATGAGATTTAGGACAGCCTGCAGTTGAGAAACCATAGTTGATACAAGGTATTTTGAGACATCCAATCTTTGAACAGTCAAATATGCAAGAAGGTGAAAAAATGCTACAAAAACCATATTCTTATCTCAAGCAGCGAGAAGGTTTCGATGAATACACTGATACGTGAATTGAATAAATGCCTGTCATTAAATGTGTGGATTGGAAGATGACAAGACCTACCTCACCAAATCGATATACACCGGCAAGTGGTCGCTGAAACCGCCGAAATAACGCGGCCCGATGTATGTGCGGAAAAGCTTCTTGCCATGGTAGGCCTCGTCATCCTCCAGCATAAAGTCGGCATGGAAGATGCGGGCACTACCCTCTTGATAATGAAGTCCCTCTCTATCCTCCATCAACGCAGGCGTGACTATGATTTGGTCAAAAATCTGCCAATCTGTTTGGTGCTTCAGTGTGCCTTCAAAACCTAATTCATCGTTCTTCCCGAATAAGTTGACGAGGCAGCCTTCCTCCAACTCGCTAGGATGGCGCGCCCGCAACACATCGTAGACGCTCGGGTCGGTAGGACAGTCGTTCAAATCGCCCATCATGATGACTTTTGGATGATAGCCCTCAGGCGCAGCGGCCACGATGGAATCCACCTTAGCGCGCACAATCGCCGCCGAGCAAGAGCGTGAACCTACCGTCTCCAACTCACCGCTGTATCTTGACGGCCAGTGATTGACAAAAACGTGGATGGTGTCAGCATAAGCGGCACTGGAAGCGTCGGTTCCTATGAACTTTGCATACAAGATATCCCTCGAATGATACGCCGTATCCTCTGGATTGTAATATGGAAACACTGCACTCTCCACCAATTGGAAATGATCCAGCGAATACACAATGGCTGGGTCGATGCCACGCTTGTCGGGACCTTCATAAAGCACCCAGCGGTAGTTGTGCTTCTTCAAAGGGGTCTGCTCAAAAAGAGCATTTAACACATATTCGTTTTCCACTTCACACATACCTAAGATGCCCAAGGGCCGGTTCTCCGACATAGCCAAAATGGCTTTGTACATATTGTTGCGTTTGCGGTAGAAACGGCTCTTTGTCCAATGCTGCATACCGTCCTCGGTGAATGCATTATAAGATTTGGTGCTGTCCACAAAGGGGTCGAAGAAGTTCTCCATATTCCAGAAGGCGATGCGGACGGGCTCATTCTGCGCGAAAGCAGTATTAGTAATCACAAAACTCACAAAACAAATCAAAACAAGCTTTTTTATAGCATCATAGGAAAGCTGCCAACCGGCGGCTTTCCTGCAGCAACACGGTTGTGTAGTCGACATTGCCCGCAAAGGAATTTTACAAGTTTTGTAGTTTTTGTGATAAATCTCCATAACTCCTCTTCTATTATCGCTGCAAATTTAGGAATTGTTTTTATTTTTGCACCATGAAATTGAAATTGCTCATCTTGTTTTTGTTAGTCTCTAGTCTCGGCTTTGCCCAAAACACCACTTTCTGGGACGGCATAGAGACCTTTGACGGCCCCACGGATGAAAACCCAATTCTGGCTGCGCAGTTGGATTTCTATTTTGACAAAATGGTCGTTCCCCTCCCCGATTCCATCACGCCTGAAATCGACCGATTGGTAGAAAGGACGAGTTTCAACACCGACCTCCGCGACTTCATCCTTTGGCATTTGTTGGAGAAATACCGCCACCCCGAATACATGAGCCAAGACCAAGTGTTCGTTTACCTGTACGACAACTATTTCTCCCAATTGGAAATCAAAGATCTGAATGCCACTAATTTGGCATTGATTCGCGATAAAGCCGAGACCCTCCGACGATTGAAATTATTTAACCTTGCTCCCAATTTCGCGATAAACGATTCCGTTGATTTACATTCCTATGAAAGCGAATTCACGGTATTGTTTTTCTACGACCACGACTGTGATGTATGTCACCAAGAAATGCAGCAAATGGACTCAGTTTGTGCGGTTCATCCTGAGATTACAGTGCTGGCCATCGACATGAATCCCAACAGCTCTGGTGAAAGTTCGGGCGGATTCGCAATCCACCCGCAAGGAAATGGGGATTTGAAATCCCCCATTCAACACTGCCGAATTACAAATCCGTCGGAACTAATATGGTTATTCGACATCGAAACCACACCACTGATTTATGTCCTCGACAGAGACAAGCACATCATTGCCAAAAAGATACGGGCGGAACAGGTACCAATTGTTTTGCAAACTGGATTGTTTCGTTCCTCGCAATGAGGTAAAACGAGTCAATTATTAGCGATAAAAGATTTCATTTCTGGCAGAACAGCCTCCGCCTCCTCAAACAATTTCCATTGCGCCCGCGTGCGCACCAGATTGTGGGTAGGATATTTTATCTTATAATAGGTATTGCCATTGATGTAATCTGTCAGAAAACGTACGGCCTGCATATAGGGGAACAATGTAACAGCATAGGGCAGATTCTCCTTCTCTATTAGCAACAGGAAGGATTTCGTACCTTCCAAATAACCTTTGGCAAAAGCCTCGAAAATCCCCATATTGAAATGGATGTTGTCCAAATCGGGGTCGTCTTCAGCACCCGTGTTGGCAGCAGAACGCAGGAAGTCACCAAAATCAGAGAAGACGAAACTCGGCATAACAGTGTCCAAATCAATGACGCAGAACACATTGCCGTCCTTGTCAAAAAGCATATTGTTTACTTTGGTGTCGCAATGACAGATGCGTTTCGGCAACTTACCCTCACGATAAAGTCTTTCGCCCAAACACATACTATCAGCTGCCTCTCTGATTTTGGCCACGAACTTCTGCACCTCCACCTCACGCATCTGACCCACACGGTCCTCGGCGACAGCATCTTCCAATTGTTTCAAGCGAAATTCAATATTATGGAAATCAGGGATAATCTCCCCAATAGGTGCCTCCAAATCCGTCAGCAGCGACTCGAAATCGCCAAAGGAACGGCCTGCATAATACGCATATTTTGGCGTAACAGCCTCATAAGTGTAACTGTCGGCAATGAAATCCATCACACGCCAATACTTACCGTCCTCAACGATGTAAGTCTTTCCACTGTCGGCCTTCAGAAAATGCAACACTCTACGACTAATGTCCGTAATGCCTTGGCTTTCATATTTCTTCCGGATATGGTTCGTTACTGCTTCAATGTTGTTTTGCAGCATATCGACATTGGTAAAGACGGCATTATTGATGCGTTGCAGCACATATTTCGGCTGTCCTGCAACCATAATCTTATAGGTATCGTTGATGAGTCCATTGCCCAAAGGCTGAATGCTTTCGATAGTTTTCGGGTCGACGAAATGGCCC
The DNA here is from genome assembly GCA_946405575.1 of uncultured Bacteroidales bacterium. GTDB lineage: Bacteria > Bacteroidota > Bacteroidia > Bacteroidales > F082 > Limimorpha. The sequence goes on along the minus strand of CAMJHP010000094.1, from coordinate 2,650 downwards.
GCAATAGTGTAAAGTTCGTTCATAAGGGTAAAATTTTTGCGAAGATAGGGATTTTGAATGGATTATTGCTAATTTTGCCCTCAAATTCAATCCTCATTCTATGAAAAACAAGATTTTACACCTCATCCTTGGCATTATTCTGATGGCCATGGCTGCCGCCTGTGGCGAAAAGAAAACCGCCGAAACCGAAGTCCGCAAGGGCAACTACCGCATTGTCGACAACACCATTGTTTTCGATGAGCCACAACGTATCGAAGGACAGAAGAGTGTCCTGCAATTCACCGTAGACCCCATCGAGAATGTGCGCATCGGCTTCATCGGCCTCGGTATGCGTGGTCCAGATGCCGTCGACCGTATGACTTACATCGACGGTGTGACTGTCGTTGCCTTGTGTGACATTGAGCCCGACCGCGTGGAAGCCGTGCAAACCAAGATTTTGGAAGCCAAAGGTTTACCACGTGCTGCCACATACACAGGTCGTGAAGCCTGGAAAGAGCTATGCGAGCGTGACGACATCGACCTCGTCTACATCTGCACCGACTGGAAGACCCACGTCCCGATGGCTGTCTATGCTATGCAGCACGGCAAGCACGTAGCCGTGGAAGTGCCCGCCGCCACCTCTCTCGAAGAATGTTGGCAACTCGTCGACGTGGCTGAACAAACCCAACGCCACTGCATGATGCTTGAAAATTGCTGCTACGACTTCTTCGAGCTGACCGCCCTCAACATGGCCCAGCAAGGCATGTTCGGCGAACTCATCCACGGCGAGGGTGCCTACATCCACAACCTTGAGCCATTTTGGCATGAGTATTACGAAAACTGGCGCCTCGAGTTCAACCAGAACCATATGGGCGATGTCTACCCCACCCACGGTTTGGGGCCCCTCTGCCAAGCCTTTAACATCCACCGTGGCGACCGTATGAAGACCTTGGTCTCGATGGGCACACCTTCCTACAACGGCAAGAAAATCGCCAAGGATATGATGAATGTGGACGACTTCGCCAACGGTGACATGACCACCACAATGATTCAGACCGAGAAAGGCAAGACCATGCTTATCGAGCATGACGTTTACACCTACAGACCTTACAACCGCCTGTATCAACTCACTGGCACGGAAGGTTTTGCCAACAAATATCCCACGGAAGGCTTCACTTTGCTTGACGAAAAATTGCCTGCCGATTTCCTTGCCGAGGGTCAACACCTTAACCCACATGCTTTTGTCCCTGCCGATGTGCGCGACAAAATCTTGAAGGAATACCTCCACCCCATCGCAGTGGAGATTGAAGAGAAAGCCAAGGAAGTGGGCGGCCACGGCGGTATGGACTTCATCATGGATTACCGCCTGATTTACTGCCTGCATCATGGCCTGCCCCTCGACGAAGACGTTTACGACGCCGCCGAATGGTCGTGTCTCGGCGAGCTGACGGCAGCCTCCATCGCCAACGGCGGAATGCCGGTGCAAATGCCTGATTTCACACGCGGGGATTGGGATAAGGTTAATGGATACAAACACGCAAAATGAACTAGTATATGGAATGCCCTAAAGGGCAGAAATCTTTAAAAATCAAATAAAATCCTTCAATATCTGATTTTGGAATATTCTGAAATAGATTTTGAAGGATTTAACTATGTTGAATACTGTGTATTTCTTCGCGAAGCGAATCCCATTATTTTACCGTGACCGACCTAAAAAACACCTCAGCATCCTTCCAGACAGTATAGTCACGGGCATAAAGCAGATTCATCTGGTTGAGGACCCCAGTATCAATGCCCTTTTCCATATAGGAAGCGGGATTGTATATGCCTTTGCGAATCTTAGGCAACTTTTGTGTCTCATCGGCAGGCGAGCAATAGCCTACCCAGGTTCTGCGGCCAAGCAAGACTAGAATGGCGTTCTTCAAGAATCTTACCGGCTGCTTCACGACCAAGGCCAGAGGCAGCCAGAAAGTGATGCTGAACAGGCTCATCAGCACATCGAAGAGGCGTTTGTTACGGCGGTTGGCCACCGTGTCAATCGCCTTGATGTCGACAGTGTAAAGGTCACCGCGCGTGTTGATGCTATTGCTGCCAATGATGGACAGGCTATCCTCGGGCGCAATCTTGTAATCTACATTAGTCGCATGCCAGTCCACCATCTTGTCAATGATGACCTGATGCGGCACATCCTTTGAGCAAAAAATGACTTCCGTAATCTTGTAAATCTCGATGATGTCGGGCACTTGAGAAATGTTGCCGATGAAGCCTTCTGGGGCCTCGCCTTGCGTCTCAGAACTCACCAAACCGATGAAATCTGGTTTGATGGAAGTACTTTCTAAAATAGAATTGACCCGTTGTGTTTCTTCTGGACTTCCGATGACCAAGAAACGTTTCTTCACTGTCCTCTTCGATTGGAAGTTCTCGTTGCCAATCAAGATACCGATAAAGCGCGTGATACTCATCTCCAAGGCGAGCCAAATCATACCGAAGAGAATCAAGGCACGCGAAAAACGCAATGTTTCAGGCAACAAGGCATACAGCACCAAAATCACGGCACTACCAAAAGCCACGCCCAACACGGCCTTGCCAATGTTGTAAGGCTTATCGTAACCACCAGTAAAATAAGTGGATAGCAACCAAATCAAGATATAAATGGGCAAAACGACCGCAA
>CAMJHP010000093.1 GCA_946405575.1 uncultured Bacteroidales bacterium | reverse complement strand
ATGTCCTCAAATAAGGCCGTTCTTCCACCATCTTTTCAAACTTATCTTTGTCGGTGTAAGCCTCGATTTCGGCGGGACGCTCCATCACCTCGGGCTTGAGTTGGTATTGGTTGTTGTGCAGGCTTTGCTTCAGATGATGCTTCAATGCACTCATGCCTTCTGTGTCGCGCTCAAAGAGCAGGTTGTCGACGCTGAAATGGATTTCGGAAGTTCCTATTAATTTAGGTGTATATTTCCCCAATGCCGCAGCAAAATTGGGTGAGACATTCTTGTATCTGTTGACGAAATCAGCCCAAGCTTCGGTCAGCTGTTCTTGCGTGAAATGGGAATCCCATGTTTCTTCTTTTTCATCCACCATTTTTTCGGCTTGTTGCATAGCTTTGTTGATGCTGATGCTGCTGGCAGTGCCACGCGGCCTAACGACGGGCTGGGCAGGAGCTGTGGCCGTTGTGCCTGTCGAAACGGGAGCGGCTTGTGGTTGAATTGTTGACTGTTGAATTGTTGAATTGTTGGGTTGAGGTTGTGGTGGTGTAGACTTGTTGGTCGGCCCTTCGACAGGCTCAGGGACCTTCGCCGTTTGAGTTGAAGGGCTGGTGGAAGCCACTTCCCCTTTTAAGGGAGTAGGAGGAATTCCACCCATCGTGTTTGCCTGACTTGTTGGTTGCATTGCCGGTCTATTCTGCGGCATCTGCACAGGTTGCGTCTGCGCCGTCGGCATATTCAATGCTTGGCTGCATAAACTGCACATCTTCAACAAGGCAATCTCCAAATGCAGGCGCTTATTGTTTGCTGCACGATAGTCAATGTCGCACTTATTGTTGATTTCCAATGCTTTGATCAAGAAGGGTAGGGGACAGGACTGCGATTGAGCCAGATACCTTTGCTTCAGTTGCTCGCTCACTTCCAAAAGTTGTACCGTTATTGGGTCTTTGCATACCAAAAGGCTTCTTAGATGGTTACCCATTCCGCTGACAAAATGCTGTGGCTCAAATCCTTTACTGATGATATCATTGAGGATAAGCAGGATTTCGCTCGTGTTGCCTTTCAGGATGTGGTCAACAATTTGGAAATAATAGTCGTAATCGAGAACATTCAGGTTGTCGATAACATCCTTGTAGGTGATGCATTTGCCGGAGAAACTGACCATTTGGTCGAAAATGGAGAGTGCATCACGCAAGGCACCATCGGCTTTTTGCGCAATAATGTTTAAAGCCTCAGGCTCTGCCGCAACACCTTCGCTTTGAGCGACAAAGGCCAAATGCTTAGCGATGTCATCCACCGTAATCCGCTTGAAATCAAAGATTTGGCAACGTGACAGGATGGTTGGGATGATTTTATGCTTCTCCGTGGTGGCTAAGATGAACTTAGCATACGCCGGGGGCTCTTCCAAGGTCTTCAAAAAGGCATTGAAGGCCGCTGCCGAAAGCATGTGGACCTCGTCGATGATGTAGACTTTGTACTGGCCGATTTGCGGTGGAATCCTCACTTGATCAACAAGACTGCGAATGTCTTCAACCGAGTTGTTAGACGCTGCATCAAGTTCATAGATGTTGAACGAGGCGTTGTTGTTGAAGGCACGGCATGATTCGCATTCGTTGCAGGCCTCCATATTCTCGGTAGGGTTGAGGCAGTTGATGGTCTTGGCCATAATACGGGCACAAGTGGTCTTACCCACTCCACGTGGACCGCAAAATAGGAAGGCTTGCGCCAAAGTGTTGTTGCGGATGGCATTCTTCAAGGTATTGGTAATAGAGCCTTGACCCACAACGGTGTCGAAGGTTATCGGCCTGTATTTTCTAGCAGATACTACGAAATTTTCCATATCGGGAAGCCTTTGTTTAAACCGACAAAATTACAATTTTTCAGTATTGCTTGAGCGGAGTTGAAACATTTTTCGGATTTTTACCTTTCGTATTGAAATTCATTCTATTTTTGTGCCAATGAAAATGCTGATTCTTGTTCCGAAAGTCACAGGGCGCGTGATGTATGTCTTCGATTTAATGCTCAGGCAGTTGCTGGGTATTGAATTTGAATTGACGACAAACGAAGACCTGTTCAAGGCATTTGAAGGACCTAAATTGCATTATGGTCCACAACGGGTTGACGATGAGCTTTTTGTGAAATCGGATGACATTCTTTTTGAACGGCATATTCATGAGCAATCGTTTCGAAAAGTTGGGTTTGAAGGGACTGTTGCTCCCTATGCTGTGTATGGCATGGGCAACCTTATGCCTTTTGATGTATTTGCCGCCTCTTTCTTCTTGGTTTCACGCTATGAGGAATACCTCTCCCAGGTACGAGACAAATATGGCCGCTTTCGCGCCGAATCATCATGGATGTACGAAAATGAAATGCTTCAGAAACCATTGGTCAACATTTGGACGTTGGCTTTGGGTCGGCGTTTGAAGGCCGCATATCCTGATTTGCCCATCAAGAATCCCAAATTTGCTTTTGTTCCGACCTACGATGTCGATGCAGCTTGGGCTTACAAGCACAAGGGGCTTTATCGAACGATTGGCGGATTTTTCAAGGATTTGGCGGCTGGCGACTTCGAGCGCATCCGCGAACGTCATCAAGTGTTGTGTGGCAAACGCAAAGATCCTTTCGACTCTTTCGATTTCCAGTTTGACTTACAGAAAGAGTTCAAACTCAATCCAATATATTTCATTCTCTGTGGCGAATACGACACCAATGACAAGAACATCTCACTTCGCAAGGAGGCTTTCTGCAACCTCATCAAACATCTCGGTGACTATGCCGATGTAGGCGTTCATCCCTCGTTCTCATCCTATTTGAATTCCAACAAGTTGCAGCATGAGATTAGCAATCTATCTGAAGTTTTGCATCGTCCGTTGACCAAGAGCCGCCAGCATTTCTTGAGGATGAACCTGCCGCGAAGCTATCAGAAACTCATTGAGTTGGACATTGGTGACGACTACACAATGGGCTTTGCCTCACAAGCTGGTTTTCGTGCAGGCATCGCCGACTCTTTCCGTTTTTATGATCTCGAAAACGATATGGTGACCAACCTGCGTGTGCATCCATTTGCCCTCATGGACGGTACTATGCGCGACTACCTCAATCTTGACGTTGAAGCTTCTCTTACGCTTGCAAAACAACTTGTCGACGAAGTGAAAGCGGTAGGAGGGACGTTTATCTATTTAACACATAATGAAACTCTTGGCGGAGAGGGACGTTGGGTCGGCTGGCCAGAAATGTACCGTCAGCTTCTGACATATATCTTCACCTAATGAATAGCTTGCAATTTTTAACCTAATTCCAAATAAATTCAACGAACTACAAATCTCAAATTCTCTAATTCTAAGCGAATAAATGATTCAATACCTCATACATAACCAAATCAACCAGACAAAATGGGATGCTACCATCGCTGAATGTGGCAACATCTACGCCTATTCCTGGTATCTGGACATAGTCCATCCGGGTTGGGATGCGTTGGTCGAAGATGACTATCAATCTGTTATGCCTCTCACAGGAGGAAAGAAATTTGGTGTCGACTACCTCTTTCAACCTTATTTCGTGCAGCAATTGGGCGTGTTTTCAAAGCAACCTATGACGACGGAAAAAGTAAACGCTTTCTTGGATGCCATTCCCAATAAGTTCCGTTTTGCCGAGATTCGATTGAATGAAAGTAACATTTTTAATGGTGATAAGCAAGGTATTGAATATCATAGGAATGTATTGCTTGACTTAAACCAAGGATATGATGCTATCCGATCCAATTACCACACCAATACGAAGCGCAATTTGGCCAAGGCTGCAGACAATAATTTACAATTGGTCAATACAGTGATTCCTTATCATGTCGTTGCCTTGTTTACAGAAAACCGTGGGGCTTTGCTTGACAAATGGGGTGATGCTGAATATGCACGACTGACGGCATTGACCAAGGTGGCTGGTACCCGAGGCTATGCTTTCATCTTGGGCGTGACCGAAAAAGGCGTTGGACAATTGATATGCGCTGCCATATTTATGAAGACCGTTGACCGAATCACTTTCCTGTTTTCAGGCCTTACTATGGAGGGTAAACAACGCCAAGCCATGACCTATCTTCTCGACCAAGTGATACAAAAATATGCTAATCAGCCCCTTACTTTTGATTTTGAAGGATCGGATGACGAGAATTTAGCGCGTTTTTATCTCGGTTTTGGTGGTCGTGAAGTGAAATATCCTTCTTATACATTCAATCGGCTTTCGCCCTTGGAAAAAACTGTTTTGAAAATTTGGAAGCATAGGAAATAAGATAATACTTGCTTCGTATTTGAAAAAGGCCTATTTTTGTGCCAAATACCAACAATATGATTGAAATTCACAATTTAGAGAAGACGGACAGCGTTTTTAACCAATATATGGCTGAGCTCCGCGATGCTGTCATTCAACAAGATCGTATGCGCTTTCGCCGCAACCTCGAACGCATTGGCGAAATTATGGCGTACGAAATCAGCAAGTCCTTTGAATATGACAATGAAGAAGTGACTACACCATTAGGAATCAAGCAGATACGGACAATGCATGAGCAGCCCGTCATTGCCACTATTTTGCGTGCAGGCTTGCCGTTCCATAATGGGATGCTCAGTATGTTCGACCAAGCCGACAGTGCATTCATCGCTGCCTATCGTAAATACGACAAGAACGAGGAAGATTCCGAAATTCGGGTAGAATACTTTTCATCGCCTGATATTGAGGAACGTATTCTCATCCTATGCGACCCTTTGTTGGCCACTGGCGAATCCATCGTGAAGACATTGAACGGCTTGATGGAAGATACAATACCCAAAGAGATCCATATTGCAGTCGCTGTGGCTAGTCAAGATGGCTTGGATTACGTACAGCATACCATGTCGCGACTGCCTGTCACCATCTGGGTGGGAAGCATCGACGAGGAGTTGACTGCACGTGCCTACGTTGTCCCAGGTATTGGCGATGTGGGTGATCTGGCATACGGAGAAAAGAGATAATTGTTGATGTGAGGCTGTGTTGCATCGCATGTCAAATGAATAGAAATATGGTCGAAGAAAAGAAAAAACGCGATGGATTTGGTTCTAAACTTGGCATTATCGCAGCCGCTGCGGGCTCTGCCATTGGATTAGGCAATATTTACCGTTTCCCTTGTGAGTTGGGAGAGAATGGTGGTGCTGCCTTTCTGTTGATATACCTGCTTGTCGTCATTTTTTTGGGCATTCCCGTGATGCTCTCCGAATTGGTCATAGGGCGACGCTCTCAGAGCAATTCAGTAGGCGCGTTCAAACAACTGGCACCTAAGACAATATGGCCTATCGTGGGTTATATAGGGGTGCTATGTGGCTTTCTTATTTTTGCTTTCTACTCTACAGTGTCTGGTTGGACATTGGAGTACATCGTCAAGTCGGTCACCAACTCGTTCCAAGGGAAAGACTTGGTCACCATTGAACAGGAGTTTACCGCCTTCCACGATATGGGCTGGCGCAACGTGATGTGGCAGGGCGTTTTCATTTTCCTGACGGGGTTTGTGGTGTTCAAGGGCGTGCAGAATGGAATCGAGAGATATGCCAAAATCCTTATGCCCTTGCTACTTGTAATCCTTGTCGTTTTAGGTATTCGGTCAATGACACTGCCTGGTGCAAAAGAAGGCTTGGCCTTTCTCTTTCATCCTGATTTTTCAAAGATAACAGGTAAAGTGCTTATCAGTGCATTGGGGCAGGGCTTTTTCTCCTTAAGTCTCGGAATGGGCGTACTCATCACCTATGGCTCGTATGTCAAGAAAAGCGATAACCTAACCAGCACGGCTTTCTCTGTAGTGTTGGCCGATACTGCAATTGCCATCCTTGCAGGACTTGTCATTTTTCCTGCTGCATTTTCTTTCGGAGTGAAGCCGGAGGCGGGAATGGGATTGGTGTTCAACACATTACCTATGCTTTTCAACCAAATAACAGGCGGCTATTGGTTTTGTCTCATTTTCTTTGTGTTGTTGGCCATTGCCGCACTCACTTCAACGATTTCGTTGTTGGAAGTGCTTGTGGCTTATATTTCTGAGGAACTACATCTTAAAAGGCAATGGGCAACGGTGGCTGCATGTGCAGGAACAATGTTGCTTGGAGCATTTGCTTCTTTGAGTTTGATGAGCAACACATCTTTTGCCATAGGAGGTATTCCCGTATTCGATCTTATGGACTTTGTCTCATCTAATATTTTGTTGCCCGTTGGCGGAGTGCTGATAGTCATTTTTGTGGGCTGGTATCTCGGCAAACAAAAGTTCTTCGAAGAAGTGACCAACAATGGTGCTATCAAAGCTTCCTTAAAGAAAATTATTTTCTTTATTATCAAGTATTTGGCTCCTGTAGCCATTGCGATTGTGTTTATCAGTGGGTTGATCAAATAAGCTATGGATTCCGTTCGCAAGTGTTTCTCGTTCAGCAAAGGTGAGCGTGTCGCCATCATCTCGATTCTGGCTGCCATATTCATTTTGATTTTGGCTTGTCTGTTTCGTCCATCACGGAAGTCACTGAGTGATGAATCCTTGCATAATCTGGATTCTCTATTGGCCTTGCGGCAGACAGCCATTGAGGCACAACAACAGCAACAAGCAGAAAAGTCTCAGGAAGTGAATGAACTACATCCATTTCCTTTCAATCCTAATACCATCACAGAAGATGAGTGGCGGCAAATGGGCCTCACTGACCGACAAGTTCGCAACATTATGAATTACAAGGCTAAAGGAGGCAAATTCTATTCAAAGACCGATCTTGGCAAGCTTTACACCATCAGCGAGGAAGAATTCGCTCAGTTGGAACCTTTTATCGTGCTACCAGAGGTTTCGCGAAACACAAGCAGCAAACCTAATCCGAAAAAGCAGGAAGAACAAGCGAGAGAGGAACCTAAAACCGTGAAGAAAGATATCCCTATTGTTGATCTGAACACGGTGGATTCGATTACATTGGTGAAATTGCCCCAGATTGGCGGTTTCATGGCCTTGCGCATCCTTGAATTCCGAGACAAGTTGGGTGGCTTCGTGAACTTGGAACAACTCCGTGATGTAAAAGGGATGGACGAAGCTCGTCTTGCCGTTATACAGCCTTATATTAATATAGGTGAGGCTGAAATGCGTAAAATTGACATCAATCGGACGGATTTCAAGACCTTGGTGCATCATCCTTACCTCAACTACGAACAAGTGAAACGTATCTTCAACCAACGCGAGAAGCGCGGTATGATTAAGAATTGGGCACAATTGGAGGAATTGCTCAAGGAAGTGGGAGAGGTGAATCCTATGTTGGAATACTATGTGAAGTTTTAAGCGTTACCTAATTCCGATAAATTTGTCCAAATAATACCCTCTTCCGTTTGGCGATGCCAGTCCGAAGAGCAAATGTATTCCCTAAGTATGCATTGATTTCCTTCAACCAACATTTTTTTTGGTTAAGTTATAACATTTTTTCTAATTTTGTGGCCGATTATTAACAAGACTATCAAACCACGAAATATTCA
>CAMJHP010000092.1 GCA_946405575.1 uncultured Bacteroidales bacterium | reverse complement strand
CAATCAGTCCGTCAATGGTGTCATCCAAAGGAAGTAGGTGCTCGGCTTGGTAGTTCTTGTCTAACAAGTCCAGGCCGCCATGGAGATAAAGGTAACGGCAAGCCCATTTAGGCTCCAATCCTAACCTCCGTCCAAATTCTACAATGCAACAATTCATGTACCTAATAACATCCATAGGTGATTTTCATTTTTTGCAAAAGTACACATTTTTTCCGTATCTTTGCAGTTTCTTTCAAAATCAGCAAAAAACGCCTCGTTGTATGGATTATAATTTTACCGAAATCGAGAAGAAGTGGCAGCAGTACTGGCACGACAACAAAATCTATAAGGTTGATATTGACCACAATAAGCCGAAATTCTATGTCCTGGATATGTTTCCATATCCCTCGGGCGCAGGCCTGCATGTGGGTCACCCGTTAGGTTATATCGCCTCGGATATTTATGCAAGATATAAAAGGCTGAAGGGCTTCAACGTGCTGCATCCGATGGGCTACGACGCCTACGGTCTGCCCGCTGAACAATATGCTATTCAAACGGGCACGCATCCCGCCGTGACAACCGAGAAGAACATCAACCGCTATCGCGAACAGATGGACAAGATCGGTTTCTGCTACGACTGGGACCGCGAGGTGCGCACCTGTGAGCCGGGCTACTACAAGTGGACGCAATGGACGTTCCTCCAGTTGTTCAACTCGTTCTACTGCAACGGTTGCCAGAAGGCACAACCCATCAGTAAGTTGATTGCCCGTTTCGAGGAAAAAGGTACCGAAGGCCTCAATGTGGCCGAAAGCAAACCGCTGAGCTTCACCGCCGATGAGTGGAAGGCCATGAGCGAGAAGCAACAACAAGAGGTGTTGATGAACTACCGTCTTGCCTATCAAGCCGAGGCTATGGTGAACTGGTGCCCGGGATTGGGTACGGTGCTCGCCAACGATGAGGTGGCAGATGGCCTCTCGGTGCGTGGCGGCTTCCCCGTGGAACGCAAGTCGATGAAACAATGGCAACTCCGTATCACCGCATACGCCGACCGTCTGCTTCAAGGTCTCGAGACCGTGGACTGGAGCGAGTCGGTGAAAGACTTGCAGCGCAATTGGATTGGCAAGTCGATGGGTGCATCGGTTATCTTCAAAATTGACGGTAAAGACATTGATTTGGAGGTGTTCACTACTCGTGCGGATACCTTGTTTGGCACCACCTTTATGGTGCTGGCTCCCGAGCATGAGCTGGTGAACGAAATCACCACGCCTGAGCAACGCGCCGAGGTGGAGGAATACATTACCCGTACCAAGAACCGCAGCGAGCGTGAGCGTATGGCTGAGGTTCGCAAGGTGAGCGGCGCCTTCACGGGTGCCTACGGTGTGAATCCCATCACGGGTGCCAAGCTGCCCATTTGGATTGCCGACTACGTGCTGATGGGTTACGGCACGGGTGCCATCATGGCCGTGCCTGCCCACGACAGCCGTGACTTCGCCTTTGCCCGCCATTTCAACCTGCCCATCATCCAAGTGGTAAAGAAACCTGGCACCGAGGCCACCGATCCTTCCACATGGGAGGAGAGCTTCGACGCCAAGGATGGCGAACTCGTCAACTCGGGCTTCCTCAATGGCCTACCAGTGAAGAAAGCCATCGAGCGTATGATTGAGGAATTGGAGAAACTAAGCGTTGGCACAGGCAAGACTAACTACCGCCTGCGCGATGCCATCTTCAGCCGCCAGCGTTATTGGGGCGAGCCTTTCCCGATTTACTACAAGGACGGCATGCCATACGCCATGGACGAATCGAAGCTGCCGCTTGAGTTGCCTTCCATCAGCGAATACAAGCCCACCGAGACGGGTGAGCCGCCTTTGGCTCGCGCCAAGAATTGGGTCACGGAGGAAGGCTATCCCATTGAGACCAACACCATGCCGGGCTTTGCAGGTTCCAGCGGTTACTATTTCCGCTACGAGGACCCGCACAACGACAAGGAATATTTCAGTCGCGAGGCCAACGATTATTGGCAGAACGTTGACCTTTATATTGGAGGTGCCGAACACGCCACCGGTCACTTGATTTACAGCCGATTCTGGTGTAAATTCTTGTATGACCTTGGCCTATCGTGCAAGGACGAGCCTTTCCAAAGGATGATCAACCAGGGTATGATTCAAGGCCGTTCGAGCTTCGCTTATCGTGTCAATTTGGAGAAATTGTGCGAATACGACGTTTGGAACATAATCAAGGACAAGCGTTTGGGCGTGGAGTTTATCAAGGGCTACAAGGATGGTCGCCGTCAGTTCGACTTCTTCTGTCCCGAGAAAGGCATTCTCATCGAAATCAACCGTATGGGCAACCTTGAGAAGGTGGCTGAACCGTGGGAGGATTATGCGGCATCGAAGGGCTACAAGCTGCTTTTGGTGCCCAACATCGATGTTTTGAATGATTATAGGGCTGGAACCCATATCGTTGAGCAGAAAATCAAGGATTTGATTGCGGGTAAGGAAGTCCCGGCTTTCGTTGAAGGCGAAGAGTACAATCGTGGTCCTATCTTCGTGTCCAAAAACATACCCGATCGTGAGTTGTTCAGCGACCCGATTCACGTCGATATTAATATGGTACGCAACGACATTCTTGATATTCCAGCATGTCGCCAATGGCGCGACGACTTGAAGGATGCCCACTTCATCAAGGAGAAGGACAAGGACGGCAACGAGGTTTACGTTTGCGGCAACGAAGTCGAGAAGATGTCGAAGTCGAAATACAACGTGCAGAATCCCGACGACCTCGTGGAGAAATACGGTGCCGACACGCTCCGTCTCTATGAGATGTTCCTCGGCCCCTTGGAGCAATCCAAGCCTTGGGACACACAGGGTATTGAAGGCACCTTCCGTTTCGTGCGCAAGTTTTGGAGACTGTTCCACAACGAGAACAACGAGTTCAACGTTAGCGACGAAGCTGCCACTGCGCCTGAGCTGAAGAGCCTGCACAAGCTCATCAAGAAGGAGGAAGAAGGCATTGAGAGCATCTCGTTCAACACGGTCGTCTCGGCCTTTATGATTTGCGTCAACGAGTTGGCTGACCTCAAGTGCAACAAGCGTGAAATCCTTGATCCGCTGTGCGTTATGATTTCGCCCTACGCACCGCATATTGCCGAAGAGTTGTGGCACTTGTTGGGTCACGACACTTCAGTGGTGAATGCTTCATTCCCTGTCTATGACGAGAGCAAGACCGTGGAGAACAGCTTCAATTATCCTGTGAGCTTCAATGGTAAGATGCGCTTCAATATGGAGTTGCCCGTCACGATGAACGCTGATGAGGTGCAAGCCGCCGTGCTTGCCGCCCCCGAGGCCGCCAAGTGGATTGAGGGCAAGCAGGTGCGCAAGGTCATCTATGTGCCGAAGAAGATTGTGAATATCGTGGTAGGGTAGGGAATCGGATTTGTCTGTCAAGAAGCGAATTGGCGTCTCTTCTTCAGCCTATGGCTGAAATCATTGCCTTCTCCAATAGTTCTGTTGCTGTACTCCAGTCATACACTCGACGGGCAAAGTCGTAGCCTTCTTGTGCGATGCATTGAGCCATTTTTTTATTGGTAAGAAGTGTAATGATGTGTTGAGCCATCTCTTCGGCATTGCTTCCAACCAATACTTCTTTATTAGGTTTCGCTCCAAGCGAAGCGTTGGCTAAAGGAGAGGTGATTGCTGGCAAGTGCATCGACATAGCTTCCAATAATTTGTTTTGCAGACCGGTGCCAATGCGCATGGGTGCGATGAAAATATGGCTTTGGGCGTATGCATCGCGGATGTCGTTGAGCCAGCCACTGATAATGATGTGTTCTGAAGCAGTCTTTTTTACTTTGGGATCAGGTGAGGCACCAGCGATGTAGAGCCTCGTATTGGGGAGAGTTTTCCACACAATGGGCATAATTTCATTGGCTAGATATTCCACAGCATTCACATTGGGTGGGTAACTCATATTGCCCGTGAAAACGAGGTCGTATTTTTTTTCTTGTTCTTGCGGCTTGAAATAGTCGTGGTCAACACCGTTGGGGACGATAAGGATTTCATCTCGGCGCTCGTGCGGAAATAATACCCTATCAGGTTCGCTGATGATGGTCTTTACGTCGAAATCATCAAAAATGGCAGCCTCATATCGTTTTAGACGACGGTATTCCATATTATAAATAGGTTGTGTAATTGGCGAAGCGATGTCGGCACGGCGTTTCATACCGAAAGAGAAAATATCTTGATAATCAATAGTTTTAGGGAGCTTTTTGTAACGGATGTACTCTGCTACTCGGAGCAACTGCCCAAAGAGCATGTCGGGCTTATGTTTGGTGATTAAGGCATCTATTTTTTTCGCGGCTTTTTGGTTGTAGAAATAGCCACATTGAAGGGGTAAACCTTTGCAAAAGGCGCGGACGAGGCCTAGCGCAATTTGAGGCTTCGTAATTTTAATGAAATTGATGGACTGGCAGTAGGGTTGAAGGGCATGGAAAGCATCTTGCTGGTTGACTTTCGAATCATCGTTCAAGGCGCAGAGAATAATCTCGTTGTGTTTTGCAAGTTGTTTTATTTGGTTGAATGCCCGTAACTTGTCGCCTTTTTCGAGGGGATATGGGATACGAGGTAGGAGTACAAAAATCTTCATCTCATCGGATTTAAAGGGCAAAGATAAAGTTTTTTGTTGATTGTTGGTCGAATAATTGTTTAATTGTTGATGCGGCCAATAGCCAATGGCTACGTCTTAGAGAATGGGCAAGCTATAGTCAATCACAAGAAACTTATCTTGCTCCCCGGCTTAATTTGTTCATAAAACATTAATAGTCGTGCAATGATTTTGCGGTTGTCATAGGTCTCTTCGATGAGTTTGCGTGCGGCTTGGCCAATCCTAACAGCTATTGTAGGGTTTTCATTGATACTGCGGATGGCTTCCACCATCTTGGCTTTGTTCTCAGCGATGATAATGTTGACTTCTTCGTCATAGAGTATGCCCTCGGCGCCAACACGTGTGGTAATGACAGTCTTGCCCATAGCCATCGATTCAATAATCTTGATGCGGATGCCGCTGCCAGAAAGGAGCGGGACTATGGCTACATTATGATTGGCGACAAACTCTTTGGCATCAGGTACTTCACCGACAACATTGATATGTGGATTTTTTAAGGTGGTGAGCCATTCGGGCATACTGCGACCAGCCAGATGGAAAACGAAATCGGGTACTTTTTCCACAGTTTTGGGTAGTACCTCGTCGATGAACCAGCGTATGCCTTCTGCATTGGGCATCCAATTCATGGATCCAATGTGGTAGAACTTGGGTTTGCTGGTTATTTCATAATTTGGCGTAAACTCTTCAGGATAAACGCCATATGGAATGTCTATAATAGGCTTGGAGCAATATTTTCGAAAAAAAGCAGCGTCTTTACGAGTGATGGCGGCAATTCCGTCAACAGTCTCCAAGGCATTAAGCTCATACTCTTTCAAGGTTTTTGCCAAGTGGATGATGTACAAGCGTTTAATAAAGAACTTGGTTTCCTTGGCAATGCGTTCCCAGATTTTGTGTTCCACATTGTGGGCACGCAATACAATCATGGCCTTGGAGTGGGCGCGTATGTCGTTAACATATGGGGCCATATATAGCATTTCCAACTGTACAACATCGAAAGGCTCTTTTTCAAGCACCTCGATGAGCTTTTCCCTAAACTCTTTGGAGATGAAACGCTCCACATGGTAGGATTTCTTGGTGAAAAGGTTGGCAAATGCTTTTAGCGGCCTGACGCGTAGATCGACGTCAATGAGCTCAATGCCAGTCTTTTTTTTGTATTCGTCAGGAATGTCTTTCTCTTCTACATTGTACTTTTTGCTATTGATTGCCAAAATCTTGACCTGATGTCCAGCTTCCAAAAGACCAGTGATGATACTGTTCATGGCCATAGGGCCACCTTCGGAGGCAGGGTAGGGAGGTTTGTTGCAGAGTAGGAGTATTCTCATATTGAAATGTTGATAGTAGAATCGTTTATTTGTCGCTTTGTAAGGCTGTCATATCCCAGCAGTTGATTAATAATTATGTGTGTATTCCAACCTTGGTTTTGCTTCTTTTCTTCAGCAATCGCTGGAAAAACTTTTTCCAGCTGTCACCATCGAAGAGAGCCGCATCAGTGGTAGCCTTGAAGGTGAAGAATAGACCAACTGGGAGCAAAACAAGGGACGAGAGCCACACACCAAGGAACATATTGAGGTCGCCGAAGACAGCCATGCGTTCGGCAATGGTTGAAATGAGATGATAAATAATGAAGAACACCACGGAAATTACCACAGGCAACCCCAGTCCGCCTTTGCGGATGATGCTGCCCAAAGGGGCACCAATGAAGAAGAAAATGATGCAGGCAATGCTTAAAGTGAACTTCTTATGCCATTCCTTTTTGTGTTTGTTGATATTTTCATTTTGAGAACTGAGATCCAACTTGTTAAAAGCGACATTTTCTTTGGCGTTTTGGGCCGTGCCTATGGCCGTGCCAATTATGAAACCTCTAGTCTTTTCGTCAAATTGGGCGAGCAAAGGCCAACTCAGGGTGATGCTGGTGTCGGCTACAATGCTGTCGGGTAGGGAATTGACGATGTCTTTGGGTGGAACCTCTGTATGCAAACTGTAATAGTTAGTCCATCTTCGTGAGAAACTTTTCGAAAAGATTTTTTGTTTGTCGTTTTGCCGTCGCTCAAGCGAGTCCAATGAGGCGGAAAGCTGTCGGATGTTCATCATCTGTTGGTACGACTTATACATATCTTCATTGGAACGAGTCAAGTCAAATGAGGCCAAACTGAATTTAATCTGTTCCTGCTTGAATGACATTCGTTCGAAAGGCCGTTTGTCCTTGTAGTTTTCGGTGGTGAGGTCGGTGTAGTTGTAGCCATTGTAAAGTGTAAAGATGATGTTGCGTTGGTTGGGGCTCATCATCATCATACCTGAATCGGCAGAGATAATCTTGGTATTGCCTTCAAGATCGGTGTGGTCGTATATTTTCACACCATAAATGTGGCTTCCATCTTTGCCTTTTTTCTCCACGTAGATGACGTAGTTGTCGATGTCCTTGTAAAACACACCTTCTTTAATGTTGAAGGCTAGCTTTTGCCGTTGCACATCGGTAAGCAGGGTGCGCCACTTGAGTGTTGCGATAGGGATGAGGCTGTTTGAAATGAAAAAAGCTAAAATACTAATAATTAGAGAGAAATGAAATAATGGCCGCATAGATTTCCATATGGAGATGCCAGATGCTTTCATCGCCACCAGTTCATAATGTTCGCCAAGGTTGCCAAAACACATCAGTAGGGCCAAAAGCAAGGCAAGTGGCAGCGACATTGGAATGGCCGTAATGGAGGTGTAAAATAGTAATTCAGCTATAATTTTGAGCTCCAAACCTTTACCAACCAAATCGTCGACATAAAGCCATACGAATTGCATCACCCAAATAAACACCACGATGAAAAAGGTGAGTACAAATGTACCCAGAAACGATTTGGTGATATATTGGTAAAGTTTCTTCATTCTGAAAATAACGCTGCAAAATTAGA
>CAMJHP010000091.1 GCA_946405575.1 uncultured Bacteroidales bacterium | reverse complement strand
CATAGTGGTAGTTGCCGAACAAAGCGGAATCAGGGATGAACTCGGTTAAAGTTCCCGTGTCGCCATCTGAGGAAATGATGCCCGAATCACTGACCATTTTGCCTTGGGCGAATTCCACAATCCTTGTCTTGCCCTCGCGGATAGACTGCACCCTAAAATAAGACGAAAGCGCGTTAACGGCCTTGGTACCGACGCCGTTCAATCCGACCGACTTCTGGAACACCTTGCTGTCATATTTAGCCCCAGTATTCAGTTGCGAAACGGCCTCCTTCAGCTTGCCCAATGGGATGCCACGTCCGTAGTCGCGGATGCTGACTTTCTTTTCGGCTTTGTCAACCCTAACTTCTATCTTCTTGCCGAAACCCGAAGTGAACTCGTCGATGGAGTTGTCAATCACCTCTTTGATAAGCACATAGATGCCGTCGTCCTGCGAGGCACCGTCGCCGAGCTTGCCGATATACATACCCGGGCGGCGACGGATGTGCTCCATGTCCTCAAGGTGGACAATGCTGTCGTCATTATAGTTTTCAGTAGTTGGTATGGGGTCTTCGTTTTGCGTGAAGATGTCGTCTTCGATGATTTCGCTGTCCATAAAAACTGATTTGGGTGCAAATTTAAGGATTTTTCGGTGTAAGGTGGTAATTCTGTGGATTAATCTGCTTCGATTATTTTAGTATAATGTATGTCTCGGAATACCATTCAGCCCATTTTTTCAGACCTTTGTCTGTTGTGGCTTTGGCCGCTTCAACCAATGTTGAAGGATTAAACACAGAAAAAATCTCATTATTAACGATTTCTTTAAATTGCTTAATGGATTCGTTTAAAGCGGTATTGCTATCTGGTTTAACGACCGAAAAATACACTTTTTCGTAACCGTATTTTTCTTGTGCAGCTCTTGCCAATAAAACATTGCGCCATAGTTGGCACATTCCGTCTGCAAATGGACACCCCATTATCGTTCTTGATTGCAAACCAGGAAAAGAGTCAATATACTTCTCGGTGCATTCCCAGTATTTATAATGCTTCGTATTTGAGTAATAGCATTTCAAAGGATTGTCTATTAACGATTTGACAGTTAAAGCGCGGCACAACTTTTCTTCAATGGGATGCTTCCCATTATGCACGACATTACAACGTGTAAACTCCGATTCGGTAAGTTTATGTTCGACCAACCAAAGGCAATGATTTCCATTGTTGTCAATATAAGAAAGAGCGAAATCGGCATCAGTACCTGCTTGAGCAGAATGGTCTCCTAATAACCCCTTAGAGCCATCATTATTCGGCTCGTCACGCCAATACTCAAAGGCAAATCCTTTTTCTAAATGGCTGTAGTCTATGCTTGTAATGTCAGGCTTTACTGCTTTCAAAACATCAACGGCGTGATTTGATTTCATTATGGGCATAAACAAGTTAAAGCAGGCAGCCTGTGAACTTGCAACATGAGGTTTCTTGACAAACCGATGAAAGTCAAATCCTCTCTTTTGCTGAAATGATTTAATATCGTCTGAGCATTCATTATAAAATAGTTTGTCCATTGATGACGCCCAAACCGACTCACCAGTCCCGAACTGCCGTTTCAGGTGGGCATACATATCTTTTTGAAATTTATTCATGTTTAATTCATTAATAGTAGATCAAGATTTGTTTCCAAACACAGATTTCACTTCTGTTTTTACCCATTCCAAATCCTCGTGGTTAGGAATTAGTTGTGCCAATCGACTTCCTGTTTGTCTGTGAAATACAATCCATTGGTAAACAAATAATGCCGAATAAGTCAATGTTGTGGTAATGGCAGCTCCGCGTATGCCCAACAAAGGAACCAAAATGAAGGCAGAAACGAGGGTCACTGAAAGGCCAATAAGCGAGGCGTAAAGGTTGTATTTCGGCTTGCCTGTGCCGGAGAAATAATTGGCCAAAACGGTATGGGCAGAAAAAAACACAATGCCAGGCGTCATCAGAAGAATGACGGGACGGATATCAGCAAACTCTTCCGAGAATAACAGCTCAAAAAAAGATGTCGGGAGTAGGCAGATTACTAACAAAGCGGTGAATGTCAGTATAATAGATATTTTCATAAAACGCAATGTGAGTTGCGAGGCTCGTCGGTCGTTTTCGGTATTGCTTAGTGCTGAGAATTCCACCAAACCTATGCTATATCCGACTATATTCACCCCTTCTGTGACCTGCGTTCCGGAGGCATAGACACCTATGGATTTTTCGTCACAGTGCCTGTTCAACAGATAAAGACTCAAACGTTTATTCAAGGTACTGACCAAGGTCGAAAGTTGCATGAAAGAACCATAATGGAGCATTTCCTTGAAACAGCTTCTCCACGGCTCGTTTCCTTCGCGTTTCAAACTTGGGAACAACAAAAACCAACCGACAATCATAGCCAATGAATAGCCGCATAGCTGCGAATACAACAAAGCCTTGGCAGTCCTTATATGCAAGCTAAAGATGAGCACAGCCATCATCGAGACCTGGGTCAATATCTGTATGATAAACAGCCAGTTATAGGTAGCCACTTTTTCTTTTCCAAGGAAATGGTTGAGGTTGAATTCATGCAAGCTGTAAATGAAAGTCATCAGCAAAACAAGCCATGCATACCCTTCAGGAACAATGTTGTGGTAAATACTGGGAATAAAATGTAAAAAATTGAAAATCAATATGTAAATCAGCATCACAAAGGCAATCCAGCTGTACGAAATCTTCATCAGCGTGGCGAGTTTCTTACGAGGCGTGAAATACACCAACCCGCTGCCCGCGATAAGTTCGATGCCTATTAATAAAAAGGTGATGTCAGTCTGGGCGATGAAAGCCTTGCCCCATTCAGCAGCGCCAAGGCATTTGGTACCCATAATGAGGGTGGCCAATTGCGTCAGCACATTGACCGCTCTTGTTGCTCCCGTTCCCAGTATTTTTTTGAACATACTATCTCCCTTAGAATCTGCAAAAATACAAAAAAAGGATATGCCTCAAATTCGAATTATGAATTGCTGGCACAATAAGGTCAGTTTTGTCGCGTTATCTATTTTAAGTAGATGAGCAATTTAATTTGCCAGAATGACGTGAGACACGAGACGCGAGTCATAGGACTTGTCTCGTGTCTTGCATCTCAGAGTCCAGTGTCAAATGAAAAGGTAGTATAATTCTGAACCATTACTTATGAAAAAGAAATGTACGCTAATAATATTATGCTTTCTGCCATTATTTGCATCTGCGCAACTAATTGCGCATCATGGATGTGTCAAAGACGGTTATGACTTTTGGCTGTATGTTCCTGAAGATTATAATCCAAATGATTATTCGAAACCTTTGGTAATGTTTCTACATGGTAGGACATTGTGTGGCAACAATTTGAATCTTGTTCGTAACTATGGATGCATCAATGCTATTGAACGCGGTGTGGAGATTGATGCTTTGATTTTGGCACCTCAAGCTCAAGGTGCTTGGAATCCTCAAAAATTACATAAGGTGTATGAATGGGTGAAGACACATTATTGCATCAATTCAAGACGGTTTTATGTGATAGGAATGAGTATGGGAGGCTATGGCACGCTGGATTATGTTGCCACTTATCCCGACGAGGTGGCAGCTGCTATGGCTATGTGTGGTGGTTCTACGGTACAATCACTTTGTGGTTTGAATGAAGTACCATTGTGGATTATACATGGCACTGCTGATAGTGCGGTTTCTGTTGAATGTTCTCAAAAAGTTGTTGACGAGATGTGCGCCTGTGGCGATACGAGCCGACTCATTTTCGACAAAATGAAAGGTGTGAACCACACTCGTTTGGCCCGCGTTTTCTATCTTGACCAGACCTATGAATGGCTATTCTCCCATTCTTTATCCGACTCTTCAAGGGTTGCAAACAAATCATTTACCATAAACAATATCTTGCTACAGAGCGCGTATGCAAACCTTGAGAAAAATAGTGACTTGAAAATCATAGATAAATCCCCAGACTATGACGCAAAGTACTATATTGTCAAAAAAGACGATACCTTCAGCAAAATTGCAGTTGAGAATGAAACAACAGTTTCAATTTTGTGTAAATTGAATAGGATGAAGAAAACTGACAAGTTAAGGGCGGGAAGAAAGATCAGAGTGAAATGATATTTTTGAAAAGCAGAGCAGCCCACCAATAATGATTTGACGGGCTGCTCTCGTTATGAAATCCTGATGGCTTTATTCTACGGGAATGTCTTTGTTGACATTCTTCGACCCCCATAGGGCGTAGAAGAGGATATAAGCGGCACAGAACAAAACCACCACATAGCTGGTCATATAGCTGCCAGTCCAGTCAGCGACAAGGCCTTGCAGACCGACCATGATGGCGAAGCCGAAGACCATGGTCATAAAGGCTCCAGATGCGATTGCTGTGTACTTGCCTAAACCTTCAGTGGCGAGGTTAAAGATGGCACCCCACATCACCGAGGTGCAAAGACCGACAAGGATGAAGGCGAAGATACCCACGGGCACTTGAGCCCATATGACTTTCAGGTTGGCCCAGTCGATGCCAGGAACATTGACCTGCCAGCTTTGAGGTGCAAGCATGCCGAAAAGTACAAGAGCAATGGCAGCTATGGAAACGGTCGTCACCATGGCTTTCGACGACACTTTACCACCAATGGCACCGCCGATGAAGCGACCGATGAGCATCATCAGCCAATAGACGGCTACAATGAGACCCGCAATTGTACCGCTCATGCCAATACCAGGTGTGGCTGCTGTCGGTTCTGAAGTCAGATATTGCAGAATGTATGTAGGTGTACCTACTTCAATACCGCCGTACAAGAAGATGGCCAGAATGCCGAGTTTGAAGTGACGGAATGAGAAGGCACTATACTTGTCCTTAACTTCCGACTTCACCTCCACAGGCTGTTGAGGTTCCTCTATCTTGGTAAACAGGATGACGATGAAACCAATGACAAAGATGGCCAGGGCAATCAGCAATGCTGGGGTGGCATCGGAAATCTTGGCCTTGGTAGCCTCGCCGATGAGTGCCCCCATAAGGATGTAGACCGCCACGGCAGCGGCTGAGTTGAACACGCCACCGATTTGGATGAGTTGGTTGCCTTTGTTGCCGCCACCACCTAGGAGGTTCAGCATAGGGTTGACGACAGTGTTCAACATGCACATGCAGAAGCCGGCGATGAATGCACCGATGAGGTAGACACCGAAGCCTAACTTGCCACTGGCCCATTGCACAAGGATACCAATGATACCCACGGCAAGGGCCATCAGTGCAGTCTTTTTGTAGCCATACTTCTTAATCAGCATGCCAGAAGGAATGCCCATAACAAGGTAGGCGATGAAGTTACCGTAGTTGCCGATTTGCGACAAGAAGTTGCTGGCACCGAATTGGTTCTTCACGATGACGGCCATCGGCGAACAAAGGTTAGTCACGAAGGCAATCATGGCGAATAGGGCAATCATCACGATGATGGCGCCCCATTGTTTCGTTTTAGTACTCATTGAATTATTGTTTTAAGGATTTGAATATGCTTTTTAGGGATTGTCCTGCGGACAAGAAATCTTTCAAAAATCAAGTAAAAATCTATAAAAAATTGATTTTCAAATGATTTTGAAACTGATTCTATAGGATTTAACTGCGTTGAATACTGCGTATTTCTTGCGGAGCAATCCATAATCAAATAGTTGAAAATTTAAAAATGATCGTTTCGTTGTATTCCTCGCCTGAACGTAGGAAGGTGCTAGGGAAGTTGGGCTTGTTGGGCGAGTCGGGGAGGGCTTGGCACTCCAAGGCCACGCCGGAATAGTCCTCGTAAATGTGACCGTTCTTGCCTGTCGGACAGCCTGAAAGCCAGTTGCCCGTATAGACCTGCACACCAGGCTGCGTAGTGTAGATTTTCACCATGCGACCAACGCCTTCGTGTGAGAGTTCGGCAGCAAGACAAAGTTTGTCCTTGGCAATGCCGTCAATGACCCAGCAGCTGTCGTAGCCTTTGCCATAAATTAGGTCTGGATAGGACTCCTTGATGTCGCGACCTATGAGTTTGGCTTGGGTGAAGTCCATAGGTGTTTCGGTCACTTGCCTCATCTCACCTGTGGTGATTAACTCATTGGTGGCGGGCAAGAAACGCGATGCGTTCAGCCGTAGTTTGTGGTCAAGGATGTCGCCATTGCCTTCGCCTTTCAGGTTGAAATAGGAGTGGTTGGTGAGGTTGACGATGGTGGTGTCCGACGAATAGGCACAGAGGTGTATGTTCAGTTCGTTCTCGTCGTTGAGGGTGTAGTACACCTTCGACACCAGTTCGGCGGGATAGCCTGCCTCGCCATCGGCGCTGAGGTAAGTGAACACCACGCTCTCACCGTTAATGCGGCTGGCCCATTTCTGGTTGGCGAAACCGATGCTACCGCCGTGAAGGTGGTGCTTGCCGTCGTTGGTATTAATCTCAAGCTGGTATTCCTTGTCGTCAATCATGAAGCGACCGTTGGCAATGCGATTAGCGAAACGGCCTGGTGTCTTGCCCGCGCATGGACCATCGCCATAGTAATCCGTGGCGTTGGGGTAGCCCAGCACGATGTCGTCCATATGACCGTCACGGTCAGGCGTAACGATACTCACAATGCCTGCACCGATGTCGCTCAACTGCACCTTAACACCATTGCTGTTGGTCAAAGTGTAGAGTTTGATATCTTTGCCGTCTGGAGTCTTGCCCCAGGTTTTTACTTCGATGTTCATTGTTTCCTTTTTTGACTTCGGGACTTCGAGACGCGGGACTTCGAGACTTCTTTCTGTCCCGTAGTCCCGCAGTCTCGTAGTCTCGGGTCTAAATTACCATAAATTATTGGGATAAACGCCTTTCTCAATCAACTCGCGAATCTTGCGCATCACCTCGGGTTTGTCTTCCTTGTAGGTCACACCGAACCAAGAGGCGTTGCTCGACAGCACCTTCAACTTGGCCGAGCCGTCGTGGATGCTTTGGTTGACCATCAGAGGAATGAAGAATTCGGCTTTGATGTTGGTCTGGGCAGGGCCTTTCAGGAACTCGACAAAGCCTTTCTCTGAATAAGCAAAGAAATCAGGCGTAAAGCCGAAGAAGTTCATGGAAACGAGGGAATCCATGTCTAACGGATGCGAGCCGGTTTCATCGGTGTATGCCGCGCCGCCGTCTTCGGTATGACCGATGGCGGTGCGTTCGACGATGGTCTGAAGGTTGCCTTCTGCGTCGGCGGTGCAAATGCCGCGACTCACCGTGCCAAAGTCCGACATGGTGTTGCGTAGCTTGTAGGCGACCATACTGTAGGCGCCTTTCTTACCTTCACATTCCATCAAGTACTTGGCCAAAACCTCATAGGCTTCCTTGCCGTAGAAGTCGTCGGCATTGATGGCGGCGAAAGGCTCGTGGATCACGTCCTTGGCCATCAAGACGGCGTGGCAGGTGCCCCAAGGCTTGACGCGTCCTTCAGGAACGCTGAAGCCTTCCGGCAGCTTGTCAAGTGACTGATACACAGACTCTACTGGGATGCCGAATTTCTCCGTGTTATTGACTTTCTTGAAGGCCTCGGCGAAGTCCTCGCGGATGACGAAGACCACCTTGCCGAAACCGGCGCG
>CAMJHP010000090.1 GCA_946405575.1 uncultured Bacteroidales bacterium | reverse complement strand
AAATCCCACGGGTCTGTAACTTCAATTGGTTTGTTCGGCAGTCGGTCATATTGGCCATTGCCCATCATCATTCGTTCGCGGCGGCGAAACTTGCGGTTGCAGAATTGTTTTCCACGCTTTTGTGACTTGCAGCAGCAACAGGTGCTGGCAGGTGTCTTTTTCTTGCTTCTACTCATAATGTCTCGAATGTCGCGGGTGGCTGCTATGCCTTTTCGTGCCACCCAGTTAAACATTACGAGACTATAGTTTTTGGTGTTTGTGCCATATTTCCCTTTCTTGTTTCTCGCCGCAAAAATACCAATATTCTCCAAAAGGAAAGGGTATTTCTGGTAGATTTGTGAAAGATTTGCTTCTTTTCCCTCCACCCAAAAGAAATTTTGTCTATTTTTGCCCCTGCCATTCCGGGAGAAATCGGAACGGCCAGAGAAAGCGCATTCTTCGCTTTATTCCTTGATGGTGAATCTGGTCAATTCTCAAAAGAAGGAGGTTAAGAGAAGAGGTAGCTTTCGCTGTTGTGTTGCGTTCAATCAAACACAACATAAACAGCGGAGCAGTACCTTTATTCATATTTTCCTTCTTTGGGAGACCAGACCCAACCATCAGAAATAAGGATAAGTTTGGGAGGCTCCGCTCTGTAGCTATTTTCAAAACTGCCCGTTCGAGCCAAAGGGCAAAAATGGTTTCAGATTATGCGAAACATCAAGATTAGGAAGAGATTAATAGTATTAGCGATGTCGGTGGCATTGTCAATACCGACTATGGCATCAGCTCAAGGCGGCTTGTTCCAAAGGGGCGAGGAATCAAGTGAAAATGCTGGATTTCTTCGTAACGGTGGAGGTGCAATTAATGTGACCAACCAAACCTTTGGACATCCAATGGAAGGGGTAGATGTCACCAACCAGACCTTCGGTGTGCCACTTGGAGGCGGATTATTTACCTTGCTTTTGGCAGGGGCTGGTTATGCAGCAATGAAATCAAACAAAAGAAACAACAAAAACAAAAAGGAGGATATAAAATGAAGAAGATCAGCATTATTCTGGCAGCTTTTGCATTAGTCTTGACAATGTCGCAATGCAAAAAGAACGAAGGGCAACCCACCTCCAACGATGAGGTTGTGACCATCACCCTTGATGTGAAAAATAATGACAATTCAAAAGTGGTAGTAAACACGGCTACTGGCACAGTTGATTTTGAAACAGGTGACAAGATTTATGTAGGCAGTGGTGGCAAATATGTCGGCTTTTTGACCCACAACGGCACCAACTTCAGCGGCAATATTACCAACCCGACTGAAAACCAACCTTTGCAGTTCTATTTCCTCGGCAATGTAACCCCACAAGAAACTCTTTCCGCGGGCACAACGGAGGAATGTTCGGTCATCATCAGCGACCAAACGGAGCATCTGCCCGTGATTTCGTGTGCTGCCTCAAACGAAAACTATGTTTCAGGCTTGTCTTCCTATACAAGTCATTTGTTGAACAAATGCGCCTTGGTGAAGTTCAATGTAACTACGCCGTCAAATTCACCTATTTGCATTACTGGAATGAAAAACAAGGTGACGGTGGATTTCACACAAAACACGATGACACCCTGTATGGATGGCGAAGGCGTGATTATGCTGGCTGCTGGAAGTGGCGAGAATGTTGAGAAATGGGCGATTTTGCTGCCGCAAGAGGCTTTGGAAGAAGGAGAAGAAGTATCTGCTTATACCGAAGATAGAATTTATTCTGGAACACGACCAGAAATTCCAACTATCACTGAAAACGGGTATTTGGCTGAAGGATTTGATGTTGTGTTGGGTAATGTCGTTTCTCCTGTTGGAGCAATTAATGGATTATTTACTATTAATGAAGATGGTGACCAAGTGTATTTCTCACAAGGGAATTTACAATACCAAGCTTTCACTAATACATGGCGCTTTGCTGAGAACCAATGGGACTATATTGGGGAAAACAACGATAATATTTCGCCAACTTATAACGGTTGGATAGACTTGTTCGGTTGGGGCACAAGTGGCTATAATCATGGAGCAAACTGCTACCAACCATGGAGCACAAACTTGACGCACAGCGACTATTATGCCTATGGCTATTACTATTATAACCTGAACGACCAAAATGATAAGGCTGACTGGGGCTACAACCAGATAAGCAATGGGAATAACATTAACAACCAATGGCGTACCCTTACTAACCTTGAATGGAATTATGTGGTCAACACTCGTAATACTATTTCAGGCATTCGGTATGCAAAAGCAAACGTGAATGGAATCAACGGTGTAATCCTATTACCGGATGATTGGAACAGCGGTACTTATAGCCTAAGCAATACTAACAATAGTAGTGCCACTTTTATCAGTAACACGATTTCCGCTTCTTTATGGATTACCCTTGAAAGTGCTGGTGCGGTTTTTTTACCTGCTGCAGGTTGGCGGCAGGGAACCTCAATGTATTATGTCGGTTCTTGTGGCTGCTATTGGTCGGCTTCGCGTTACACTGACGATAGTGCGTTCATATTAGAGTGCAGTAGCCTATTCTATGTTAACAGTATTGGCCGCAGTTATGGATCCTCTGTTCGTTTGGTGAAAGGATACAACCGATAAATAAACAATCTTTTTTATTGTTTCAATAGATTTGTCCGTCTTAGTTATTAGTTTTTGTTTATATCGGACGGCAATAATAGATTTTTTGCAGATCAGGAAAGAGTACAAGAACGATCATATAATGGTAGTATTATTGTATTCTCTTTTTCCAAAATATTTTTACTGCTCAAATCAATAGACGGTATGGTTTGTTGTGCCCTTTTTATTTTTATTTTATTGCTGATTATGTTTTTTTGCAGTCCAAGGCAACAACTCATTCGTGTGTTTCATAAGCCAGTTATCAAATCTACCTGAATTGTTCTCTCCCATAAGATATTTATCTCCAATCATCATTACTTGACAACCTTTTGTAATCAAACATATTCTATTGTTATCCAATCTTGTAACGTAACCAGTTTTGCATAAAGATTGAATCAAGAAATCAAGTGACTCATATCCAAAATCTAAAGCGTCTTTTTCAATTTGAGGGACATCGGAAAAATCTAACACTTCATTTAAACAAAGTACATTCATTACTCTGAATTGAATTTCATCCAAAATTATTGGTTGCCATTCATCTGTTCCGTTTACAGATTTGAGAGAATTGTTATCAAATTCATGGTACCAATAATTCCAACCTATCATATTTTCATGTTTGGTTATCTGACACGATAAAAAAGGGGTCATTTTTGGAGTATCAAGGTCTTCCCCAAAAATAATTGGCGGCAATTCATATCTATATGAGAGTTTTGACCATAACACTTCAAGAAAGAAATACATCGGGTTGTAATGTGATGATGCCATGAAATCCCACCACCCTTTTGCAGATTGCTTTAATGGAGCATTGAATGGAGAACCTGTCATTTTTACAATTGAATACTCTCCGCAAATCAGAAGTGTTGGAAAGTTGCATGGACCATATCCTTTTTTGAGATTATCATTGGTAGAAATCTTTCCATTTAAATACTCGTAATACTTATCTCTCAATGATTTTTCTGACTTTAGACCATTATATCCTAAGACAATAGTAACAGGGAGTTGAGCATCTGTTACAAGAGTATGATACACATATTCTTCCTCTAAAGTTAATTTACCTAAATCATAATCTTTGATGCTACGTTGCAATGTGTTATGAACAGAGTCTGTTGCAATCTCCATCATATAATCTTTTGGTCTCATTCCAACATAAATGTCAGGTATGCGCATTAGGTTTTTATAACTATCTCCAAGTTCTTTTGCGTTAAATGTCTTTTTGACCTGAATGATAGCCAAAACCTGCTCAGGGGTAAATTCCTGTTTGTCTGTATATGGTACACATCTGCCATTCCCTTCTGCCAAAATTACATCAAATTCAGTATGACAGCTTTTGATGAAACTACTTTTTGCAACGACCAGGTTAAGACCACCAAAAAGTGATTTTGTCAATATATCTGCAGTTAGACCCTCATACATGGCTCCAATTGTAGGAGGATGTGTAATATTCAACTCCTTCAATCTTTGATTTTCTTTCTCGGATATCTCTATTAAAAGATCTGCCAGTGTATTAATCATACTTTATATTTTATTTCTATTGCGTGTTAATCTTATGTACGTGGCATATTAGTTACGAACTAACTGTCGTTTACTGATTAAGGTTGACTGTTTTATGTCGTTAATTGCTGGTCTGAGTTGACCCTAGTGGTTATTAATACTGATATAGGTTGTCTGTTGTCTGTTATTCCTAATAGTAGTTGACACTCCATGGATTTATTCCTGTCAGAGGTTGACTGTAAGGCGTAGCCCGGAAGGAGACCTCTAACAGCACGGCAAAGGTAAACCTTTTTCCGTGATATCCGTGTCGTGCATCTTCTTTTTTATCGCGGCTGTCATGTAGCTCTTCCACTTCTTTTCTAGTTCACCAGTGAGGTTAGAGGCCTCAACAGGTGTCAACGTGCCGTTCACGCACTTGGCCTGGGCGTTCTCCTTCGGGTCTCCACTTTTGGTCATGTTGACGCGTATGCCGTTGGCGACCAAAAGCTTAACGTATCGGTTCTTCCGAATTTTCAATTCAAAAGTCCTGAATATCAGCATTTGCAACGCGCGAATGAATAATGGGCTGTCGTGGTACGACAGCCCTACAGCCCGGGCGGGGTGGTGTAAGGCTGTCACAAGGTTGCTGAGCCCGTCGAAGCACTGTGGCAGCCGCTTTTGTTTATGGTTGTATTGAATGATTTGTTCCGACCATAACATTCAAAAGTGTCCATATCTCAACATAATTTCGAGTTATGGACACTTTTGGGAATTTTAGGATCAGAATAAAATGAAATCCTTTCCTTTTCCGTTGAATTTCAAGCTGTAATCACTTCTGAAGCTCTTTTCGAAAAACAGAAAAAAGTGTCTATACTCAGCGGAATCTATCAAATTTTTACACTTTCCGCTGAGTATAGGCATATTATTTCATATCTTTGCAGACGAAAAACACTATCGTTATGCTTATTGGAAGAGAAAAAGAACAACAACGCCTGCTTCAGGCCATTGGCGAAGAGGACTCGATGTTTGTGGCAGTTTATGGCCGTCGTCGTGTCGGAAAAACCTACTTGATACGCGAAACATTCAACAATAGTTTTACCTTCTACCATACTGGACTGGCCAAGTCTCCTATGATGAAACAACTCGCCGCGTGGCGCATTTCCCTACGCGAGTACGGGCTCAAAAAAGCCACCCTGCCACGCACATGGCTCGATGCTTTCGAAGCTCTAAAGGTGATCATACGCCAGTCAACGGAATCCAAAAAAATCATCTTCATCGATGAGCTTCCTTGGATGGACACTCAGCGTTCCGGGTTTATTCCCGCACTCGAGAATTTCTGGAACGGATGGGCGTCGGCCCGTAAGGACGTGGTGCTTATCGTTTGCGGTAGTGCCACCTCTTGGATTATCAAGAAAATACTCAAAAACAAAGGAGGCTTGCATAACCGTGTCGATACAAAGATTCACCTGCAGCCATTCACGCTCAACGAATGCGAGCGGTATGCCACCCACCGCAAACTTGGTATGAACCGCCGACAACTTATGGAGTGTTACATGATTATGGGTGGCATCCCTTATTATTGGTCAAAACTCGAGCGCAGTTTTAGTCTTGCCCAGAATATCGACAATCTTTTTTTTAATCCCGATGGGGAACTCCACGATGAATTTGATGCACTCTACGCTTCGCTGTTCAAAAATCCTGACCCTTACATTACCGTTGTTCAGACCTTAGGCAGCAAGCGTATCGGCATGACCCGTGATGAAATCATCAGTGAGGCACATCTCCAAGACAATGGACGGCTTTCCGAGATACTGCAAGACCTCGAAGCTTGTGGTTTTGTCAGAAAGTACACCAACTTCGGGCTGAAAATAAAAAGTGCTGTCTTCCAACTCATCGACTCTTACACACTCTTCTATTATCGTTTCATACAACAGAACACTGGCGGCGATGAGTATTTTTGGTCGCGTCAGATGGGTTCGCCAATTTATTATAACTGGTGCGGACTCGCTTTTGAGCGTGTTTGTCTTCTGCATGTCACTCAGATTAAGAAAGCCCTCAGTATTTTCGGTACTATTAGCCGTGTGTGCTCCTGGCATCAGCCTGCCACCTCTGATGGAAAAGGCGCGCAGATAGATTTGCTTATCGATCGCGACGACAATGTTATTGATATCTGTGAGATGAAATACACCAAGCAACCATACGAAATGACATTTGATGAAGAACAGAAAGTCCAGAACCGCCGTTCTCGCCTCATCGCCGTGACTGGCACCGACAAAGCTGTCCATCTTATCCTTGTTTCAGCCAGCGGTGTGAAGCCAAATCCATATTCTGATGAATTTCAAGCAGTAATCACCTCAGAAGCTCTTTTTGAAAAATAAAAAACATACCTATACTCAGCGGAATCTATCAAATTTTTCCACTTTCCGCTGAGTATAGGAACTTTTTTTCGGAACCATTTATTGTTTTCAGAACCTCATTCGGCTGAATTTGTCTTCCATCTTCACGCATTATGCTGTGACTTCACGGTGAGAATCCGACTAATCCACACAGCAAACGGCAACGAGGTCAGAAAGGTGCAAACATCAGCGACGGCTTGCGCGGCTTCGAGACCTGTGATGCCCCAAAGCCACGACATAATGAAAACCGCAGGCAGGAAATACAAGCCCTGACGGCACATCGAGAGCAGTGTAGCTTGCCAGGTGTAACCAATGTTTTGGAACAGCATGTTGGTCGCAGTGCACATGCCCATCAGCGGGAAGGCGATGCACTGCCAACGCAAGGCCTGACTGCCCACGCGGATGAGCTCTGGATCCTCGCCACGGAACCAAGAGATAATGCCAGGAGCGAAAATATAGACTACGGTGG
Source organism: uncultured Bacteroidales bacterium (assembly GCA_946405575.1). Taxonomy (GTDB): domain Bacteria; phylum Bacteroidota; class Bacteroidia; order Bacteroidales; family F082; genus Limimorpha. The sequence continues at coordinate 993 of CAMJHP010000090.1, read as the reverse complement.
CTAAGACAATCAGAAAGGCCGTGGAAAGCGTTATGCAAAATTGGTAACTCTCTTTGACACGCGCATAGAGCTTGGCACCGTAATTATAGCCGCACACAGGCTGGAATCCTTGCCCAAACCCAATGACGACGGCAAAACAGAACATAGTAATGCGCGACACAATGGTAAAAGCTGCCACCGTGGAGGCTTCGTTGCCAGGCAGGGCATAATGCACGGCCATACGGTTAAGGCTGATGGTAGCCACCACCGACAAAGCCTGTCGCGCTAGCGAAGGCAAGCCGCCCCGAGTGATTTCCTTGTAATAGTATAGGGTAGGGGTGAAGTTCTTGAACTTGATGTGAACATTCCCAGGCCGCGAAGTGCCCCAAAGCAGCACGCACCAGCCGAAGCACTGGCTCACTGCCGTGGCCAACGAGGCCCCGCTGACCCCCAAGTCAAGCACAAAGATAAAGATGGGGTCGAGAATGATGTTGAGGATGGCACCCGAGGCAATACCGATCATGCCGAAGCGGGCGTTGCCTTGCAGCCTGAGTTGGTTGTTGAGTGTTAGCGACGACATCATGAAAGGTGTGGCGATGAGGATGAAACGCAGGTAGTTGTTGGCGTAGGGGAGGATAGTGTCGGTGGCGCCCATCGCCCTTGACAGAGGCGAGATGAACAGCAGACAGCTCCAACCCACAAGTGCGCCTACAATTAATGGTGTGAAGAATCCCGTAGCCGCCATTTTACCTGCGTTCTGTCCTTGTTTGGCACCCAAAGCACGCGAGATGTAGTTGCCCGAGCCATGCCCAAAGAAGAAACCGCAGGCATTGATGAAGGCCATATAAGCGAACGAAACGCCTACACCGGCCACGGCTTCCGTGCTTAGATGACCCACATAAAACGAGTCCACCATATTGTAAATGGTAGTCACGAGCATACTGATGATGGTCGGCACGGCCATCTTGAGGATCAGCCGCTTGACGGGTTGCTCCGTCATCATCTTATACCGCT
>CAMJHP010000089.1 GCA_946405575.1 uncultured Bacteroidales bacterium | reverse complement strand
GCTTCGCTGTAAAAAAATCGAGGGCGTGACTTATTTTGACACACCCTCTTTTTGTAGGCTTTTGTGTTGCTTTGCGTCTTAACAAGGGGGCGCGACAATGCAATCTAAGGAGTCGACTTTTGGATTGTTTTGTACTTCGTAAATCTTTGATTCGACGAATTTAAGGCCGCAAATTGGATTGCTTCACTGCGTTCGTAACTACACGAAGCGCGTGTGTGGGCGAAGCCTTGTGATACGGAAAAAGCCGCCCTTTACGGAGCGGCTTTTGCTTTGCTCGGAAAAAACTGAATTAGTTCTCAGCCTTGATGTTGTCCATACCGACCTGGACGGCCTGCATATTCAGCGGGATGAGCTTGTGGGCGCGCTCAGGCAAGCTGTGGCGCAAGCCCTCTTCGACGTTCTTGTTGTCGATGATGGGGCGTACCTTCAGGAAGGCACCCAAGATGATCATGTTGAACACCTTGCTGTTGCCCATGTCGGAGGCGAGTTGTGCGCCTTCGATGCTGTAGATGTGGATGTCCTTACGGGTGGGCTTGTGGGTGATGCCGTTGGGGTCGTAAATCAGGTAACCACCGGGCTTCACTTTGTCCTCAAACTTGTCGAGTGACTGCTGATTCAGAATGACGGCAGTGTCGAAAGCGTTGAGGATGGGGGAGCACACGCGCTCGTCGCTGACGATGACGGTCACGTTGGCCGTACCGCCACGCATCTCGGGGCCGTATGAAGGCATCCAGCTGACTTCCTTGTCCTGCATGATACCACTGTAAGCAAGGATCTTACCCATTGACAAGACACCTTGTCCGCCGAAACCGGCTATAATAATTTCTTCTGTCATTGCTTTGTCGTTTTTAGTTATTTCTTAATCAGCTCGAAATTGTCCTTGAGGTCGCCCAAAGGATAGACGGGCAGCATGTTGTCTTGCAACCACTTGTTGGCGTCGACGGCGCTCATCTTCCAGTTGGAGTTGCAGTTCGAAACGATTTCAACGAAGTTGACACCGTTCTTGTTCTCAATCTGGTTCTGGAAAGCCTTCTTGATGGCCTTCTTGGCGTTACGCACGGCAGCGGCGCTGAACACAGCCTGACGGGTGACGTAGCGCGTGCCAGGAAGTTGGGCCAACAGTTGGGTGATCTGGAGCGGGAAACCGTTGTTAGGTGTTCCGTCGGGCCACTGAGGCATACGGCCGTAAGGCGTGGTGGCGGTCTTCATGCCCACGAGGGTGGTAGGAGCCATCTGGCCACCGGTCATGCCGTAGATACCGTTGTTGACGAAGATCATGGTGATGTTCTCACCACGGTTGCAGGTGTGGATGGTCTCGCAGGTGCCGATGGCAGCGAGGTCGCCGTCGCCTTGGTAGGAGAACACGACCTTGTCGGGCCACACGCGCTTGATACCCGTGGCGCACGCCGGAGCGCGGCCGTGGGCAGCCTCGACGAAGTCGACGTCGAAGTAGTCGTAAGCCATAACGGCGCAACCCACGGGGGAGACACCGATGGTACGGTCGTCAACGCCAAGCTCTTCGAGCACTTCGGCGATGATGCGGTGCACAGTGCCGTGACCGCAGCCGGGGCAGTAGTGGAAAGGTTTTTCAGTCAGCAGCTTTGATTTTTCGTAAACCAAGTTTTCAGGCTGGATGATATCTTGTAATGTGATTTCTGCCATTGTCTTATTCTCCTATAATTTGTTTCTTCATAGCTTCGAGAACTTCTTCCGGGGTGTGGATGATGCCACCGACGCGGCCAAAGTGTTCGGCCTTGGCGCGGCCATTGCAGGCCAGCAGCACGTCTTCGATCATCTGACCACAGCTCAATTCGACTGAGAGGAATCCCTTGACACCCTTGTCGATGAGGTTACGGATGGCTTGGGTGGGGTAGGGCCACAGGGTGATAGGACGGAGCAGACCGACCTTCAGGCCAGCGGCGCGACCGAGTTGCACCGACTTCTGGGCGATACGGGCGCTGGAGCCATAGGCGACAAACACGTATTCGGCATCGTCGCAGTCAATCATTTCGTAACGGACTTCGTTCTTGGTCACTTCAGCGTATTTGCGTTGCAGAGCGCGGTTGTGCTCTTCCATACGGGCTGAGTCGAGGTCCAAGGAGGTGATGACGCGGTGTTGCGTGCCACGCTTGCGGCCTGTCAGTGCCCAAGGATACTTGGCTTTGATTTCCTCTTCGGTGAGGCGGGCTTTCTGCTCGGGCAGGACGACCTTTTCCATCATCTGGCCGATGGCACCGTCGGAGAGGATGCACACTGCCATTCTGTACTTGAAGGCCAGTTCGAAGCCCAGCGGCACGAAGTCAGCCATTTCCTGGACGGAAGCAGGGGCGAGGACGATGTTACGATAGTCGCCGTTGCCGCCACCCTTGGTGTTCTGGAAATAGTCAGCTTGTGAGGGCTGGATGGTACCGAGGCCCGGGCCGCCACGGACGACGTCAGCGAAGACGCAGGGCACTTCGGCACCGGCGATGTAGGCCAGACCTTCTTGCTTCAGGCAAACGCCTGGGCTGGAGGAGGATGTCATGACACGCTTGCCAGCTGCACCAGCGGCATACACCATGTTGATGGCTGCCAATTCACTTTCAGCTTGAAGAACGACCATACCGGTGCGTTCGTAAGGGTTCTGTTCCGACAGATACTCGATCACTTCCGACTGGGGGGTGATAGGATATCCGAAATAAGCATCGGCGCCGCAGCGGATGGCGGCTTCGGCCAATGCCTCGTTACCCTTCATCAGTTTTAATTCTCCCATTATGTAAGATTTTTTGATTTGTTAGACAATTGGTTGGATTACAGGGCTTTTTTGTAGACCTTGATGACGCCGTCGGGGCAGGTGATGCCGCAGCTCGCGCAGCCTATGCAGGCTTCGGGATTGGCCATAAATGCGTAGTTGTAACCTTTTCCGTTTACTTCTTTTGCCAGTTCGATGACTTTGCATGGGCAGGCTGTGATGCATACGCCGCAGCCTTTGCAACGCTCGATGTCAACGACGATGGCTCCTCTGAATTTTGCCATATTGATTTGATTTTAGAATTTGTTGTGTTCTGTTTTTAATGAGCCACGAAATTAGGGAATTTTGGGCAAACTATTCACGTCTTTTTGTTTTATTTCAAAGCAAAGGGCTAATTTAGATTTATTTTAAATTAAACACCTTTCCATTGTCGCAATTTGCGTCTCGCAAATTGAAATACACTGTCGCAATTTGCATCCTGCAAATTGAAACTGTTCCCGTGGCCTAAAAACAAAAAAAGCCAGCCGTTTCCGATTGGTTTTGTACTTACTTGTATGTGGTTCTCTATCCGTTTCTCTCTATCTCATCAATTATTTCTTGGGCGGCATTTACAGCTTTGTGTTGGTTTCTGAACTCAGAGATTAACCCTATGATGCCTCCAATGAGTGCTAGTGAAGAAAAAGTATAACCGTGTTTCCAAAACTCATAGAAAAACCATGCGGTCCAAAGGATGCAGATGAGTATGCTTTTAATAAACTCACTGTTGAATTTCTTCTTGAACTCTGACATCATGTGAGCCACGGTGGTTAAATCTTCTTCCATGAAGTTGAGTTTGTCCACAAGCTTGTGAGTGTTGTATGTTGAAATTACATCGATCACTACCAATAGGTAAGTGGCTAGGACAAATACTTGACTTGTCCAGTGGGCGAAATATAGGATTAGAACAAGGGGAAAAGCAAACATAGCTGAAGTGTATTCTGTTACCTTCACATCATTGATGACCTTGTATTTTACCATAATCGTTTCGCGAATTGGACGACCGTTTACAATTTCTTGTTCGGCAAGTTGCTTCTTGGGGGTGGCAAATTGGCTATGCATTGCCTCTAAATTCAATTCTTCCATGACTTTCTTTTTTTGATTTTGACTATTAGATACAAAAACGATCAAAAAATTACATAAAATTTCAGTTTTTTTTCATTATCATAATTTGCGTCTCGCAAATTGAAACTATTCCTGTGACCCAAAAACAAAAAAGCCAGCCGTTTCCGACTGACTTTGTGCCAAAATAGGTATGTGGTTACAACTAGTTCTTCTCGATTTCATCAATGATATCTTGGGCTACGTTTATAACCTTACGATAAATACTGATACCTATGATTCCACCTATGATTCCACCGAAGACCATTGAGGCGGTTAATATCCAAGGGTTGATACCCATAGGACCGTTCTTCCAAGCAAGTTCATAACAAGCCCATGCAGCCCAAGGAATTAGGATGGCAAAAGATATATACAGTCCTTTAGTCTGCTGCTTCTTGAACTTTGCCATCACACGAGCCACGGAGGCTAAATCATCATCCATGAAGTTGAGTTTGTCTACTGGCTTGTGAACATAATAGGTGGATACCATGCTACCCACTAACATAATGCAAGTGACAATGATGAAAGCCAGACTTGCTACATGGGTGAAATAGAGAGGGAGATAGAGAAGTATAACGATTGGAACTAGCCAATACCCAAATTTCTTCACAAAGTTGATGTCCTTGTTTTTTGTCTTTATCGTTTCGCGAAACAGGCGGTCGCTGACGATTTCTTGTTTGTCAAGTTGTTCCTTGAGGATGGCAAACTGGTTGCGCATTTCCTCCAAATTCATTTCTTCCATGGCTCACATCTTTTTAAGTTGTTCTTTGATTCTGAAAAGCTTTACACCTACGTTCTGCGGGGTGATTCCCACGATGGCACCGATTTCATCGTAGCTCAAATCCTCAAGCCACAGCATCACGATGGCCCTGTCGACCAAGCCAAGTTTCCCGATGCGCTCGTGGAGTTGCCGAACTTGCGCGATGTTGGCATCTTCGTCGTCGAAGAAGTTCACGTCCATCGACAGAGGCACTTTCTTCACCTCTTTCTTTTTCTTGCGTTCTTGCAGGAGGCATGTGTTGAGGGCAACGCGATAGATCCACGTGCTGATTTTACTGTCTTCACGAAAACTATCGATGCCTTTCCACATGTTGACCAGCGTCTCCTGAAAGAGGTCGTTAACCTCGTCTTCGTCTTGGGAAAACATGTAGCATACCGTGTAAATGGTGCTTTTGTGTTTTTGAACCAATTGTTCAAATATGTCTTCTTGGCTTTTCATTTTTGAGATTTGTTCTTTTGACCCTTAGATGCAGAAAGCAACTTAAAATTACAGAAAACTCCGATTTTTTTTTTCATTGTCACAATTTGCGTCTCGCAAATGAAAATATCACTACCCCGACTGCGGGACGCAGCCATTGACAATGTTGTTAGCCACCCATGCCAGATTTTTGTTGTTCGTAATGATATAGCGTACAACATTATCAAAGTGCTTTTGGCTTCTTATCAGGCGGTCGTATGATTCTGATTGCCAAACAGGACCAGTGCTGTTCTCGTTTTCATTGATTTTCTTTGCCGTAAAACTCTTTATCGACCGCATGATTTCGGTCAGTTCGCATCCTTCCCTGAGTTTCATGAGAATATGAATGTGGTTGGGCATCACAACAAAGGCCACCAAGTCATAGCGTTTCCCATCAAAGAAGAATAATACATCTTCTACAATCTTTCTGTTGCTTTGCTTTTTGAGCAGGCAGTTCCCATAATTGTTGTCCAACCACTTATCTACAGCCTTTCCAAACTTGTTGATGTATTCTTTTGTCACCTTCTCATTCCATGGTTGGGGGTGTTGTTTCAACCAACTTTCTTTTTCTTCGCGAAGCCATTGCAGTTTTTCTTGGGGTAGGGAATCATGCAGACGAAAGGTAACGAATACATACTTGTCGTTTTGATGCCAGTGAGGTAGGAAAGTGCCCCAGTCAAAATGCTCAAAATCATTTTCATCGAAAAAAGACTCGTTGTCCCAATCTGCATAACCGCAAATTGTTTTTTCATTGTCACCATTTGTGTCTTCGCCAATGAAGCCCTGTTCACTTTTTTGGTCTTGTTGCATTGTATGAAGTTTGAGATTGCAAACATACAAAAATCAAATGAGGATGCCAAAAGTGACACCCTCATTGTCTCATCATTGTCGCAATCTGCGTCTCGCAGATTGAATCATTGTCATAATCTGCGTCTCGCAGATTGAAAGAGGTATTAGCTCGTTTTCCAACTGCGGGACGCAGTTGGCGACAGTGTTATTTCACTGGATGGTCCAAAGCAAATGCCTTCAGTCTCTCCGCCAGAATCGGGATTTCTTCTCTTTGGATGAGTGAAGTGCAAGCGCGGACGCCTTGCTTGGTGCTGCCACAGGTGTCGAGCGAAATGCCTGAAACGCCGTAATACATCATCTCTTCAACGAGGTCGGCACCTGTGAAGCCGGGATAGCAATAGGTGAAGTAGAAGCCGTCGGCGATAGGTTCACCGCAGTCTTCGTCGTAGGTGATGTAGAAGCCGTTGTCGAGGAAAGCTTTTTTCATCAGCTCGGCCTTGCGACCATATTCCAACACGTCCTCACGATAGTTGTAGGTGCCATCGTTCACGGCTTTCAGCACAGCGGCCAATGCGTGTTGTGCCGAGTGCGAAGTGCCTGAACTGAGCGGGTGCAGGGCGCCAAAGAGGATGGCACGCAAGAAGACTTCCTGTCCGCAGAAGGCTTTCAGGTCGGGGAAGTGGTGCTGGGCCAACTTGTTGCTGATGCCGAGGATGGCGCAACGTTCACCTGCGTAGCTGAAGGCCTTCGAGCTGGAAATCATCAAGATGTAGTAGTCGGTGTATTTGCCCACGGTGGGTTGGTAAGGAGCTTCACCTGGATGGCTGTAGTCTTTGCGGAAGTCCATGCCGAAATAGGCGAGGTCTTCCATGACGATGACATTGTACTTGTTGGTCAGTTCGCCGATGATACGAAGCTCTTCGTCGGTAAGACACACCCATGTCGGGTTGTTGGGGTTGGAATAGAGTATGCTGTGGATGTTGCCCTTGCTCAGCACTTCCTCTAATTTAGCGCGCAACTTCTCGCCTCGGTATTCGTAGATGTCGAAATGCTCCATCGGGATGCCGAGCACCTTGTTTTGGAACTTGTGGACTGGGAAGCCCGGGTCAATGAAGAGGATGGTGTTTTTCTTCGTGTCAGTATGTCCTGCGATCATGAACGAGGCGAAGGCTCCCTGCATGGATCCAACGGTAGGCACACAGTTGGCTGGATCGACATCAAGGTCAAGGAAGTTCTTGATGAAACGAGAGGCCTCTTTCTTTAAAACAGGTGCGCCATCGATGGGTGGATAGTTGGCTGCCACACCATCTTGCAAGGCCTTGATTTGGGCTTCCACACCAGCACGTGCGGCGGGCAGTCCAGGGTTGCCCAACTCCATATGGATGAATTTTTTGCCGCAGGCGGCTTCAAGATCGAAGGCCAATTTGTTGATTTCACGGATGCCGGCTCTTCCGATGCTCGGCAGACCACTTTCTGCAAAGAGTTTCTTCGCTAATTCTTGGGGTACGATATTGTGTTGCATCATATCTGGTTTGAAAAAAATACTCGTTTTGTTTGGAACGGCAAAGATAGGGAATTAGTGTGATATGTGCAAATAAAAATTCAGGCAACTGAATTAGCTCGCTTTTATATTGTGTTGCATCATATCTGGTTTGAAAAAAATACTCGTTTTGTTTGGAACGGCAAAGATAGGGAATTAGTGTGATATGTGCAAATAAAAATTCAGGCAACTGAATTAGCTCGCTTTTGATGGGTCGTTTTAGGAGAACAGTATTGAGAACTCACTACTCTCATCGAAATAGTGAATATGACATAATAACTCACAAAATTAACTTCATTTATTCAATTTTTCGGCGTTGCAAGTTGGGGGTTGGGTCTTCTTGCATAAATCTTCAAGGAAATCGGATGATGTGTATTGATAGACATTATCATTGTTGTATGAGGCTTGGCTAAGTTTGTCGGGGTAGGGGTGACCACAGCGCAGGAAATTGTCAATAGCAAGATACTTGAAGAAAGCGGAATTTCATACTGATTGGGCAGAAAAATATGTTTTGATGGTGAAAAATTAGCGACTTTTTTGACCTCAAATCCTGATGTGCTCAAAAGTAAGAAATTGAGTAAAAATGGTAGATTTTTTTGGTAGATGGGTAAAATAAAAATCGGTATAACTTTGTGATAATCACTTGGTTATACCGATTGTTTTGCGGAGAGAAAGGGATTCGAACCCTTGGAACGCAAAGCGTTCAACGGTTT
>CAMJHP010000088.1 GCA_946405575.1 uncultured Bacteroidales bacterium | reverse complement strand
TTCAAGACCGCCGCTATCGACCACTCAGCCATATCTCCGCTGCAAAAGTACAACATTTTTCGATAGGTTGAGATTTTTCTCGAAAAAAAACTTTTTTCCACAGAAAACCCCTATCTTTGCAAACCTGAAAAATCTTCGGTTTTATGAAGGCGAAGCACGTTCCAATTCAACTGTTCTTGCTCTATGTAGTATTGTCTTGTGCCTGCTCAAGACAGAAATCAGCTTTCAATGAAGCCGATGCACCTCATCATTTCAAGGAATTGAAAAGAATTGAGATCCTGTTGGAGACCCAACCTGAAGTGGCTTTGGATAGCGTGAATATATTGAAAACAAGGAGCTTGCAATCTCCTTTTTCGGAAATAGACGATAAAGAGCTGCGTCTTCGCGAAGTGCAGGCACAATACAAAAACCGTTGCCTGACCGAAGACAGTCCCGATCTTGCACCAGTAGTCGACTTTTTCGATAGCCTTGCCGTTTTGTTTCCCCAAGATGTCAACCTGCAATTCCTTCGCGCCAATACTTATTATTATAAAGGTGTGGAATGCGCCTTCGAAGGCGATGACGTTTCTGCCTTTACACAATACTTGAAAGCTTTGGATGTGATGCGACAGTATGAGGCATGGGACGATACACCCTATGCAAAACGTTTTATTGCCTTGAATTATACACGCTTGTCTGAAATCCTTTACCGTTATGGCATCCGGGAATCAGCCATTGAAACCTGCCACAAAGCGGCTTCGTATTATGAGTCGGCGACCGACTTGGCGGCTATGTTGCGTTTCGAAGCGGCCATCTATCAGTCGCAGAAGGATTATGACAAGGCTATGGCCTTGTTTGAAAATGCGGAAAAGCTTGTGCCCGTTGGTGATGAGCCGAGGCAGCTTTCCATTGGGGCAAAACTTTATGAGCTTCAGCAGTTTGATTCGGCTGTTCCTCATCTTGCTCTTGCTTTTGCAAATGGTGACCGTTTTACACGTGTGGATGCAGCAGCCAAGTTGGCAGAGATTTTTCGCTTCAAAGGTATGGCTGATCAAGAATTGGCATATACACGCTTTTATGTTGATAACTCCTTGATGGAGACGCGTTTGACTTCGCATAAGATGGAGATAGAGTATCTGTTTGACGAATTCAACAACCCTAAAACCGAAACGCCTCCTCAACAAGGCAATAACTACGGCTCGTTGTTGATATTGTCACTGTTTTTGCTTTTGGTCATCGCTTTTATGGCCTATATTATCTATCGAAACCGTAGACGTATCAGTCATATAGAGAACAAGATTTCAGACATTGAACAGAAGCAAGAGCAGGAAAACGTGGATAAGGATTTGGGGCAAGAGCAAATGATGCAACACTTGAATGCTTCGCACATTGAATTTGGCGAAGCATGGAAATCGTTTTCCGAGAGTGCTATAGTGAAGAAAATCAAGCAATCTGTGGAGGGGAAAGATATTATGATTAAGAATGTTGGGGTATATCCCCAGCTGAAACTGAAGGAAATGGATTATATAGAGTTGGTGAGGGAAACCAATAATTGTTTTCCGGATTTCTCGTCACGATTCCTAAAGGATTTCCGTGATTTGAATGTGGCTGATCTCCGTCATTCTTGTCTGGCGCTCTTGGGCTTGAATGATGCGGAAATAGCTGTGCTTGAAGGTATTTCATATAGTGGTGCCAATCGAAGGACAAAAAAGATTTTGACCGTGCTTGGACAGGGGAATAGTCTGGAGCAAGCATTGCTGTCTTACTTGAATGTTTCATATTAAAATATTATGAATTAGATAATTAAATTGATATTGTTGAGATTTGTTGAGAAAATAAAGACGAAAAATTGAATCAATCGGTTATTATGTGTATATTTTTGCGTTGTCAAAAAATCTAACATCATGAATATATCATCTTTTGCGAAAAAAGCAGTTGCAACCTTATTGGTTTTGGTGGTTGCATTTTCGGGCCAAGCCCAAGTGAAGTCAAAGAGACTTAAGTCTTACCTTTCCACGACAACTTATTGTGCGCCAGGCGTATCGCCTTATGTGGAAAACGCTATCGCTTTCGATTGTCGTTCAGCGGTTTATAAGCAGTTTGAACCAGGAAAGTTCAAGTCTACCATTGAGGTTCAGACCATTTTCCGTCAGGGAGATAAGATTAGCACCTATTCCAAGATTGCCTTAGACAGTCCGGTGGTTAGTGATACAATGAACCTTGATGGTGCTTTTATCGACCAACAGCGTTTCACTTTACCCAATGGCGAGTATGAGATGGAGATCAGTGTCACTGATATGAACAGCGGTGAGACTTTGCCGACGGTTAAGGTCACTGTTGAGGTCAATTATCCAGATGACACACCTGCCATTTCCGACATTCTGCTGTTTGATTCCTACACCAAGTCGGCAAAACCCTCAGCTTGTACCAAAAGTGGCTATGATTTCCTGCCTCGTGTGTATCCTTTTTACGGGTCAAAGGATGACAAACTTAACTTTTATGTCGAACTTTACAACAGCGACAAATTGTATGATGAAGGTAAGTTTTTAGTGAGCTATTACATCGAAACGGTCGAGTCGGCGAACCGTATGCAGAATTATTCTTACAATAAGCGATTCGATGTGAATAAGGTGGATGTCTTGTTCAACACTATTGATATCAAGGATTTGCCTTCGGGCAACTATTATCTTGTCGTAGAGATGCGTGATCGCAGCAACGCTATGATTTGCTCAAAAAGTTGGTTTTTCCAACGCAGTAATCCAAGCGTGACCTACGATATGAATGATTTGGCTGGTGTGAACATTGCCAACACTTTCGTCAGCAAAATCACGGAAATCGATACGCTGCGTAAGTACATCCGTTACCTTGACCCGATTTGCACCGAAATCGAACGTGATTATTCTGTTAATCTGATAAAGACTGACGATGTGAAGACAATGCAACAGTTCCTCTTCAATTTTTGGAGTGCACGTTCGCCGATGAATCCACAAAAGGGTTTTAATGAGTATCTGGCTGCTGTGCACCGTGTCAATATGTCCTTCAAGACTTCTTCATTTCCTGGTTATCGCACAGACCGTGGTTATGTTTTCCTGAAGTATGGTCAACCTGACAAAATTATGGAAAGTCCCAATGAACCAGGTGCTTATCCTTATGAGATTTGGCATTATTATGCGGTAGCCAACCAACGCAACAAACGTTTTGTGTTTATGTCGAAAGATACAGCGGCTAACGACTACCAGTTAATTCATTCAGACGTAAACGGTGAGGTGAACAATCCGCGTTGGCAGCTTGAAATCTATTCACGCATCTATGGTCAGGGTTATGACCAGGGTGTCGACCAAACAGAGTACGAGAGAGGCTGGGGGTCGCACGCTGGTGACCTTTACAACAATCCAAGGTGATTTATGGCTAGACTGGGATTTCGTATCATGAAGCTTTGGGTGCGCTTTCTGTCCATCCAACCATATTGGCTTCTCTATCTGAAGTCAGACTGCTATTATTTTCTTCTGTATCATGTGTTTCGATATCGACGCAAAGTGGTTAGAAAGAATCTGTTACAGTCATTTCCTGATAAAGATGCCAGAGAGATAAAGGCTATAGAGAAGCGTTTTTATCAAAACCTTTGTGACCTTTTTGTGGAAGCTCCAAAGATGTTGAATACGACACCTGACGGATTCAAAAAACGTATCATCTATACCAATCTTGAGTTGGTGACCCAGCTTTACGAACAAGGCAAAAATGTGTTTTATGCTATCCCGCATTCTGGCAACTGGGAGTGGTTTGGCAAGATGACCTGCGATCTAACCAAACACCAATGTTTGGCGGTTTATAAGAGGGTAAAAAGCCCTGTGTTTGAGAGTCTTATGCTTTATTTGCGTACCTATGGCTGCCCATTGGAGATGGTTGAGTCGAATTCGGCACTGAGGAGGTTGGCGCAATTGCGTGACAACCAAACTGCTGTGCTGATGATGGCAGACCAAACTTCATATGGCTTGGCAACGGATTATTGGACTGAGTTTTTGCATCAGGATACATGCTGGTTCACTGGGATTGAGCGCATCGCAAAAAAACTGGACTATGCCGTGGTTTTTGTCAATATGGTTCGGAAAGGAAGAGGTTGCTATGAAGTGACTTTTGAATTAATTACCGACAGCCCTAAGGAGGCTGAGTCAGGTGAAATAATGGAACCTTACGTGCGGTGCGTTGAGCGTTTCGTCGAAGACAATCCCGACAATTGGCTGTGGTCACACCGACGTTGGAAACATCAAAGACCCCAAATGAAAGAAGTATGAAAGTGGCCGTTGTCATATTGAACTACAATGGACGAAAATTCCTTGAGGAGTTTTTGCCCAATGTCATTGCCAATTGCGACCCTGCGTTGGCAGAAATTGTTGTGGCCGACAATGCATCAACTGACGATTCTATAGCCTTGATGAAGGAAAAATTCCCCGATATTCGTTTAATTGAGAACGGTTGCAATGGTGGTTTTGCTACGGGCTACAATATGGCTTTACGACAGGTGGAGGCACGCTATTACGTACTCCTCAATTCCGATATTGAGGTGACACCACATTGGATTGAACCGATTATCGAAATGATGGATGCGGACTCTCAGATTGCTGCCTGCCAGCCCAAGATATTATCATATTTCCACAAAGAACAGTTTGAATATGCAGGTGCAAGTGGTGGATATATTGACAAGTACGGCTATCCTTTTTGTCGTGGGCGCATATTTCAAGAATTGGAGAATGACAATCACCAGTATGACAATCCGAAAGAAGTGTTTTGGGCCACGGGTGCTTGTATGTTCATTCGAGCCGATTTGTTTCATCAGATTGGAGGTTTGGACGATAGCTTCTTTGCTCATATGGAAGAAATTGACCTGTGTTGGCGTCTGAAAAATGCAGGCTATAAGGTGTATTGTTGTCCTCAGTCGTGTGTCTATCACATTGGAGGTGGCACCTTGCCGAAGAACTCGCCGCGCAAGACCTATCTGAATTTCCGCAACAATCTCTCTTTGCTGGTGAAAAACCTGCCTGAACATCAGGTGGGTCATACTATACTTTACCGTATCATCCTTGACTGGGCGGCAGCGTTCAAATTCCTCTTTGATGGTTGCCCGAAAGACTTTAAGATGGTCTACAAGGCTCATTGGGATTTTTACAAGAGACTAAAGGATTTGCGGCAAAAACGCAGCTGTGGAGAACATAAAACAGTAAGTTGCATCTATCAGAAGAATATTGTTTTCGAAAGCATCTTTCGAGGAAAAAAGAAGTTCAGTGAGCTGAAGCAAAGCGAATTTACCCTTTAGTAACTATTCAATTCTTCTGTAACACCTCAATTGCTTTCACATAACCTTTCAATCCCATCCCTGAAATGCATTGCACGCAAGCTTCGGCGGTGAAGGAATGACGGCGATAAGGTTCCCTTTTCGAAATATCGGAAATGTGTACTTCCACCACGGGAATGTTTATGGCACGGATGCAGTCGGCAAGGGCGATAGAAGTGTGAGCGTAAGCTCCTGGATTGATTACCACGGCATCGTATTGTCCATCAGCTTCTTGCAGTTTATCAATCAAGATGCCTTCGTGGTTTGACTGGAAATAAGAAAGCTTATGTTGGGGGAAACACTCGCGTATTTTGGGCAGGTAGGCTTCGAAGGAAACACTGCCGTAGATTTCAGGCTCTCTCTTGCCTAGTAAGTTGAGGTTGGGACCGTTGAGGATAAGAATTTTCATCTATATGAGTTTTTGCAAAAATAATAATTTTCATCGTTTTGTTGTTTTTTTCAGTTCGAAAAGTTGGTGTGTATCAATTATTTTTCTATTTTTGTGCAAAATTAGGATAGTTATGAAGGTTATCACATTAGGCAAGACCAACTTAAAAGTAAACAAAAATGGTTTTGGTGCGTTGCCCATACAGCGAATCAGTGAAAAGGAAGCGATATATTTGTTGCATAAGGCCTATGACAATGGCATCAATTTTTATGACACGGCTCGTTTTTATACCGACAGTGAGGAGAAAATTGGCGCCGCTTTCGGTGACCGACGCAATAAAGTTTTTATCGCATCCAAGACTGGTGCCACCACCATCGAAGATTTTTGGAAGGATTTGCACACCACTTTAAAGAACCTGAAGACTGACTATCTTGATTTGTATCAGTTTCACAATCCGGACTATTGCCCAAGGCCGGGAGACAGGCAGGGACTGTATGACGCAATGAAAGTAGCCAAACGCCAAGGCAAGGTGCGTTTTATTGGCATTAGCAACCACCGACAGAGTGTGGCAATGGAGGCTATTGAGCGCGACTGCTACGATACGTTGCAATATCCTTTCTCCTACCTCTCGTCGGAGGATGACCAAAAGATTGTTGAGGCGTGCTACAAACACAATATGGGTTTCATTTGTATGAAAGCTATGGCTGGCGGTCTTATCAACGACTCAGCCTTGGCCTATGCTTTCCTCAACCAATTTGATCATGCACTACCTATCTGGGGAATACAGCGAGAAAGTGAGTTGGATGAGTTCATTTCGTATCAGGAACACGAACCAGAATTGTCTTCAGCTTCATGGCGTAAGATAGAAAAGGAACGTGTTGAGTTGTCAGGTGAATTTTGTCGTGGCTGCGGCTATTGTATGCCTTGTCCGGCTGGCATTCAAATCAATGACTGCGCTCGAATGAGCCTCTTCCTTAAGCGTGCCCCTTATAGCGTATATCTTACCGAAGAATGGGCAGAGAAGATGAAGAAAATTGAAGGCTGCAAGCATTGCAATACCTGCCATGAGAAGTGCCCGTATGGGTTGGATACTCCCACACTTCTTGAAAAGAACTATGAGGACTTCAAGGTGTATTGGGCGAAGAAACAGGCGGGGGAATTATGATGTTTCAAATAATAGGAACTCCGCTACTTGTCCGGTAGCGGAGTTCTTCGTTTTGGTTGATAGTAGGGAGCGGCGAACCGTGTCTCTATAGTATGAGTATGAACTATTTTAGCGGGCTGGGGGTGTGATACTCACGTGCGCCGAGTTCCTTGTCAAGCATAATCATACCACCGATGTGGTCGCCAATCATTGTGGCTTGGTGTACCAGGTCGCGGGCGTTCTCTTCCTCTTCCACCTGTTCGTCAATGAACCAGGCAAGGAAGTTGGCGGAAGCGCGGTCCTTGTCTTCGTCGGCGATATCGCATAAGTTGTTGATCATAGCGGTCACCTTCTTCTCATGTTCGAGGGTGTCTTCAAAAGCGGCTAATACGCTCTTCCATTCGGTCTGCACCTTGGCGATAGGGGCGAGGATGACCTTAGCGTCTTGCGAATGCATATAGTTGATCATAATGGCGGCATGTGCCTGTTCCTCAAGGAACTGTACTTTGTACCAATGGGCAATGCCGTGGAAGCCTTTGGCATAGATGTCTTGAGCCATACTCAGATAGAGATAAGCCGACCACATCTCGGCGTTGATTTGGTCGTTGATGGCATTTGCTAATTTCTTGCTAATCATTTTATTTGTTGTTTAATCGTTGATTGTTTAATCGTTTAATTGTATAATTGTTGGTTGTAGGGCTCACTTTGGCGGCTGCATTTGTTGCATTGCTACTGCGGATGCCGTAATACGACAGCCCTGCAGCCCTGAATTTATTCGCCAAAATAGCGTTTATAAAGTCCCTCAAAGCCTTTTCCGTGGCGGGCTTCATCTTTGGCCATCTCGTGGACGGTGTCGTGGATGGCATCCAGATTGCGCTCTTTAGCCACGCGAGCGATGCGCATCTTTTCTTCGCAAGCACCGCATTCGGCAATCATACGTTTGTAAAGGTTGGTCTTGGTGTCCCAGACCACCTCGCCCAGCAACTCGGCGAAGCGAGAGCAGTGATCGGCCTCTTCAAAAGCATAACGCTTGAAGGCCTCAGCGATTTCGGGATAGCCTTCTCGGTCGGCTTGACGGCTCATAGCCAGGTACATACCTACTTCAGTGGCTTCACCCATAAATTGGGCATTCAAATCCTTAATCATTTCGTCACCAGTATCTTTAGCGATACCTACGACGTGTTCAGTGACAAAATTCAGGGCAGCATTCTCGTCGACGATTTTCCATTCGACGATTTGTTTGCATTGAGGGCAACGCTCAGGTGCCTCTTCTCCTTCATGTACGTACCCACAGATGGGGCAGATGAATTTTTTTCTCATAGTTGTTCTTGTTATATGATGAGTTAGTTGTCTGACACAAGATAAATTGTAAACGCAAAGATAGACTATTTTCTTGTATTGGCACAGGGGAATGAAAAAAAATCTTTGTCACTACGATGAAGGCAAAAAACCCGACAGGGCAAACGCACTAAAATTAGGGGAAATTAGCGCGTTATGAACAGGTTTTGAA
>CAMJHP010000087.1 GCA_946405575.1 uncultured Bacteroidales bacterium | reverse complement strand
TGCATAGATGGCCTGTTTTCGATTCGCCGCAAATGGATGAAAAAATACGGCAAGAAATTCAAAGTGCAGTCGATGCCCGAATTCCACATGCTACAGTACAACTTCCAAAACGCCAAAGGCGACGACATCAAGCTCTAAAGGAAGTCACTGTCACAAAACCTCAGAAGGCTCGTCTCTTATGACGAGCCTTTTTTATGGTAAGCCCTAAAGGGCAGAAATCAATCAAAAATGTTATAAAATCAACCAAAAATCGTTTCCATACCAGTTCTTATCGATTTTGAATTGATTTTTGACGGATTTCTTTGTGAAGCAAATCCCCATATTTTTATTATTTTTGCACCCAAATCTTGGCCTTTTGACAAGTTCAGGGGCCTCACTTTTCAAATTTAAGGGTGCCTGAGCCTGTCGAGGGCCCCGCGTCAAACAACAATTAAACACTTCAACTGTCAACACTTCATTATGAATAAAGACATCGTATTGAGCGGCATCCGCCCCACAGGAAACCTTCACCTTGGCAACTACTACGGCGCAGTGCGCAGCTTCGTGAAAATGCAGGAAGACTACAACTGCTATTTCTTCATCGCTGATTGGCACTCGCTGACCACGCACCCCACGCCTGAAAACATACAGAAGTCGGCTCGCACTATCTTGGCCGAATACCTCGCTTGCGGCATCGACCCCGAAAAGGCCACTATTTACATCCAGAGCGACGTGCCGGAAACTATTGAGTTGTACCTCTATTTTAATATGAACGCCTACATCGGCGAGCTGGGTCGCGTGACAACCTTCAAGGAGAAGGCCCGTCAACAACCCGACAACGTCAATGCCGGTCTGTTCACCTATCCGACTTTGATGGCCGCCGACATCCTGCAACACCGCGCCAAATGGGTGCCTGTGGGCAAAGACCAGGAGCAGAATATGGAGATGGCCCGCAAGTGCGCCCGCCGCTTCAACAATATCTACAAAGTGGAGTTCTTCCCCGAGCCGCAAAACTACTACTTCGGTGGTGACGCCATTAAAGTTCCAGGTCTCGATGGCAGTGGAAAGATGGGCAAGAGCGATGGCAACTGCATCTACCTCTACGAGGACGAGAAGACTATGCGCAAGAAGGTGATGCGCGCTGTCACCGACAGCGGCCCGACCGAGCCCAACAGCCCCAAGCCAGAGGTCATCCAGAACCTCTTCACGATGATGAACATCGTCAGCGAGCCTGAAACGGTGAAATACTTCAACGAGAAGTGGAACGACTGTTCCATTCGTTACGGCGATATGAAGAAGCAGCTTGCCGAAGACCTTGAAAAGACGGTTGCTCCTATCCGTGAACGTATCATTGAATTCTCATCAGACACCGAACGCCTCGACCGCATCGCACGCATGGGTGCCGAGAAGGCCCGCGAGAGCGCGGCGAAGACCTTAAATGAAGTGAGGAAAATTATAGGATTTAGGCAATATTAATTAGGGTCGCTTAGCGTCATTGCGAGGAGGAACGACGAAGCAATCCAGATGTGGAGCTTCCGTATCTGGATGGCTGCGTTCCTCGCAATGACGACAAGCGCGTCAAAAACAATATGGGCGATTTTATTACCTACGAAAAAATTCCCGAAAGGGCTGTGCTAGTTGCCGTTGCTAGCAAACAACAAGGCCGCGAGCGCACGGAAGAATACCTCGATGAGCTGGCTTTCCTGTTGGAGACGGCAGGTGGCATCCCAGTGGCACGTTTCGTGCAGCCTTTGGACAGACCGAGCAGTGTGACGTATCTCGGGTCAGGCAAGCTGGAGGAGATCCACCAGTATATCAAGGCGGAGAATATCGAGATAGCCGTCGTCGACGATGAGCTCAGCGCGACTCAAGCCCGTAATATGGAGCAGGCTTTGGAGTGCCGTGTCCTCGACCGCACAAGCCTCATCCTCGACATCTTTGCCTCTAACGCCCACACTGCACATGCCAAGGCACAGGTAGAACTAGCACAATACCAGTATCTTCTGCCTCGCCTGACACGTATGTGGACGCACTTGGAGCGCCAACGCGGTGGTATCGGTATGCGTGGCCCTGGTGAGACCCAGATTGAGACTGACCGCCGCTTGATTTTGGAACGCATCGCTTTGTTGAAAGAAAAGTTGAAGGATATCGACAAGCAGAAGACCGTACAACGCAAGAACCGTGGCAAGTTGGTGCGCGTGGCACTCGTTGGTTATACCAACGTGGGCAAGTCGACCATCATGAACCTATTGAGCAAGTCGGAGGTTTATACGGAGAACAAGCTCTTTGCTACGCTCGATACCACGGTGCGCAAGGTGGTGGTGGATAATCTGCCTTTCCTTCTTTCCGATACTGTCGGCTTTATCCGCAAGTTGCCTCATCATCTTGTAGAATCGTTCAAGTCGACTTTAGATGAGGTGCGCGAATCGGACATCCTGCTGCATGTGGTCGACATCTCGCATCCCGACTTCGAGGCGCAGATGGAGGTGGTCAACCAGACCTTGGCCGAGTTGGGCTGTGCCGACAAGAAGACCATCGTCGTCTTCAACAAGACCGATGCCTACACTTGGGAGGAGAAAGACCCCGACGACCTGACGCCGCCCACCAAGCGCAACGTCTCCTATGAGGAGCTGAAAAAGACTTGGATGGCCAAGATGAACGAAAACTGCATTTTCATCTCCGCCAAGAACCGCGACAATTACCAAGAGTTCAGGGATTTGCTGTATAAGGAAATCCGCGATATGCATGCCATAAGGTATCCTTATGATAATTTCCTCTATTAACCCTATGCCTCAAACTCTCAACTCCCAATTCTCAATTCTTCATTCTTCATTCTCAATTCTTAATTCTTAATTCTTAATTCTTAATGTGCCTCATAGATACCCATACCCATATCTACGACCACCAGTTCAGCCTCGACCGACACGATACCATTCAGCGTGCATTAGATGCCGGTGTGAAGATGATGCTCCTGCCCAACGTGGATGCCTCCACCATCGCGCCGATGCTTGATTTGCATGAGCATTATCCCGACTGCACCCGCGTGATGATGGGCTTGCAACCAGAGGAAGTCAAAGAGGATTACAAGGCAGTGTTGTCCATGATGGAGAAGGAATTGGAGCGTAATATATATATAGGTGTGGGCGAGGTAGGCCTTGATTTTTATTGGGATGCAACTTTTGAGAGACAGCAGCTTAACGCCTTTGAGACCCAACTGGATTGGGCCAAACAACTTGGTCTGCCGCTTTCCATACACTGCCGTAATGCCTTCGACAAAATGGTGAGGATCCTTGAAAAAAAACAAGACGGAGGTTTGCGCGGCATTATGCACTGCTTCACGGGCACTGCGGAAGAAGCCAAAGTCTATCTCGAATTGGGCTTCCATCTTGGTTTGGGTGGCGTGACCACCTACAAGAATTGTGGGGTGAAGGATTTTCTACCCAACCTGCCACTTGATAAAATCGTATTGGAAACGGATGCCCCTTATTTGGCCCCCGTGCCTTGCCGAGGCAAACGCAACGAACCGGCTTACCTCATCCACACGGCGCAACACCTCGCCGAAATCCTCCAAATGCCATTGGAAAACTTTGCCGCTGCAACCGCAGCAAACGCAAAGGCTTTGTTCAAGCTTTGATGTCGCTTTGGGCCACTGTGGCGAGTAGTGCGAAGTTGGTGCATAGGGCTTCGTCCTTCGCAATGGTTCAAAACGTCCCTCCAATCTCCATTCCAAAACGCTCAAAGCTCCAACTTCTCAACCCCATATAATAAATGGCTCAGAATTAAACTACCTATTCGTTTGTAATGGGACTGCGAGACGCGAGACTACGGGACATTGGTTTGTCTCGAAGTCTCGAAGTCCCGTGTCCTGAAGTCAATATTACAGTTTAATTCTGGACGATTATTTATGAAATTGCTTATCTGCTTATTAATTATACAAGGTGTCAAACCCCTCAAAAATATTCCCGCATTCGGCAATTTTTTTGCTTTTTTTTCTTGCCATTTGTTTTTTTTTTCTATTTTTGCCGCGTATATCCTTAAAAAAGTAGGATCAAATGCCGAACAACTAACTTAATAAATTAACTAAATCTAATCAAAATGAAAAGTAAAAGACTACTTCTCATGCTGCTAATGGCACTGATTGCGCCATGGGCAACGATTGCGCAGACGGTTACCGTTTGCGACGGGACAGAAAACAATGAATATGTCCCCTTCTATGGCTACTGGGCCGATGCAGCCCAGCACAACCAGATGATTTTCCCTGCCGACGGCCTTACGGCCATGACGGGTAAATACGTCACCCAAATGGTATTCTACATCGACCAAAGCGCTAACAACGGAACCAACACCGCTGCCGACCGCCTCGGAACTTGGACTGTCTCGTTGGGCGAGACCACCGCTACCACACTCGACGGACTTGACAACACCACTGCTTTGAGCCAAGTGTATCAGGGCTATTTCGACTGCTCCACAGGTTTTTTGACCTTGGATTTCGATGATCCCTATACCTATAATGGTGGCAACCTGCTGGTTGACCTCAACCATGCCGCTGCCAGCTATAACCGCTGGTACTTCCTGGGCGTGACCGCCACAGGCGCAAGCTACACTTACGGCGCCCAACGCAATTTCCTGCCCAAGACCACCTTTGCCTACCAAAACCAATCCTCCTGCAACAAGCCCACCGACGTCGTTGCGAGCTACACTGGTGGCGACACCGCCGTGGTAACCTGGAACGGCGACGCTGACTCCTATAACATCGACGTGAACGGCACTATCATCAACGGTGTCAGCAGCCCCTATACCCTTACCGACCTCGCCGGCCTGACGACCTACACCGTGAAAGTGCAGTCCGACTGTGGCGGCGGTGATGTGAGCCTCTGGGCACTTGCCAACAGCTTCACCACCGATGCTGCCATCCCGTTGTTTGAAGCGTTCAGCACCACCAGCACTCCTTACGGCTGGAGTATGTATATCGGCATGCTGAATGCGGACGGCACCGCCACACTGAGCAGCAGCTCCAGCTGGAGCTTCGGCACCGGCAACGGCCTTACCGACATCCACGCCAAAGCCAACGTCTATGCCAATAACCAAAGATGGCTGGTCCTTCCCAGCTTGACGATGCAGAACAACGTGGAGCTCACGTTCGATCTCGCTTTGACCGTTTGGAGCAGCAGCAGCAGTGCCAGCCCCACCGTTGGCGGCCAGCCTGACGACAAGTTCATCGTCCTGATCTCGGCCAACGACGGCGAGACCTGGGAAGTCTTGCGCCAATGGGACAACGCCGGCTCCGAGTACGTGTATGACGCAATCCCGAACACCTTCCAGTTGCAGAGCATCGACCTGAGCAGATTTGCCGGCAGCAGCGTGACGATTGCCTTCTACGGCGAATCAACCGAAAGCAACGGCGACAACAACATCCACGTCGACAACGTGAGCATCGACTACATACCTGCTTGCCCGAAACCCACAGGCCTTGCCGTTGCCAATGTCACCAACCACACCGCCGATTTGAGCTGGAACCAGCTTGGCGAAGCCAGCGAATGGGAGGTTGTGTACACGCTTGAGGGCAGAGAGTTTACCGCAACGACCAACACCAACCCCTACACCCTCACCGGCCTCGACGCCGATTCCCCCTACACCGTGAAGGTGCGCGCCAACTGCGGCGCTGACGGCTACAGCGAATGGAGCAACGAGGTGAGCTTCACCACGATGGTTGCCTGCCCCGCCCCGACCAACTTGACTGTGAGCGACATTCAACCTATCGGTGCCACCGTCACTTGGGAAGGCATTGCCGACAACTACAACCTGCGCTACGGAACCATCGAAGGCTTCTTCTATGACTTCGAGTCGGCCGAGCCTTGGGCAGTTGACGATTTCGCCCCTTGCTCCACATACGATGGTGACGGACTTCATACATATCAGCTTTCTGACTGGACTCCGATAGCAACCAATCAGTACTATGGTGCTATGCAGACCTTCCAAAGTGGAATAGTTGAATTCGACAATGGTGTCGACTCGGCCCATGGCGGCAACTTGTTCGGCGGCTTCGTCGATGGCATCCCCACTGAAGATGTTGCAAACAACAATGACTTTTTCATCACTCCTTCCATTGCTATTCAGAACGGAGATGTGTTCGAGTTCTGGGCTACCTCATTGCTTTCGAATTGGGGCCTTGAACGTATGAAAGTTGGTGTGTATGGCGGCGAGGGAACGATCTCGCAGTACTTTGCAGGAAGTGATACGGAATATGTTGAAGTTCCTATAGGTTGGACAAAATATAGCTATGATTTGTCTGCTTTCGCCGGCCAAAGCATCCAATTGGCCATCAACTGTGTATCCAGTGACGCTTATGTACTCGGCATTGACGACATCTTTGTTGGCAGCCCCAATGTCAATTGGAACCCTACCATCACCAACGCAACGTCACCCTATACCCTCGACCTGGAACCCGAAAAACACTACGTGGTTGAGGTTCAGGCTGTTTGCGGAGGCGAGGACGGCTCAAGCGAATGGGTAAGCGCCAGCTTTGCCACTCCTTCCAACTGCTCCGTTCCTTTCGCATTGAACGCCACGGATATTATGCTTAACTCGGCTACCCTCAATTGGGATGGCTATCAGGAAAGCTTCAACCTGCAATATAGAACGGCCGCATCGATAGAGAAATACTACTTCAACGACTTCAACGACCAAAGCATCACAGGATGGACCTATGATGGTTATTGGATCTACGGCTTTGTCGATCCTATTTATAACGTGGTGTCTAGCGACAACTACTTCCTCGCAATGGGTTGGGCCACCGAGGAAGAGGTGACCGAGACCATCGTTTCTTGCGAGCTGCCTGCCTACGAAAGCGGTGCTAATGTTGAGTTCTACTATTTCGGCTACAATGAAGCCAACACCTTCCAAGTGGGTTACTCCTTCACCACCAACGAAGAGGGAGCCTTCACATGGAGCGACCCGATTGACGCCCCGTTGCAGACCTATACCTTGTACCGAGAGGCACTTGCCGATGGCGTCAAGTACGTTGCCTTCAAGGCCACTGTTTCGAGCGGTGATGCCTGCATCTTTATCGATGACTTCGGCATCTTCGGCAATGAAGTTCCTGTCGGCGCATGGGTGCCTGTCAATAACGTGACCAGCCCCTACACCCTCAATGGTCTTGCTTCCGATACCGAGTACGAATGGCAAGTGCAGGGCATTAACACAAGTTGCGACGGCGGCCTCACCGAATGGAGTTCGGTTGCCACCTTCGAAACACCTTCTGCCTGCACCGCCCCCACCAATTTGGAGGTCGACTCCGTTTCCTACAACTCTGCCACCTTCAGCTGGGACGGAGTCCAGGAGAGCTTCAACTTGCGCTATCGCACCTCCATCGATGCCGACATCTTCTTCACTGAAAACTTCAGCAATGGCATCGGCAACTGGACTATGGTGGATTGCGAAGAAGAAACTGGTATCAATGGTGGATCATTTGCCTTCTATTATACCTACGAACCTCCACAATACCTGATTTCACCCGAACTGGATCCCGTTGGCCCTGGAACCTTCATCCAATTCGTCTATGCCGCCTATAGCGCAAACTATCCGGAATCCTTCATGGTCGGCTATTCCTCCACGGGCAACTCAGTTGAGGATTTCACCTGGGGCGATACGATCACCACTTCCAATACGAATGGTTCTTACTATCAGGAGGCCGTGCCCGAGGGCACCAAGTATTTCGCCATCCAATGCACTTCGTATGATGCATTCTATTTGATTGTCGACAACTTCATGCTTTACGACAACGTCGTTGAGGCTGGCGAATGGGTTGAAGTTACTGGTGTTACCAGTCCTTACACGCTCACTGGCCTTGATTCCGAAACTTGGTACGATTGGCAACTCCAAGCTGATGGCTGCGACACATGGTATGACGGTGAATCCTTCGAAACGCTTGAGCAGACGATTGCTCTCCAGAATATTGCATTGCAGGGCGGTGCGAACTGGGTGTCGTTCAATGTTGAGATCACTCTTGACAACCTGAAGGCTGCCCTTTTGGGTGCGACCGGAGGCCAGCAGGCACTCACGATTCAGTCACAGACACAGAATGCCTCCTACAACCCGAACAATCACCGTTGGACGGGAAGATTGAGCACGCTCGACCTGTCGAAGATGTACAAGATTTCGGTGGTTGATGCTTGCGAGATTTCGCTTGAAGGCATGCCAATCGACCCGACCCAGCTCGAGATCACCATCGAGAATGGCGCGAACTGGATTGCCTTCCCGATGAGCGTGAACATGACCCCCGCAAACGCCTTCGCCGGATTTGCACTGCCAGGCGACAAGCTGCAGTCGCAGAGCAACAACGCCCAGTTCAACGGAACGAGATGGACGGGCAGATTGACTAATATGGAGCCTGGCAAGGGCTACATCTACACTTCGGAGCAGCTGAATGAAAGACCGCTTTACTACCCCGCAGCCACCCGCAAGGCCGCTGAGAATGGTGTGAAGATGAGCGTGGTTAAGAAGTCATTCGAGATGCCTGAGCTTCGCACAAATGACGAGCAAAAGAAGATGGAAAGCGCAAAGAACGGCCGTTCCTTCTCTATTGCCAATAATCTTAGCAAAAGCGTAAAATAATATCCAATCAAATTTATAACCAACAAAAATTAAACGAACTATGAAAAAATTCTTATTGACATTGATTGCATCGATCGCATTCTGCGGATCGATCCTAGCCCAAGACG
>CAMJHP010000086.1 GCA_946405575.1 uncultured Bacteroidales bacterium | reverse complement strand
ACACCCATCATGTTGTAAACCATCACGCTCTCGATGCCTTTAGCCGACTCGATGCGCACTTGATCGTTGGCGGGGTTAGGATAGACCTTGGCTGTCGATGAAATCTCGGAGATGCTTAGCAGTTCGCCATCAACAGTCACATAGTAAACCACTTCCCCACCATTGGATTCCACCTTAACGGCAGTTTCAGCCACGCTTCTGCCGACAACCACGTTGGCTGCGATATGGAAATGGAATTCTTCTCCTTCTTCAATCGTTGCGGGCAGTGCGGTTGCGGGTTCAATCTCCAAATATTCATCGCCAGTAGGATTGGTTTCTGTGATGGCTGTAATCTCAATAGGCGCATGTGAGGCAAAATTGCCGTTGCTCACGTAGACATCGGCTTCAGGTTCGTTGACGGTCAAATCAACGTAAGGTGAACCGGGGATATACAATCCCATGTCTTGCAAGTTATCAGACACTGCTGCCACAACTCTGACAGAGGTCACATCGTTAGGATACAAAGCAACCACACCTACCACGTTGAACGCATCGGGATCGCCTTCAAACGAATACTCAGTGTCGGTGATGTTTTCAGCCACCAGTTCGTCGTTCACATAAACATTGTATCCGATAGGATTGCCTTGGCTCGGAGCATCCCAAGTAGCCTCAAACACACCTCTTGGACCAGCAACTTCAGTCAAAGTCAGATTCTCTACAGGATAAGGATGCACTTCGGTGTATTCGTAAGCGAAGTGGCTGTTGTACACATATTTTGAGCTGTAGTTCTGTACCCAGATGGACACTTCGAGGTCGCTCATTTCCTCCACGTGGGTCGACGACATATCTTGGGTGAACTCCAAACGTTGCATTTCTCCAGTTGTGAAAGCGATGGTTGAGCCTTCGCCATTGGGCATCATCTTCATGAAGACGTGGTGGAACTCGGTCTCACCATTGCCTCCCACGTTGTTGTACGTCACTTTTTCATTGATGGCGACAAACACGCGAGCCTCAACATCAACGTATGGCATCACATCAGCAAAAATATGGATGTTGTTGCCATCCACAGTGAATGAACCTCTGACATCGAAGTAGCCAGGTTCTGCGGCGTGTTGGTCGAAAACAGTTTGGTTGACGGCAGCGTTGTTGGTTCCCACACCATCAAGATAAATGTCTGGAACACCGCTCACACCGTAATAAGTGCGGCGCACACCACCTTCTTGGGTGTAGTAGGGGTCACCGTTGCCGGGCCAGTTCATCTGGTACTTGGTGTAGGTGTAGCGACCGGGATTGTTGTTGCAGAATGTGTTCATCTGGTTGTTCACGTTCACGCAAGGTCCGCAGGTGGACGAAGAGAAATGTTCAATCATAGGAAATCTTTGGGTGAAACCAACGGGAACAGAGAAATGCTTCTCCCAAGTGTTGTTGTCAGCCAAATCGTCATCCACCCCATTCACCTTGTTGATGGTCAGCATGATGTCATAGCTGCCAGGAGTGTTAACAGGGACGGGCACATCGAAAGTCAAGGTAGTTGTAGCCAAAGGATCGAGGTTGACATTAAAGGTTTGTTCCACAGGTTCCATACCCGACACCTCGTATGAGGCTTGGATGGAAGTGACAGGAGTGGAGCCATAGCTCATCACACCCATGTTGACCGTAAGGTCGCCAACTTGCACCAGTTCGGGGATGGAGGTACCCGTAACAGCCACATCGAGGTTTTCGAGCGTAAAGATCTTGACATCGTCAAAGAACCAGTCGTTGATGTTGTAGCTGCTGCCATTGAAAAAGATGCAGAACTGAACATTGGGTTGGCCCATATCAGAGTTGTTGACGGAGACATTTACGGTCCATGACGAACTGGTGTTGTAGCCATGGCTCCAAACCTCATTCCAAGTGTTACCGCCGTCAGATGACGTAGCTACGCCAATGGTGTTACTTCCTGAGTAGTTGTCAAGAGCATGTTTGAAGGAGAACACAACCTCGCTGAAACCTGTCATGTCGATGGCGGGAGACACAAGGCGTGTCATGCCATTGAATTGGGGGCTCCAGGTGAGGTGCATTTCATTGGGAGTGCCGCCAGCATTGGCAGTGGCCGACACTGACCAGTTGTTGGGTTGGCCTGCAATGCTCCAACCGGCGGGCATTGAGGAACCATCAAACGATTCTTGCAGCAAAACCGTACGGTTTTGTGCCATCATTGCCGTTGCAAACAGCAAGGCGAATGCGAATAGTAAGGTTTTTTTCATAGTGTTAAAAATTTAATGTTTAGATAATTAGATTAGATTTTCGGTGCAAAAATAAGAACAATTTGAATAATGACTATTAGTTAGGTGAAAAAATCATCCTCAAACTAACAACAATATTCCATAAACCAACACCAGCAAAAAACTATGTTTTACCTGCCTGCCCAAAAACGGGTCAAGCAGTTCGGGCTTTGTCTTCTTGATGGCAATAAGGTCCTTCAAAAAGAGAAGGAACAGCACCACAAAAAGGTAGGAATACCACGCAGCTTGGTGCAAAACGAGATAAACAGCGAGGCACAAGAAAGCCCCACCGATAAGTAGGCAATGGTAGACGAAAGCCTTCTTCAACCCTAGTTTCACCACAAGGCTGTTCTTGCCCGATGCCTTGTCGTTCTCATAGTCGCGCATGTTGTTGATATTGAGCACGGCGTTGGAGAGGAATCCCATTGCGGTGGCAGGCAATAAAACACTGAAATCGAGCGATTTTGTTGCTAAATAAAAGGTTCCTGCCACGGCTGCCCAGCCGAAAAAGAGGAAACAGTAGAAATCGCCTAAGCCGCGATAGCCGTAGGGATGCTTGCCCAAAGTGTAGAGCAAGGCCGCCAACACTGCACCTATGCCCAAGGCGGCAAAAACGGCGAGTTCTTGCCAAGTTAAGCTAGAGAAGACAAAAATCAGCATGGCTCCGGAAACCAAACACAAGCCTGCTGTGAAGGCCAAGCCGCGTTTCATTTCTTTTTCAGTGATGGCTCCGCTCTGCATCTCGCGCTGCGGGCCTACCCGCTTCGCACTGTCGGTACCTTTCTTGAAGTCGCCGTAGTCGTTGGCGAGGTTGGAGAGAATTTGAAGCAACACGGCTGTGATAGCAGCGAAAAGGATGGGGAAAGGATAAAAAAACTCCCCGTTGATGGCCAGGCGAGCTGCCAGAAAACCGCCCAACAACACCCCCGAAAAAGAGAGCAGCACCGTCCTCGGACGGGCTGCTCTAATCCAACTTTTTAACTTTGCCATATTATGTTGGTATTGCCTTCGGCAAGAAATTGTTCAAAAATCTATTTAAAAATCTTCAAAAGCTTCTTTCTTGATTTTCAATGGATTTTATTTTGATTTTTGATAGATTTCTACACGAAGTGTATCCCATAAAACATCATCTCCTGCGGCCTCCGCCACCACGGCGGCGAGGTGAGTAGTAATCGCCATCGTCATAGCGGCTGGCGCCACGGCGACCACGGCCTGAGTCTCTGGACGAAGAACTTCTTGATGAACCGCCTCTCGATGAGCCTCCTCTTGAGCTTCCACCTCTTGAAGAACTGCTCTTCGAAGAACTACCGCTGCTCTTCTTGGCACCAAAGCCACGCTCAGCGTTGCGCTGCTTGCGGCTCGGACGGTCGTCATCGTCGATGAAGACCTCGATGTCGTCAAGATGCTCTCTCCAGTCAGGGTCGAGCCACTCGCGACCATCGCGTGAGCGTTCCGACTTGTAGAAAGGTTTGTCGTCGTCGAAATCTTTCTTTTTCTTCTTCGATTTCTTCTCAAAGAAGTCGTCGTCGTGCTTTTCACGTTTCTCGCGGAAGTCATCACGCTTACGGTCGTCGCGGTCGCGGCGCTCTTTGCGTTCTTTCTTCTCGCCGAAGTCTTTCTTTTCGCTGCTCTTCTTGCGCTCGGGCTGTTCCTTGGCCACCTCAACCACGATACCACGCGGGTTGTTATGCGGGTCGGCGAAGCAGTCGAGAATCATCGGGACAAAGCTCTCTTCGACATCCACATAGGAATAGTCGCCATAGAGGTCAATGCGGCCAATCGGGATGTTCTTCGAATGGGTGACATCGTTGATTTTGCCGATGATTTTCTGCGGCAGGATGTGGTCGTTCTTGCCCATGCCGAAATAGAGGCGCTTCATGGTCTCATCGCGGTGCTCACGCTCTTTCTTGAGCTCCTTGCGTTCTTTCTTCTCGTCTTTTTCGTTGACGTTGAGGTCGACGGCATCCTTGTAGTATTCAAGGAAACGGTTGAAGTTGAGTGCCACCATGCGGGTGATGAGTTCCTCGCGGCTCATCCAATCCAGCTTGCGGAAAACCACTGGCAAGTAGTCGTCAATCTCCTCGCTATTGATGTTGACGTGTTCGATGCGGTCGATGTGGTTGAAGAGCTGCTTCTCGCACACTTCCTTACCCGTGGGAATTATGGCCTTCTCGAAGGGACGGCCCACAATCTTCTCAATCTGCTTGATCTTGCTCTTTTCGCGCAAATTGATGAGGCTGATGCAGATACCGCGCTTGTCGGCGCGACCTGTACGACCGCTGCGATGCACATAAGTCTCAATGTCGTCAGGCAGGTTGTAGTTGATGATATGGGTCAATTCTTTCACGTCGATGCCACGGGCGGCCACGTCGGTAGCCACCAGCAGTTGCAGACTACGTTTGCGGAAGTGGTCCATGACGTTGTCGCGCATGCCTTGCGAGAGGTCACCATGCAATGCGGCAGCGTTATAACCATCTTGGATGAGGTTGTCGGCGATTTCCTGGGTTTCCAGCTTGGTGCGGCAGAAGATGATGCCATAGATGGATGGTGTGTAGTCGATGATGCGTTTCAGCACCGCGTAACGGTCCTTGGCGGCCATCATGTAGTAGATGTGGTCGACGTTGGCGGTGCCGCTGTTGCGTTCGCCCACGGCCACCTTCACGGGGTCGGTCATGTACTTGTTGAGGATGGCCTCCACCTCCTTCGGCATGGTGGCCGAGAAGAGCATGGTGTGGCGTCCTTCCTTGGGCATGTACTCGAGGATGTCGTCGACTTCCTCTTGGAAGCCCATGTTGAGCATCTCGTCGGCCTCGTCGAGGATCATCGTCTTCACGTTGCTGAAGTCGACGCGGTTGCGGCGGATCATATCGCGCAGACGGCCGGGCGTGGCCACGATAATCTGCGGTTTTTTGGCTAAGTCTTTGAACTGGAGCTCGATGCTGGCGCCGCCATAGACGGGCACAATCAGGATTTCGGGGATGTACTTGGCATAGTTGCGCAAGTCGCGGGTAATCTGCATACAAAGCTCACGCGTCGGACAAAGGATCAGTGCCTGTACGCAACGCTGCTCGGCATCGATTTTGTTCAACAGGGGCAAGCCGAATGCGGCAGTCTTACCTGTTCCCGTCTGTGCAAGGCCCACGAAGTCAACATCTTTCTCCAGGAGCACAGGAATCGTCTTTTCCTGGATGGGCATAGGATTCTCGAACCCCAGCTCCTTTATAGCCCTCAGCAGAGCGGGATTCAATCCAAAATCTGTAAATTGTGACATGAAATAAAATTATGGTGTTTAAATGAGGCTGCAAAAGTAGTAATAATTAGTGAATTAGCCGGAATTAATCTTCGTTTTGCTTCAAAAAACCCCATGAATTCTATATTTTTCCCTAAATTTGCCCTCCGAAATGAGACAAAGAAGGTTTTTTATCCTGTTATTACTGCTTTCGGTGGCGCTCACGGTGTTTTTCTGTGGAAGACGATGTGGACGCGAAACGCGCGTTATTAATACGGACAGCCTGTTTGTGGATTTGAACAAGGAAATGGCAGCCAAACGTGCCAAGATGGCCGACAAGATGTTTAAAGACCTCAACCGAGCGGGTCTGAATGGTGTGATGCTGTATGCCGAACAAGGCCAAGTGGTTTATGAGAACGCCTTGGGCTGGCGCGACCTGAACAAACGACAGAAAGACTCCTTGCGCATCGATGATGCCTTCCAGCTTTCGTCCGACTCGAAAATGTTTACCGCTGAGGCTATTATGCTTTTGAAAGCCGACGGCAAATTGGATTACGATGATGACGTGCGGAAATACATACCCCAGTTGCCATACGAGGGCGTGACGATTCGGCATTTGCTCAACCATCGCTCGGGTTTGCCCCGCTATGATGCCATGGCCGACAAGCATTGGCCCGACCGCAAGAAACCTTTCTCGAACGAGGCGATGATCAAGATGTTGGCTGAGAAGAAGCCTGAGGTATATGGAGTGCCCGATGCCAGCTTTTTCTACAACAACATCAACTATGCCTTGCTTGCCTCGGTGGTGGAGCGGGCGAGTGGGATGCACTTTGAGGACTTCATGCGTGAGCACATCTTCGAGCCGTTGGGCATGGAGCATTCCTATATCTATTCGATGCGCGACGAAACCTCTGTCTCGATGTATATGCCCGTTGAGGCGCATGGCCACGAACTGTATCGCAGCGGTCCCGTGAAGATGCAAAACGACTACCTGAACGGAGTGATGGGCGACAAAATCATGTTCTCGACGGTAGAAGACCTGTGGAAGTTCAACCAGGCTTTGGATCGCAATGCGTTGCTGCCCGATAGCTTGCAGGCCGAGGCTTTTGTGCCTGGCTCGCCCGAATGGAAAAACGACGAAAACTATGGTTTCGGTTGGCGCATGAGCAAGGAACACCCCAATATATTTTTCCATTACGGTTGGTGGAAAGGCTACCGCAGCGCAGTCATTCGCGATGTGCACAAAAACCGTTTTCTCGCTTTGCTGACCAACACCACTTACAATTTCCCACCAGAGTTGTTATGGGATTTCATTTGTGACACCACGGTGCAGCTGCCCGAGGCGGAAGCGCTTCATGAATAAAGACAAAGACGCAGAGAATGGGTTCTCCGTGTCTATTTTGTTAAGTAACTGTCCCAAAGGTGCTTTATCTTTTTGATACGAGGCTTTTCCTACTATGACTATAGACTATGACAATGACCGCTTTTTTTAATATAGAAGATTCTTGGCTTCGTTAAAGCGGTCATAGTCATTGTCACAAGTCATAGTCTCTCATCATCACTCCTTTACCACCTTGTCCGTAAAGCTCTTCCCGTCTTCCAGCGTCACCTTCATGAGATACTGCCCAGGGGCGAGGCCTTGCATATTCAGGCTTTCCAAGCCTTGGCTTTGCGAGCGCACGAGGCGGCCTTGCAGGTCGTAGAGCTCGACTTGCTTGGGCTGCACGTCGGGCGAGTATTGCAGGCGGAGCCGGTCTTGGGTGGGGTTGGGGTAGAACATATAGGGGCGAACGCTTATTTCCGTTTCTGGACAGCTTAAAGTGCCATCCGCCAACACCTTGAATGCTAATACATACCCGGTGTTGCTTTCCTCGTTATAAGCACTACCCGTCACAAGGCAACCTTCGTCTTTAGTGGCTGTTATGCAAAGTGGCCGACAATTCATGTTGAGATGGCAATACCGTTGCCAAACCACACCAAGGTCGGAATCTGTTTTGGTAACCGTGATAAGATTGGTTCCTTGAACGAGGTGAAACTCGTCGTTTATCACTGTATAGCTTGAATGGCAGAAATACAACCCATCTCCAATTCTGTCTACCCCCCTCACATAAGGTGCCAACTCCACACTGTCATTGTCGAAACCGACAATTTGGGATGCTATGATGCTGCCGTCTATGTCTATCTTCAACATCGTCATGTCCGTCCTCCATTCTGGAAGCTTGAACATCTCGTCGGCTTCCCAAATTATCACTAAAGAGCTGTCGGGCTGGGACAAAACAGTGGGAAAATTGATACTGGTACTATTGAAATACAATTCATAACCGTTTCCTCCGTATGGCGAAGGCATCCTATAGGGAAGCTGACGCTCATCGATGATTTCAAAGTCGCTATTCATCCTGACCACTGCATTGTTATGATGATAACTTGAGACATGTCCATAGTCGCCACTGCCGTCTTTAAACTCGAAGATGCTTCCCAAAGCAAGATACTCACTAATGGGTTGCTCGCTTTCATGAAATGCCAGCAACGTCCCGTCGTCTGAAGAAATCTTGAAAAAGGTTTGAGGATGACACTGTATATCTGTTCCTTGTGGTTGATGAATGACCTCATAAGGAAGGGTCATGTATACAATATTGCCTTGGGCATCCATAAAACTTCTGCCAAAATAAAAGAAGCAATTATCCAATTCATCAATCTCGATTTCCTTTTGCCATACAATCTGGAAGTCTCCGTCGAATTTGTAGGCCAAAAGTCGGTCGCAATGAAGCTCGTTGTCGTGAATCTTTCCGATGGCAAGATACAAACCGTTATTTTTAGGATCAGGGAATAGTCCCACTATGGTCGAGCGTCTGCCCTCTTCACCAAACATCATTTCACCCATCAGCTCACCAGTAGCTGATAATTTGAGGATTTTGGCAGCGCCGGTATAATCTTCATAGTCAATCCATTCTTTCGCGTATTCAAAGGCTGACACAAGGAAACAGCCATCGTCAGTTTCCAAGGCGACTCCTCCTTCAGCCTCCGTATCAGGATAGTTGTAGGTGAAGTAGAAGTCGGGGGGTGGGGAAAATTCTTGGGCTTGGGCAAAGATTGCAGCGAATGCAAATGCGATTAATAGAAGATGCTTTTTCATGGTATTATGTTTTAGAGGTTGTTAATTTCGATGCAAAAATAGGAAATATTTCTTTTAAACAAAATATTTCCTATCTTAAATGAGTTTTTTCTTCTTCCTTTTATTTTGGTGATTGATGGATTTCCCCGAAAAGGAATGGGGTGAAATCGCTTATTCCTTCACCACCTTGTCCGTAAAGCTCTTCCCGTCTTCCAGCGTCACCTTCA
>CAMJHP010000085.1 GCA_946405575.1 uncultured Bacteroidales bacterium | reverse complement strand
AGCACCTTGGCGATTTCGTCGTAGTAGGCTTGGTTGTATGTGATTAATATTGCTTTCATGGTTGTGTGGTCTTTAAAGCTGTAAGCCATAAGCTATAAGCTGTAAGCATGGTGGCTTGTCGGCTTAGGGCTTATTATATTATATGTTAGTGAAGTGTTTCGATGAGTGCGCCCAACATGGCTTTGATTTCTTTTACTTCTTTGTCAAGTTTTTGATACGATTCCTTGTCCATAAACTCGAGATCAAAGGACAACAGTAATTCTTCTTCAACTTCGGAGGTGGAACCTGCTGCAATGTTAAGAAAATAGGCAAATTCAGCATCACTTCTTCTTCCACATCCTTCTGCAATGTTGATGGGTATAGAAGTACTTGCTCTGCGAAGTTGGGAAGTCATCCCAAATAGCTCCTCTTTCGGGAATTTCTTTGTTTGCTTATATACGTCAAGAGCGAATTTGTGCCCTCTTTGCCATACTTTGTAATTATGGAAATCTCTCATTTATATATTTTTGCTTAAAAAGTAATTATCAAGTTCTCATCCCGTTAAAGCTAAGCTAAGCTTATAGCTTACAGCTTATAGCTTAACGTATATTCTCCGTCTTCGTCAACGCTTCCTCAGCCTTTCTTCTCTTTCTACGCACCGCTCTTGTTTCCAACGAGCAATACAGCGCAGGGATTAATAATAAGGTGATAAGAGTAGACACGGTCAAACCCCAGGCAACGGTGATACCCAACGAGTTCCACATCTCGGCACCTTCGCCGCGACCAATGGCCAGTGGGATCATACCCAAGACGGTGGTCAGCGTGGTCATCAAGATAGGACGCAGACGCGAACGGGCGGCCTTCACAGTGGCTTCCTTGACTTCTACGCCGCGCTCTTCCAAGAGGGTGGTGTAGTCGATGAGCACGATACCGTTCTTCACGACGATACCCATCAAAATCAAGATGCCCACGAAAGCCATGGCACCCAAGGCGGTGTTGGTGGCCCACAAGCCGAGCAACACACCAGTGAAGGTGAACGGCACAGAGAACATGATGACGAAAGGCTTCATCAGGTTCTCGAACTGCGAGGCCATCACGATGTAAACCAAGATGATAATGAGGATGAGCAATGTGAATAGGTCGCCGAACATTTCCTGCTGGGTCTCGTAGTCACCAGCGATTTTGGGGAAGATCTCAGGCGGGATGGCGGTGTCTTCGATGACTTCCTCGCACATCTTCACCACATCACTCAGCACCTGTCCCTTGCCGACGACGGCTGTGACACTGACCATACGTTCACGGTCCTTGCGTTGAATTTGGGGCGGTGTCAACGATTCGACCACCTCACCAAGGTCTCCCACGCGGACAGGTTGCCCATACGAGTTGTAGATCTTGATGTCCTCAATGTCCTCAATGCTCTTGCGGAACTCGGGGGCGTAGCGCACGCGGATGTCGTATTCCTCACCGTCCTCGCGGTAGTAAGAGCCTACTGAGCCGTTGATGCGGTTCTTGACATAGGTAGCAGCCGTGGTGCTGTTCAAGCCGTTGAGGGCCAGTTTCTCACGGTCGAAGTCGACTTGATACTCAGGTGTGTATTCATCGCGGCCCACGATGACCTGCAAGATGCCGCGGTCACGGAGCTTTTGTGCGATTTCGTTGGCCACACGGTCGGTGGTGGCAAAGTCATAGCCGTAAATCTCGACTTGCACAGTACTCATGCCGCCCATACCGCCACCGCCTTCGTTGACATTGGCTTTCTTGATTTCAGGCATGGCGTTGAGTTTGGCGCGAATCTCATCGGCCACTTCACTGGTCTTGCGCAAGCCTGCTTTGCGGCGTTCGGTCTTAGTGCCCAGGCGCAGGTTGAACGACATAATGTGTGTACCGTTGCTACGCATCGAAGCAAAAGCGTTGTCGGAGTCGGCTTGACCGAAGCTGTAGTTACAAATCTTCACCTCGGGGATGGCCATGAAATCCTCTGCAAGGCTCTTGGCAAAGGCGCCCGTGACATCTTGACCCGTACCAGTCGGCAACTCAATGTTGATGCTCAGACGGCCTTCATCCATCTTAGGCATCATTTCAGTCTTTAAGGTCGGGGCAAGGAAGACGACGGACAAGATAAACAGTCCCAACATGCCAAAGATGACCACCTTACGATGGTTGACGCACCAACCGATGAGGCGAGCGTAGCCGTTGCTGATGGCATCCAAAGCCTTGTTGATGGGACGGAAGATGGCCTTGTGGAACTTGCTTTGATGGGGATTCATCACCAGCATCCTGGAGCACATCATTGGCACCAAGGTAAGGGCACCGCAGGTGGAGACAATCATGATGATGGACACAATCCAACCCAACTGCTTGAACATCACGCCTGTGGTGCCTTTGATCATCGTCAAGGGCAGGAACACTGCCAACATGGTCAAAGTGGAGGCAATGACTGACAACTGCACTTCTTGGGTGGCATGTACTGCGGCTTCTTTAGGCTTCGAGCCGCGTTCGATGTGCGTGGTGATGTTCTCCAAGACCACGATGGCGTCGTCCACGACCATACCGATGGCGATGGTCAGTGAGGACATAGAGATGATATTCAACGTGTTGCCCGTGGCAAACAGGTAAATCAACGATGCGAGCAACGAAATCGGGATGGCCAACACGATGATGAAGGTGGCGCGCCAGCGGCCCAAGAATATGAATACAACCAACATCACGAGGATGAAGGTGATGAAGATGGTGTCGCGCAAGCTGTTGATGGTGTTTTGGATGGACGTTGAACCGTCAACGATGATGTTCAGCTTAACGTCGGAAGGCAGGGTGGGTTCGATGACTTTCAGCTGCTTCTTGATACCCTTGATGACGTTGACGGCATTGGCATCGGTCTGCTTCTGAATCACGATGGTAGCACCTTGGCGACCGTTGCTATAAGACTCCTGAATACGTTCCTCAGAGCCGTCTCTGACGGTAGCCACATCGCGCAGATAGATGGGCGCAGTGCCGCGTGAGCCGACGATGACATTCTCCATCTCCTTGGCTGAGGTGAACTCTTTCTGGATACGCAAGCTGTAACTGTTGGAACCGATGTCGATGTAACCGGCAGGAACGTTGCGGTTTTCAGTGGCCAAGGTGTTGGAAATGCTTTCAAGGGTTAGGTTGTAGGCTTCCAACTTGTTCGGGTCGACATAGACCTGAATTTCACGCTTTGGGGCACCATTGGCCGACACCGTACCCACACCGCTCACACGTGCCAAAGGCGTGGTGACGCGGTCCTCGATGATCTTGTCCAAGGCGGGCAGACTCTCTTCAGCCGTCACGCTGAGCAGCATGATAGGCATGTCTTCGGCGTTGAACTTGAACAGGACGGGGTTGGTGGCGCCATCAGGTAGGTAGTTGCGCACCATGTCGATCTTGTCGCGTACATTGTTGGTGGCGGTCTCGATGTCGATGCCGCTCTCGAACTCCAGCGAAAGCACTGAGGTGTTTTCACGCGAGGTGGAGGAGAGGTGCTTCAAGTCGGGGACGGCATTGAGCGTGTTCTCCAAGGTCTTGGAAATGTTGGTCTCGATATCGGCGGCACTGGCTCCCGGATAGGAAGTCATCACCATGATGAAGTTGGTCTCCATATTAGGCAATTGGTTGATGGAGAGGTTCATCAGGGAGAAGATGCCGAAAATGGCGATGGCGACAAACACCAAGGCTGTCGTCACCGGATTATTTACTGCTGTTCTTTGTAAGCTCATCTTTTTGTTGTTTAATTGTTTGATGTTGAATCGTTTAATTGTTTATGGATGCCGCGTTGCATCAACACTTCAACAGTTAAACAATCAACACTTCAACATTCATTTCACGGTAACACTCACTCCATCCTTCAGTCTCACCTGTCCTTCTGTGACAATGCGGTCGCCTTCATTGATGCCACTGACG
This sequence comes from uncultured Bacteroidales bacterium, assembly GCA_946405575.1. Classification (GTDB taxonomy): domain Bacteria; phylum Bacteroidota; class Bacteroidia; order Bacteroidales; family F082; genus Limimorpha. The sequence continues at coordinate 5,181 of CAMJHP010000085.1, read as the reverse complement.
ATTTCGTAGCGGTTGCCGAGGCGTCTGCCGAGTTCCACAAGGGTGTATTTCACAGTGTTGTCGGACTGGAGTACATAAACGAAATGCTCACCCGAGCCTTGTTGCTTTACTACAGCAATGTCGGGAATCACGATGTGGTGGTTGGTTCCGAAATTGGCCGTCACGCGGGCGAACATACCGGGACGCAGGCGTTGGTCGGTATTCTGGCAGATGACCTCCACGGGGAAGGTGTGGGTGGTGGCACTGACAGTAGGGTAGATGAGGTTTACCTTGCCCGTAAAGATCTCGTTGGGGTAGGCATCCACGTTGATGTTGAATTCCATACCTTCGTGTACTTGGGTGAACAGACTTTCCGACACATTGACCAGCATCTTGACAGGTTGGATTTGCTCGACAACAAAGATGGGTTGGGTCATGCTGTACATATCACCCTTGTCGTAGTTGCGGGCAGTCACCACACCATTGATGGGGCTGCGAAGGTAAGTGTTCTCAGCCAGGTTGTGATAGGTCTTCTTGGTGATGTTGAGGGCAAGCTTGGCCATGTCATAGTCGGCTTGGGCAACGGCACCAATCTTATAGAGCTCTGTGAGTCGGGCCAATTCTGTCGAGTCATTGACGTACTGCATACGTGTCTTGGCCAGGTTCACGTCGTCCATAGTAGCCAGAAGCTGTCCTTTGCGCACTTTTTGCCCCACCTCGGCCTTGATGCTGACGATGCGCCCAGCCGTCTGCGAAACGATGTTGTTCGTGGCAAAAGGCTCAATGTTGGAGGTGAAGGTGTTGTTGATGTCGACATCTTCGGCTTGTGCCGTAACAATGCTGACGACTGGAGCGGCCTTTTGAGTTTCTTGTCCCGTTGGGGTAGTTGATGTGTCTTTTGATCCACAAGCCGTCATCAATGCGGCAACGGCAAGAGTGATAAGGGTAAGTTTGGTGTATTTCATTGATTTGTATTTAATATTCAAAATTCAAAATTCAAGATTCAAAATTTAAAATTAGCTTTCAGTTTGCAACAACTGAGCTGTCGGCTTTATTCTTCTTTTCCGATTAATTCATCCAACGAAGCCTTGGTGACTATGAAGTTGTAAACAGCTTGGGCCTGTGTAAGTTGCGCTTGTTGCAAGGCAAGTTGTGCGTCATTCAGTTCAACTAATGTGGTCTTTCCGACTTCATACATTTTCTCTGAGATGTCATAACTCTTCTGCGCAATCTCCACAGTGGCATTGGCGGCTTCGTAATTCTTGACGCATAGCGCCATCTGATCGTTGTAATTGCGGATGGCAATGCGCAGGTTGCGCTCTGTATCTTCACGCTGCAGGCTTAGCATATCACGGGTCTTTTTGGTCTGCATGATGCTGTAGTGCTTCTGTAAGCCGTCGAATATAGGGATGCTGAGACTCACTGCTGCCGTCGAAGAAGGGAACCATCTTAGCTCGTCATCACCCATGGCACTATAGTTGTAGTTGATGCTCGCTGCAAGGGTAGGGATGTATTGCTTTTTCTGCATCTTGATGGTGGATTCCAGCATACGGTCTTGGATGCCGAGCTGGAGTAACGAGCTGTTGTTGCTGAGGTCGTCTTCCGAAACGTAAGGGCTGAGCATTTGGGCGGTATAGTCATTCAAGTCGCCGACTACCTCCACCTCCGTGTCGAGGTTGATGCCCATAACGGCTTTGAGTTGCCAGGTGGCCAAAAATACTGCATTTTCTGCACTCGAAACGTTAGGTTCGGCATTCATCACCGTGACTTGAGCCCTCAAGCGTTCCACTTCCGAGGCTTTGCCTACATTGAAACGCTGTAGCGTTTTCTCATAGTTTTTCTGCGCGTTTGCGTATACTTGGCTCACAACCTCAAAGGATTCTTGTGCTAGCAAAACGGCATAGAAGGCTTGTTTCACCTGCTTGATCATGGCAATCTTCGATGAACGCGCTTGCTCCACGGCCATCTCCACATCCATCCCCGAAAGCTTAAGACTTTCCCATAACTGAGCATTCACCAAAGGCATGCTGGCTGTAGCCGAGGCGTTGATGTTGTTGTCGCGCCCCACCTTGATTTCCATAGCTTGTCCCCCCATGTCCATAACCATAACCTGCTTCAACAACGTGCGCTGATATGAACTGTTCACGCTGACGTTGGGGTAGAGTGCTGCATAGCTGCCTTTCTTGGCATAGCCCGATTTCTCTACGGTCATATCGGCGATTTTTATGGTATTGCTTTCCGACAAGGCAATATCCAAAGCTTGGTCAAGGGTGAGTTGCAAGGGTTGGGGCTCTTGGGGCTGTCGAAGTGATGAATTGTCATCTTGTGCATTCCCTCGGAACGGAGCGATAAATATTGCTGCAATGGTTAGAATATTGAAAATCAGATTTTTCATAGGATATAATTCTCGTGGTTATTTTAATTAAATAAGGTGCAAAAGTAGTAATAAATGTGTATACTTTTACGATGGTTTCAGTGAATTATTACGCTGAGCGGTTGATTTTTATTCCAAATCGACTGACATTTCAACCAAACGCTTGATTTTGTCGATAAATTCGTAATCATATTTGGTGACATTTTTCTCATTTTCATTGAAAAGCAATAAGCGTTTTCGGGATTCGTCTTATATTTGCAATCAAAATGGTGAAGATGAAGAAAAGAACCTTGCCAGCCTTGCCGACGGCTAACCTCGACCTGCTTGAACGCCTTTACAAATGGGGTGTTGTCTGGATTGTGCTGTTCGTCATTTTCTTCACGGTCCATTCCAATGGCAATTACCTGTTTAGGACTGTCAGTTCATTGTTTTTCGTGTGTTTGGTGGTGTTGTTGGTCACCTTTATCAACAAGGTGCTGATAGAACATTTTTTGAAGCGGGGTAGGGTTGTGCTGTTCATCCTTTTGTCCATCTTGGTGATTGTCACTTGGGCTTCAGCCTCGACTGTCATCGACTCCTTGTTGTTGCATTGGATTGTCAAGCGTCCTTTCAGTGAGATGCTGTTTTTCCCAATGGTTTTGGTAGCTTTTTTGGTGCGATTGATGTGGTATATAGCCACCTATGCCATCGTGTTGATTTTTTATTACCAGCGCAAGGAGAATGAGGAGAAAATCATTTCCGACCAACTGAAAAGCGAGAAGTTGGATATGGAATTGCGCTATTTGAAATCCCAAATCAACCCGCATTTTTTATTCAACGCGCTAAACAATATATATTCAATGGTTTACACTCACGATGACAACGCAGCTGATGGGGTGTTGAAACTATCGGAGATGCTACGCTATGTGCTTGTCGATTGTCAAGCAGAGACGATTCCGTTGAGCAAGGAAATCAAGTATATTGAGAATTTCATTGACTTTCAGATGATGCGTATGGCAGGGCCACGCGATGTGGTGTTGGAGCAGGACGTGGAGAAAGAAGACTTTATGATTGCGCCTATGTTGTTGCAGCCCATCATTGAGAACTGCTTTAAATACAGTCGTTTGGAGACGCATCCTGGTGGTTATGTGCATGTCAAAGTGCATCAATCGGGCAACAAGTTCAGTTTTGAGGCTGAGAACACAGTGGCTGAAAATGCCAAACCGCTTGCCCTTGTCACTGGGGAGAAGAAGTCGGGTATCGGGCAGATTAATGTGCAACAGCGTCTGATGTTGCACTATGGAGAGAACTATGTTTTTGAAATCGAACAAGATAAAGATATCTATAAAGTCAAGTTAGAACTATGAACGAGAGATACAATGTGATAATCGTTGATGACGAGTATTTGGCGCAGAAACTGTTGCAGGACTATGTCTCCAAGGTGGAATCTTTGCAGTTGGTGGCCACCTGCTCAAATGCCTTTGATGCTATGGAGGCCTTGAAAAACAATAGAGTAGACATTATGCTGTTGGACATCCAGATGCCTGATCTGACAGGTTTGGAATTGGTGAAGAGCCTTGAGAAAAAGCCTGCCATCATTTTCACGACAGCTTACACGGAGTATGCCGTAGATGCTTTCAATTTGGCTGTTTCCGACTATCTGCTCAAGCCTTTTGACTTCCCACGTTTTTTTCAGGCTATCAACAAAGCCATCGGTTATGTGCAGCCCAAGACGAAAGAAGCTCCTAAGCCGGCAGCCGATACCATCAGTAAGTCAAACGATTTCATCACGGTGAAGGCGGATTACAAATTGTACAAGATTAACTATGATGACCTGCTTTATATAGAGGGGCAGCACGAATATGTCACCTTCCATACTACACAACGTCGTATCACGGCTTTGTACGCCTTAAAGGATCTGGAGGAGCTGTTGCCCAAAGACCGTTTTGTGCGTGTCCATAAATCGTATATTGTCTCGTTCAAGCACATTCAGGATCTTGACAAGTCGGATGTAACTGTTGCGGGGAACAAAGTGCCCGTCGGAGCGAGTTATCGAGATGAATTGTTGGCGCGTTTACAGTGAGAAATATTTTCCAATTGCTGGTATTGCAAAGAAAAAAATGTATATTTGCAGCCTAATCCAACCTTAAAAATAAGAAAAAATGGGAAAATTTGAAATTACAACCAGAAAGAACGGCGAGTTCCAGTTCAATCTGAAGGCCACTAATGGCCAAGTTATCCTCACCAGCCAAGGTTATAAGACTAAGGCCACGTGCCTCAATGGCGTGGAATCGGTCAAGAAAAACAGCAAGGAAGTAGAGCGTTTTGAAAAGAAAGTTGCTACCGATGGCAGCCCTTATTTCAACTTGATTGCCACTAATGGCCAAGTTATCGGTTCCAGTCAGATGTATGCCAATGAGGCCAATCGTGACAACGGTATCGCCTCGGTGATGAACAACGCTCCAGATGCTGAGATTGTTGATTTGACCGAAGCTTAAAAACGGAATGCCAAAAAAACGTGAAAAGAACGACTTCGGTCGTTCTTTTTTTATGTTTCCAAAACAAGGTTATTGCATGGCTTGTGTGCTTCCTTTTCGGTTCTTTGGTCACTTTATATAATAAGGTGTGCCCTTTCGATGCTTGCTCATCTCGCCGTTTTTTTTCGTCGGGAGTGGTGGAATAAGTTGGGAAGACAACTCCAAAGAGTGGGCAAAATCCAACCTTGAACCTGTTTTTTCAGGTTGTGGAGAGCCTGGGATTTGAAAAAACGTGAAAAAGTTGAATTTTTATTAAATTGATATTCAGCAGTATGATAATGATATGAAAAAAAAGATGAAAAAAGTGCTTGC
>CAMJHP010000084.1 GCA_946405575.1 uncultured Bacteroidales bacterium | reverse complement strand
TACTTGGCAAACTGGCCGCGGTTGATTTCGCAGACCACGATCTTCTTGTGACCTTTCAGCACTTCCTCAGTGTTGCGAGGCAACGGCATGATGTAGTCGAAGTGGGCGTGAGCGATGCTCTTGCCTTCTTCCATCAGACCCTCGACGGCGGTGCGGACGGTACCGAAGGTGCCACCCCAACTCACCACGAGGAGGTCGGCGTTCTTTTCGCCGTAGATTTCTTGTAGCGGGATGTCGTTGGCCACGCGGTTGATCTTCTCTTCACGGAGTTCGGTCATGATCTGGTGGTTTTCAGGATTGGTCGACAGGTTGCCCTTGCCGTTTTCCTTTTCCAGGCCACCGACGCGGTGACGCAGGCCAGGCGTGCCCGGGATAGCCCATTCGCGGCGGAGCCATTTCTCGTCGCGGCGATAAGGCATGTAGTTCGGGTCGTCAGCTTTGGCCAGCGGAGGCGTGATGCTCGGCAGGTCGGCCATCTTGGGGATGCGGAACACCTCGGAGCCGTTACCCAGTGAACCGTCGCTGAGCATGATGACGGGCGTCATGTGCTCCATGGCGATACGGGCGGCTTCGTAAGCGGTGTAGAAGCAACCGGCAGAGCTGCGGGCAGCGATGACCACGAGCGGAGCGTCACCGTTACGGCCGTAGAGGGCCTGCATCAGGTCGCTCTGTTCCATCTTGGTCGGCAGACCCGTGGAGGGACCGCCACGTTGCACGTCGATGATCACCAGCGGAAGCTCGGTCATCACGGCGAGACCCATGGCTTCGCTCTTCAGCGAGAGGCCAGGACCCGAAGTCGTCGTCACGGCCATGCAGCCTGTGTAGGCAGCGCCGATCGACGACATGATGCCGGCGATTTCGTCTTCAGCCTGGTAGGCCTTGACGTTGAGGTTCTTGTATTTCGTCAACTCGGCAAGGATGTCGGTGGCGGGAGTGATGGGGTACGAACCGAGGAAGAGCGGGCGGCCCGACTTCTCGGAGGCGGCCATCAGGCCCCAAGCGGCGGCGGTGTTGCCGGTGATGTTGCGGTATTTGCCTTTGTCGAGGTCGGCGGCTTCCACACGATAGGTGTTCGTGAAGAGCTCCCAAGTGTCGGCATAGTGGTAACCGGCGTCGAGGACGGTGCGGTTGGCCTTGATCACTTGGTCCTTGCCTTTGAACTTGGTCTCGAAATACTTGTAAACGGTGTCGAGTTCGCGGTTGAACAAGTACATCACGATACCAAGGGCGAACATGTTCTTCGATTTCAGCATCGACTTGTTGTCCATGCCGAAGTCCTTCAGGGCCTCTTTGGTGAGTTCCGAGATGGGAGCTTTCACCACCTGATAGTCGGCGAGGGTGCCGTCGACGGTCGGGTCATCGGCATAGCCAGCCTTCTCGAGGGCCTTTTCGGTCACCGAGTCGGAGTCGAAGATGATGATGGTTCCGGGACGGAGCCAGCGCATGTTAGCCTTGATGGAGGCGGGATTCATGGCCACGAGGACGTCGCAAAGGTCGCCAGTGGTGTGAACGGGTTTGTGTCCAAAGTGCACTTGGAAGCCAGAGACGCCAGCCACGGTGCCTTGCGGTGGGCGGATTTCAGCCGGATAGTCCGGGAAGGTGGCGAAATCGTTTCCGGCAAATGCTGTTGAATCCGAAAAAAGATTTCCGGTAAGTTGCATACCATCGCCCGAGTCGCCCGAAAAACGGATGACGACGTGTTCAAGGGCTACAACCTTACTTTTTGCTGTCATAATTCGATATTTGAGATTAAAAGATTCAAGGTTTTCATATTAGGTTATTCCTAACAAGATGCTATAAAATTCGGTGCAAAATTAAGCAATAATAAGGTGCAAAACCAAAGAAAATAGCTTTTTATTTTCCTTTTTAGAATCGATTTTGCACTATGTTAAATATCAACGTTTTAGCTTTTATTATTATTTAGACTGAATAAAAATTTCCGATTTAGGCGCATTGGAATGAAAGTTGTAGTATTTTTGCGGCATCAAAATTCAACACTAACTCAAATTAAATTAAAAACATTATGGCTTACAAAATCACAGACAGCTGCGTTGCTTGCGGCACCTGCATTGACGAATGCCCTGTGGGCGCTATTTCGGAAGGCGACATCTATGTCATCGACCCTGACACCTGCGTTGGTTGCGGAACCTGCGCTGGCGCTTGCCCGAACGAAGCAATCGTTGAAGACTGATTGAAAGAAATGAAACTGCATTAAAAGGAAAAAAAGCCTGCCAAAAACAGGCTTTTTTTGATTTTTTTGTCAGTTTTGAAAAGTTTGGCAAAGTATTTGCTATCTTTGCCGCGTTCTTTGAAAAGAAAACACATTTAAATCAATAAACTCAAGTTTAACTAAACAAATCAAAAAAATGAAGAAATTAGCTTTAGCACTTGTGTGCTTCGCCAGCGTTGCTTTCTTTGCAAGCTGCCAAAAAGAAATCACCAACCCCGAACCCGCCATCTCCGTCATTACTGACGAAGGTTTTGTCAAAAACAATGACGTGGTCGATGTCGAACAAACATTTGTCTATGGTTTCCAAATGGCTTCAAACAGCCAAACCAAAAAGGAGCTCAAGCAACTCACCCTCACTACCTATTTCGTCGACCTCGAAGGTACGGAAGAACTGCAACAAGAAGAAATCATTCCTTTGACTGGCAAAACGGAGTATCGTTTCGTTGACACAGTTTACTATGAAGTCACGACAAGAGAAGTTATGGGCTCCATCAAGACTGTGGCCACTGTCACCGACGTTGATGGCAAAATCAACACTGCAACTCTTACTCTGGACCTCAACGAACCCGCTGAACCTCTGGAAGAAGCTGATTTCACTTGGTTCAGACACGGCAGCAATCCTGCCGAAGGCCTTGAAGAATACGGTCTCGAATGGAGTGGCAACGGCAAGGAAGTCTTTGCTATCATTAAGCCCGTTGAAGGTGCTACGCTGTACGGTTTTGCCGCTGACGAATGGAACGATGTGACAACTGATGTCGAAAAGGTTGCTTTGTTCACCGAAAGCTTGCATACAGTTATGGAGGACTTCCGTGGCGTTTCCGCATGGAACACAAAGGACTATGACTTCGTCATCGGTACCTATTACAAAGGTGAGTATCACCTGATTCACATTACTCACGGTCAGGTTGACAACAACGGCAGCGCTGGTACTGACATCACCATCACTGGTAAAGCCAAGTAAGAAAACAAATCATCATCAAAAAAAGTGCGTCGTAACGGCGCACTTTTTTTGTTTTACTCGGCTAAGGCGTGGCTGATTTTCCGGTTGATTTGCAACAGCCGCTTTTCGTCTAATTTGATAACCGCTCGGTCATATGTCATCAAGCCGTTGAGCTCAGTCTCGCAGTCGGTGGTTTGTGTGTAAACCGCTGCCGAAAACCCTTGGGAAACCATCTTGTACAACTGTTCGGCATATTCCACATAGGTGTCAGTCACTTTTTCCTCGGTATCAAACTCCACATAGCCCCACCCTTGGTCTTTCACCCAAGTGTGGCCTTCCACCTTGCGCCCGATGCCGCCATACTCACCTAAAACCGTAGCGCGAGTCGGGTCATAAAGCACCATCTTTGGATCGGGATAATGATGCAGGTCAAGAATGTCTCCGCATTGGTAGAAATTGCCGCCCGAGGCAGGATTTACTAAGCGTGTCGGGTCGAGTTTCTTAGTCATCTCAACAATTTCAGGGGTTTTGAATTGTCCCCATGACTCGTTGAACGGCACCCAAACGCCGATGCAAGGCTGTGACTTCAAACTATTGATAATCTCCGTCCACTCTTTGATATAACACGCCTCCGATTCGAGAGTCCGTAAGCTCTCAGGGCCTTGGTAGTATTGCGTCGTTTGCCATTCGGGGCCACGACCGCCACTGGGCATATCCTGCCAAACTATTATTCCGATGCGGTCGCAATGGTAATACCAGCGTGCTGGTTCCACTTTTACATGCTTGCGAATCATATTGAAGCCCAGGTCCTTGGTTTTCTGGATGTCATAGGCCAAAGCCTCATCAGTGGGTGCGGTATACAATCCATCGGGCCACCAGCCTTGGTCGAGCGGACCGAAATGGAAAATCGGGAGACCGTTCAAGGTGAGACGCATGATGCCATTGTCGTCGCGCTGGGTTCCGAAGCTCCGCATAGCGAAATAGCTGCCTACCTCGTCAATCACCTTGCCTTTGCGCAACACCTTGACTTTCATATCATACAAGAAAGGATGGTCGGGAGTCCAGCGCAGGAAGTCCTCAGGCATATTCACTTCTACGGGCTGCCCATTGATGGATTTCCCCGTTGCCACAGGCTGTCCTTCATAGGTAACCTCCACCTGATAGAGGTCGTCTTTTGTCGGGTTGGAAAACTCCACGTCCACGCTGACCGTTGCCTTATCGAAATCGGGCGTAATGATAAGATTTTGGATATAATCCTCTGGCACAAACTCTAGCCACACCGTCTGCCAGATGCCCGTCACTGAGGTATAAAAGATGCCATGTGGCTTGATAACCTGCTTCCCGTGGGGAATATAGCTGCCATTAGTCGGATCCCAGACGCGAACGGTCATTGAGTTTTGTTTTCCTTGCAAGGCTTGGGTGATATCGAAGGTGAAAGGTGTGTAACCGCCTGTGTGCAAACCCACTTTGATGTCGTTCACCCAAACATCCGTCATCCAATCCACCGCACCAAAATGCAGCAGGATACGACCATTTTTCCAATTACTTGGCACAGCAAAAGTCTTCTGATACCAAAGCGCTTTGTCGGGGCCGACCTCCTTTTGCACCCCTGATAGCGATGACTCAATGCAGAATGGCACAAGGATATCTCCTTCGTACTTTTGAGGTGCCTTCTCCCCTTTCGACGTGATGGCATACTGCCACAAACCATTGAGGTTTTTCCATTCGGGACGCACCATCATCGGACGAGGATATTCGGGAAGGGTATTTTCGGGAGACACTTGTGCAGCCCATTTTGTTTTGATTTTGTCACCAGCAGGCGCATATTGAGCCAAAGCGATATTTGCTAATAGCATAGAGATTAGTAAAAATTTGATTTTCATATTATTGTTAGTTTAGAAATCCTTAGTTAGTTTCCTTTCGGGAATGGAGTATTAACTATATGTTATCATGCGGCGACCTATTACGTCTACTTACCATAGGGTTTATTAGCCGCCGCTAGAAACCTTATTTCCGACTTCCATTCCCCATGGGAATCTCATTCCTCCATCATTTCCTTATTAAACGCTTCAGCAGCGGCAATCAGGCTGTGGACTGCACGGGGAATCAATTCCTCAACCTGTGGATTGGCATCCAATACCTGCTCGAAGCACATCCAAATCGAAGTCCCTTTGTCATACTCATCCTCAAACTCATAGAGCACTGCTTTCACCACCTTGTATTTCCAATTGACATTATTGCAGGCCATAATGGCTTTGGCAAAGTTGTCGTCGGTCACATCAAAGACACCTGGTAGGATCAAACGGAAAAACAAAGGGTCATCAGCATCGTTCCAAAGGAGAAAATTCCAGCCTTCATAATGGAAATTCAATCCCAAATCGTTCTTTTTCGGAGCGATCCCTTGAGACTTCAAATATCTTGACACCAATGTTTTAGTGTTCATCACTATTATTTCTTGTTGAATCCAATGCGGGTCTTGGTAGAATAAGTTGGGTTTTTATATTTCAACACATCGACGAGTATCTTTTGCGAGATCGGAACATCGTTGTAGGCTGCGGTCATGGCAGCTTCGTTGACGGCTTCCGTGATGTCACCAGCGTTGAAGTCGTCCGACATCTTTGCGAGCTCATCGAAATCCAGGTCTTCGCAAGGACGGTCTTTCAGGTGATTCATAAAGATGTCTTTACGAGCCTCAAAATCAGGCTGCGGCACGAAAAACACGCGGTCGAAGCACCCGATGCGCATAATGGACTGGTCAATGAGATCGGGACGGTTGGTTGTGGCCACCACGAGGATGCCTTTCTTGGAGCATTCGTTCATCATACCATACAAAGCTGAAATCTGAGGCGTAACATTCTCCTCGCCTTGTGAATTCGGATTAGGCGCCAAAAATTCCAGCTCATCAACACAGATAACGAAAGGAGCTTTGATTTCGGCAGCATCGAAGACCCTCTGTAAGTTATCAAGCACACCTTCTTGATAGATATGCCCAAATTCGGGTCCTCTGATAATGGTGTAATTGAAACCCAGTTCCTCTGCAAAACTCTCAAGCACAAGGCTTTTGCCACAGCCTGGAGGACCATAGAGCAACACGCCGTTGATGGTCGGCAACTTATACAACTGGGCTTTTTCGGGATTCTGTAAAGCAAAGAGAACTTCTTTACGCAATTGTTCTTTCAACTCATCACGGCCTGTCACATTGTCGAAACCACTACCCGTACCTTTCTTGTAAGTAATGATAGGACCACTATTGTCCTGGCCTTGCTGTTCGGCCTGCGGCTTTGCGTCTTCCTCTTCCATGCGTTTCGCCAATTCGGGCATTACTTGTTCAAACAAGGCTTGTGCAAATTCGGCAGCTGAAGCGAAGCGGTCGTCGGGCTTTTTGGCCAAGGCCTTCAGCAGGATAGCCTTCATATAATCAGGAAGTTTTACCTCCTCCGATTCCAAGACCAATTCTTGCTTCCTTGCTTTCTTCACCGCATCGGCGATTTTCTGTTTATCGCCATCAAGAACTCTCAAATCCGGACCCTCCCACGGCGACTTACCAAAGATGAGGAAATAAAGGAGTGCTCCTGTAGAGAAAATGTCGCTCTTCACTGTATAAACACCGCGGAAAGTCTCGGGAGCACGGAAATATGGCATCAAGTCTTCATCGACAAAGGTCGGGCGGCCTTTGACCATATAAGAGATATGACCCAAATCAATAATGGTTGGCATCAGCATTCCATCATCCAGTTCCTGAAGTATGATGTTTGACGGACGTATGTCATTATGTATCAATGCACAGGAATGAATAAACGATAGGCCTGTCAGTACACAAAGCGTAATCTGCACGGCATCCTCCAAATCAAATGGGCCTTCTTGCCTGACTTCGTCAAAAAGCAACCTACCGCGATAGAATTCCGTGACCAGGTAATGATATACCGCATTGCCTTTCTTCACTTCGCCATTGTCGACATAACGGACAACATTTTGATTCTCCTCAGTGTTCAGTTCCTTACAGAGTTGGATTTCGTAGACCTCTTTGCCCTCAAAAAGTTGTTCATGAGGAATGCTTCTGAGGTCAAACACCTTCATAAAGTACATCATATCGTCAGGGCCGAGCACTGTATATGATTCAGCGACAATGCCTTTCTTTATGAACGAGTTGATGACATATTTGCCAATCTTCTCCCCTTTTTTGAATGTTTGCATAGTGAAAAATTTATTGGGCAAAGGTCACGATAATATTTGAAATGTGCAAGAGTTGAATAAATTATTTATTTTTGCACGCTCTTTCCGAGAATGATGAAAAGATACCTTATTATATTTATAATCATCCTACTGGCATCAGCATCCTTGCATGCAGTACAATCATCGGAGAGTGGAGGCCTGACTCCAAAAAAGTTGGAAACCGAGCAACTACCCGACCTCAATATCCCACGTTACGGCCACTGCACTTTCTTTGTCAATGGCGAACTGACTGTCATCGGGGGACACACCACAGGCTTCGTTCCAACGGCCACGGCAGAGTATTTCAGCGGCGGCACTTGGCATACGGTGCAAACGGTCTATGCGCACGACTTCGGCATTGTCGTGCCCATAAAATCGGGAAAAGTGCTGGCATTAGGTGGTGCCAATGAGCCGTTAGGCATCGGGCAAACCTACCCGGCAGAATGGTACGACCCTTCTACCCACACCTTTGAAGGCTTTGGCTGCATGGACATGAAGCGCAGCAACTTCTCCGCCACCGAAATCGACAGCGGACGTGTGGTGATTTCAGGCAACTGGTATAGCGATGACTGCATAGAACTGTTTGACGGCCACTCGACCTTTGTTCGCGTCAAGGAGGTGGCAGCAAAGCGTTCCTGTCCCTATATTTTGCGCACGGCCAAAGACAATGTGATGATATTCAGTAGCTTGGACACAAAACACACCGGTGGCATTCGTCCTGACAGCATCATCGTTGATCAACTATGGGATGAGCCTTTCCACGCGCCTCTGCTTGACGAATGGCGTCCATTGGCCTACGACATTCCCCGAATAAGCGATTTCTGTTTCATCGGCGACGAGGCTGCCGGCGACTACGCTTACTTGCTGCCCGTGAAAAACGCCGAAAACCAAATAGGCTTTGTCAAGACCTGTGGCACCGACTTCAGCCTGCTTTCTACCATATGCGCAGTGCCAATGATGTTCCAAGGCGACAGCATCCAGTATCATTTTCCCGTGGTAGATAGGAAGCGCGGACGGGGCTATTTGGTGGGCTTTAACCGACAAAGCAAACAGGTCTATGTGTTGCGCGTGGATTATACGGAGAATCCAGCACCATTGACGCTCTATTATACCGACCCGCTGCTTAACATAGGCCTCTGTTGGCCTATCCTCAATGATGACGGCAACCTCATCCTTGCCGGTGGCCTCGACAATTCCAACTACTATCCACTCAAGTCTGTAGTGGTGTTGCGTGTCAATCCTGATGCGCCTTTGCTGGCTGCCAGTGCCTCGTTCCCTTGGCAGTGGATGGGAATAGGTTTGGCTATTGTGGCTGCATTTATCGTGTACCTTATTATACGCACGCGAAAGGCAACACAATGCAAAGACGAATTGGTGGAAGAAGTGAGCAAGGCCAACGAAACGGAAAATCCGACTGTCTCAGCGATTAGCGTTGCAGATGGCGAACTGCTGCAGCGCGTCTGCCAACTGATGGAGGAGCAGCACCTTTACTTGAACAGCGGACTGAAATTATCCGATGTGGCGACGACGGTAGGTTGCAACCGCAACACACTATCGGCCTGCATCAACAACCTGCGCCACTGCTCGTTCAGCCAGTTCGTCAACACCTATCGCGTGGAACACGCCAAGCAGTTGCTCAGCCAACTCGGCACCCACGCCTCGGAGGTTTGGATGGAGTCGGGATTTGCGAACGAGACGTCTTTTTTCCGCACCTTCAAGGCCATCGTCGGTATGACACCTTCCGAGTGGAAAAGCCGCAATCAGTTATAAATCTGCTTACAATATATCATTTGTAAGTGGATATTGACGATTTGTAAGCACACA
>CAMJHP010000083.1 GCA_946405575.1 uncultured Bacteroidales bacterium | reverse complement strand
GCGAATTTGATGCCCTTACGGTTGTTCAATATCTTGTTGACCACTGTGGTCTTGCCGCTACCAAGGTAACCGGTGAGCAGCAGTACGGGAATATCTTTTTTCATTTTACACGCTATTTTAAACGAGGTGCAAAGGTAAGAAAATTCAAGATTTGAAGATTCAAAATTTATTATTTAGATTCCCTGTCTAGACTGCTTCGTACCTCGCAGTGACGCAAAGCGACATAGTAACAGACAAAAAGCGTTTGTTAGTAACAATCAATCCTGATTTTCATTACTTTTGCAGTTCAAATATGCAATAAAATGAGCAAACAAGAAGACTATAAACTCCTCCTTTCGCAAGTGAAAGCGATGGTGAAGGACGAGACAGATGCCATCGCCAATATGGCCAATGTGGCCGCATTGATTCAAGAGGCTTTCCATTTCTGGTGGACAGGCTTTTACCGCGTCATCGGCGAACAGCTGGTGCTGGGTCCCTTCCAAGGCCCCGTGGCCTGCACCCGCATCGGGTTCGGGAAAGGCGTTTGCGGCACCTCTTGGAAAGAAAAGAAAACCATCGTGGTGGAAGACGTTGAGCAGTTCCCTGGTCACATTGCCTGCAGTTCAGAATCGCGTAGCGAAATCGTAGTACCTTTATATAAAGGTAAGGAAGTCATCGGAGTGCTGGACATCGACAGTGAAAAACTAGCCACTTTCGATGCCATTGACAAGGAATGGCTGGAGCAAATTGCAGAAGTCGTTTCCTCAGTCTTATAGTCTCAGATAATCCGCACGAATCACGCCATCGAGAAACTCCGACGGCATTAACGTCTTGATGGCCTTGATGACAATGTTCATCATTCGTTCGTGTACATAGTCCTTCCTGAACACCAAGCCTATCGTTCGCTGTGGCTCAGGGTTGACAATCGGCCTGATATTGGCCTTCACCGATTCCGGCAAAAGATGCAAATGCGACTCGGGAACGATTGTGATGCCTCCGTTTTCGTTGACAATCTGAATCAGAATGCCCACACGCCCGCCTTCAAACAACTTGTCGTAAGTAATCTCCTCTTCCGACCTCACCTTCGAGCGATCGAATAGCCTAATTCCGTCTTTCATCGTCCACACCTTTAATTGTCTCAGTTGCTTCCGCTCAATGCTTTCCGCCTGATATATGGCATCTTGTGGCGATACGTAGGCAAAAAAACGCTCGTGATACAGCGGCACCTCCAACAAATCTGGGTCGTTGATGGGATAGGTGATAATACCCATATCAACCTCAGCTTTTTTTAGTTTGGTAATGATAGTAGCTGTAATCATCTCTTCCACCCGAAGGCGAATCGCTGAGTTTTTCGTCCGCATATAATGGAACAATCCAGGCATCAGCACTGGAGCCACCGTCGTAATCATGGCAATGCTGAGGTCGCCCGACGACTGTTCCTTCGCAGTGCGGGTTAGCTCTAGCAGCTGCTTCGTGTGATAAACAGCCATCTTCGCCTCATCAATCACCTTTCGTCCCATTTCGGTGACCGTGACAGGATGCGTGTCCCGGTTGAAAATCTTGACATCCAATTCCTCCTCCAGCTTCTTAATCATCAGACTCAGTGTTGATTGCGTCACGCCGCAAGCTTCAGCCGCGTTGACGAAATAGCCGTGCTGCTCCACGGCGATGATGTATTCCAATTGTTGCAGTGTCATCTATTTATTGATTTTATCAATGCAAAGATAAACATTATTGTATTGACTCATAAAAAACACTAAAATAATTTTGCCATTGTTTTTCAAAATCGACGGCAAATGAAGAAATGGAATACCACCCTACGCTATGCTGGATTCTCTTTGATAGGCGTTGCATTACTAATGTTTATCTCAGCATTCATCGCTTTCAGGAACGATATGGACGACAGTTTTAATCCTTTGGTCTTCTCAGGTATGGCCGCGCTTCTCAGTGGCTTTTTCGCCATCATCACGACAAAGCCACAAGAGAATATGAGTGTTGAAGAAGGTTTCCGTATCGTCACGGGTTGCTGGATTGCGGCTTGTATTTTCGGAGCTTTGCCATTCCTGATTTATGGAGGCGAGTTCACCGTGGTCAATGCCTTTTTTGAAAGTGTGTCGGGCTTCACCACCACAGGGGGGTCCATCCTCAACGACATTGAGGCTTTGCCTGATGGTTTACAATTTTGGCGTATTGCCTCAGCATGGATTGGAGGCATCGGTATCGTCACATTGGTTTCATTGGTCATTTCAGGACAACACGACCGTCATTCCGTATTAGCCAGCGCAGAACTGTCGGACCTCGCCAAATCATATTATGGCGGACGGAAAAAACATTTTGTATATAGAATGATTACCGTCTATCTGATTATCACTTCTGTCTCAACCATAGCGTTACGGCTCACGAAAATGTCTTGGTTCGATGCCGCCACCTTGGCTATGTCGGCCTGTAGCACCTGTGGCTTCTGCACAAAAAACACCAGTGTCGCTTTTTACGACAACGCCGTTGTGGAAGTCATCCTCATTGCCGCTATGCTGATGGGTGCCACCAATTTCAGCCTGATGTTCTCGACGGTTTGGCCAGACAAGCGCACCCACAAGAACCTCTTTAACACACAAGTCGTCCGATGGTTTCTTGCCCTCGTCACGATGGCCATTCTCGCCGTCACGGCCAATCTTTATTTCAGCGGCTATTGCTCCTCATTTCCGAAGGCTTTGCGTTTGGCGGCATTTCAAGTCTGTTCGCTTTCCACAACGACAGGCTTCGCCACCGCCGACACCAACCTTTGGCCTTCGGGAAGCATGGGTATCTTAATCCTTTGCTCCTTGGTCTGTGGTTGTTCAGGCTCCACCTCGGGAGGCATCAAAATGGACCGTTTTGTCATCGTCATCAAGAGCCTGAAAGGTATGGTTGACTCACTCATTGGAGTCAAGAATGTCAATCGGACCAAGCTCGATGGACAATTAAAAACAGAAGACAATGTGATCTCTATAATCGCCTTTATGGGTATGTATGTCTTTATTATCGCCATCGGGACACTCATCTTTGCCATTAGTATGGACTTCAAAACCTCCCTTACGGCTTCCATTGCCTGTATGGGAAGTGTTGGGCCTGGATTCGGCGACGTCGGCTCGATGGGTAACTATGCCGGCTTTTTAAGCTTCCAAAAAGTGGCAGCCATGCTCATTATGATTTTAGGCCGTGTCGAAATCTTCCCTATGCTCATCGCTATCAGAAGCATTTTCCGCCATTGACACTTGCATAATTCATCTTTTTTGTCGTTTTTTGCACAAATTTCCAATTCACCTTCACCATGAAAAACATTTTTCATAGAATACTTATATATTTGAAATCTCTTATCCACCTCTCCGACGAGATTGACTACGAGAACGCCAGCGCTTCCATCCGCAAGAATATTGCCTTCAAAGGCACCAATGTGTTCATTTTGGCCTGTGCCATTATCATTGCCTCAGTAGGCCTGAACGTCAACTCCATCCCCGTCATCATTGGCGCAATGTTAATCTCACCAGTGATGGGTCCCATCTTGGGCTTCGGACTGGGACTGGGCACCGAGGACAACAACTTGGTGAAAAACTCATTGAAAAATTTTGGTGTGATGGTTGCCATCAGTATCATCGCTTCATCCTTATTTTTCCTGCTCAGTCCTTTAAGTCTAGCCAACCCATCGGAATTGCTGGCACGAACCCGACCCACCATCTATGATGTCCTTATCGCCCTCTTCGGTGGTTTAGCGGGCATCATCGAGACCTCGCGCAAAGACAAAGGCAGCGTAATCACAGGCGTGGCCATTGCCACGGCACTTATGCCACCACTCTGCACCGTGGGCTACGGCATCTCTATCTGGAAAGGTTCCATCATCTTCGGTGCACTCTATCTCTTCCTCATCAATAGCGTTTTCATTGCTTTGGCCACTTTTGCCGCCGTGAAATATTTCAGGTTTCCAATTGTCGAGGCAACGGGAGAGACAAGGCAACGCCTTCCCAAAGCAGCCGTCTATATCATCCTGCTCATCGTCATCGTTCCAAGTGTCATCACCGCAATCAGCGTCATCAAAGAGAATAATTTCACCACCCATGCTGAGCGTTTGGTGGCTGAAAACAAAAACCTCGGCAAATGCTTTATCTACGACCATAAGGCCACCTATTCGCGTAAAGACCCCAAACTTGAGTTATTCCTTGCTGGCGAAACGCTGACCGACGAGGCCAAGAAAAAGCTTTACCACAGTGCTGAGGAATACGGTATCACGCGCAGCCAGATTGTCTTCCACGAAGATGCCACCAGTATGCGCCAAGAGTTCTCTGAAGTGGAAATCGTAAAGGGTATCTACGAGCATACCGACCAACAAATCAAGAAATTAAACGACAGCATTTCCCGATTGTCGGCTACACTTTCAGACTACCAAGCCAAGGAAATTCCTGTTGAGGCCATCTCCAAAGAGTTGTTTGCCCAATATCCTACCATCCTAGAAGTCAGTTTAAGCAGAGGATTGTCTGTGAAAGCCAACAATAGCACGTCCACGGAACAGCTTGTCGCTTTTATTACCACAAACAATCCGATGGACACCGAACTCCACGACCGTATCGAACGATGGTTAAAAGTGAGACTAAACAATGAAAACGTCATCGTAATAAACCAATGTCTAGAAATACAACAAGTTGACGAATAGTCGACAACCTATTATGGATGGGAATGTCTTTTTTTGACCAGTTGTGTACCCAAACCTTACTGTTCATATGGATGCGCATCAGCTTACCAAAACTCCAATTGGTATGTGGTGAAATCCACCTAACCCATACACAACCTCAAAGGCTCGTTCCAACCTGGGCATAATCGGTGAGAAATGCGTTCCTTCAACTAACTCGAATGTAACTGAGGCGCAAGTTTTTTCTTTTAAGATATGGGCGGCAGCAAGGGTTCGCTCTTCCACTGTCGCCATTCTTTTCTCCTTGCTGTTTTTCTCCTTATCACCCAACAGCATACAAACTTTTTCCAATTGAGGTGATGACGTTTGCTCTTTCATCCATTCAACAATATCGTCGTACCACAACGACCCAGATATGCTAATGATATTCGGGAACACATCGGTATTGAAGGCCGACCATACCGCAAATAGTCCTGACAATGAAACGCCCAAGATTGTCCTTTCTGCTTTTTCTATTTCCAAGCTCTTTTCTGTTTCAGGGACAATCTTATTAGTCAGCTTGTTGAGATACGCCATAGCCCTCCCTCCAAAAGGCTTCGCTTTCTTAAACACTCCTTCTGCTGGCCATGGTGTTAAGTCATCGTTCCAGTTGACAGCTTCAATTACCACAATGGAAACACTGTATTTTTCAGACAATAGTTTTAATCCATCATTCAAATCCTCCTTGATTCCTTCGGGCAGAATCATATAGCAAACCTTGCACGTGAATTGTTTGAAGATAGGTAATGGCATTGTAACATCTTTTGTTTTCAGTGGCCAAAAATACGAAAAATCTCGAAAAACCGCCATCACCAACCCACAATCGTGAAGCGGCTTTTTTGTATTTTTGCAGCCATCTGAAAGAGACAACGATATGAAAAACACAATCAAAAAACGTGTCATAGGTATAGGTGAGACTGTGTTGGATATTCTTTTCAAGAACGACCAACCCCAGAAAGCTGTTCCAGGGGGCTCGACATTCAACAGTATTGTTTCGCTCGGACGGGCTGGTGTGCCCTGCGCTATGGTGACAGATGTGGGAGGCGACCATGTAGGTGACCTTATTTGCCGCTATCTGAGCGACAATGGCGTGTCGTCGGAATATGTCTGCCGACACGAAAATATCAAGTCGCATATAACATTGGCTTTCTTGAATGAACACAACGATGCACAGTACCTGTTCTATAAAGATCACGCGTCTGTATCGTTGGACAGCAAGCTGCCTCAGATGAACGAGGATGACGTGGTACTCTTCGGTTCGTTCTTTGCCATCAACCCCGTCATACGTCCTGTCGTGGGCAGTTTGCTGCGTGCTGCACACGAGGCTGGTGCATGGCTCTATTATGACGTGAATTTCCGCAAAAACCATATTGTCGACTTGCCAGATGTGACAACCAATATCGAGGAAAATATGGGTCTAGCGGATGTAGTGCGCGGATCGATGGAGGATTTCGACTATATGTATGGCCTGAATGATGGAGATGCCATTTATGAAAGAGTGAGCCGACATTGCCGCACATTAATACTGACCGATGGGCCTCGCTCGATTCGTGTCTATACGTCCGACAGCTGCGAGACCTATCCCGTACAGGCGATTGAGACAGTCAGCACAGTCGGAGCTGGGGACAATTTCAATGCTGGTTACATCTTTGCCCTGCTTCAAGGCATAAACGACCAAGCCTCACGCATCGAGATGGCACAACGATGGAGCCAAGATGTCTGCCGTCAGATGGGAAATAATATCAGCGATGATTTAGTCGCAGCTATTCAGACAACATATAGTAGATGACACAGAGTCATAGCTTGGTGTGTGGAACGGCACTTGTTGGAAAGAAAAGAGAAGGAAAAGGGATTATCGTCTAAGACAATAAAACAATAACCCACTGATGTTCAGTGGGTTATTTTGTCACTTGTGGAGATTACCGGACTCGAACCGGCCACCTTCAGATTGCGAACCTGACGCTCTACCAGATGAGCTAAATCCCCGATAGCGGCTGCAAAAATACAATAAAATCGCTTATCAAGGTATTTCCCTTTGAAATTAATTACAATTCAACAAAAAGACGCATCCGATACTACATTCCAATGTGAATAAAACGTATCTTTGCCGACCAAATCAAATGACAATAATCCATTTAAAAATATACTACTATGACTATTGAAGACTACATCATTTTTAGAGTAAATGCACTACTTCATACCCATAACGCAAAAATCGTGATGCGTTTGGAAGGCGGCATGAGCAACTACACCTACGTCGTTGAATGCCAAGGCAAAAAATACACCTACCGCGTGCCTGGCAAGTTTGCCGAAAAATTCGTTGATCGAGAAGAAGAATGGGCCAACATCCAAGAGGTCAACCGATTGGGATTAAACAACATCACGGAATACGTGGAAATCCGCTCGGGCGAGAAACTGGCTGAGTATGTGGAAGGCACCATCATGAGCACCACCGATGTGGTTTCCTACAACGAAATGTCGGTGAAGGCGCTGAAGAAAATCCATAACAGCGACATGAAGTTCAAGGATTACAATGCCTTTGGCCGCCTCGATGCCGACCAAAACTACTGTCTTGAAACGGGCTATGTGTTCCCGCAGGAATATTTGGACCTCCGCAAGAAACTCGATGCCATCCGTGCCACCCAAACCAACGTGCCCAAGGTGCCCTGTCATTGCGACTACCAACCCACCAACCTCGTCATCAGCGGCGACAAACTCTATGTGCTCGACTGGGAGTTTGCTGGCATGAACGATCCCTTCTATGACATTGCCTGTTATGGTAATGCAGGCTTCGACAAAGCTTTGGCCCTACTGGAAGCCTATGTAGGCCACAAACCCACCAAAGAAGAGCTACAACGCCTTTATTTCCATCGCGCCTTCCAGTGCCTGCAATGGTTCAACGTGGCCATCTTCAAAGATCGCGTAGGTCTCAGCAAGGACCTCAATATGGATTTTAACGCTGTGGCGTTCATGTTCCTTGGAATGGCGAAGGATTTGTTGGAAAATTATAATCAGTTGTAAGTTTGTAGTTGTTTAGTTAATAGTTAATAAAAAGATATTGATAAGGGAAAACCTTGGAGATTTTATAAGAGAAAAAGTTTGGTTTTTGCGGCTGATATCGTAAACATATACAAACATTTATGCGAAGACAAGGAAGAATACGTATTATCTAAGCAGTTACTTAGAAGTGGCACAAGTATCGGTGCCAACCTTGTTGAAGCACAAAATGGCATCAGTCATAAAGGTTTTATCGCTAAAGTATACATATCGTTGAAAGAATGTGCTGAAACAGGTTATTGGTTGAAACTACTTTACCGAACGGATTATCTAACAACACCTGAATACAATGGCACTAATAATAAGTGCCAAGAATTGAATAAAATCTTCAATAATATTACCAAAAATTCAGGAAACAACAACTGAACAACTATTAACTAATAAAGGAAGTCCGCAGCAGTAAAGCTACCGAAATCGCCGTCTAAACCCAATTCGGCTTTGGCTTCATCGGAGAGCATATCAATGCTCCAAACAGGGTCGAAGGTGAGTTCCACATCGACATTTTTCACACCTATGATGGCCTGCACACGGTTATGAACCTCAGCAGGCAAGGTCTCGGCCACAGGGCAATTCGGTGCCGTCACCGTCATCACGATTTTCACGTTACCCTCTCCATCAACTTCGACGCCATAAATCAGGTGCAATGTCCAGATGTCGACGGGAATCTCTGGGTCGTAGATGGTCTTCAAGACCGAAATGACGGTCTCTTTCAAGGTGTTGACTTCTTCCTGTGTCATGATTGTCCCTCCTTCAATTTAAAAGCTTCTGCATAAAGCAACATCTGTTTCAGCATGGCCAAAAGGCCGTTGGAACGCGTAGGTGACAAATGCTCTTTCAGTCCGATTTCGTCCAAAAACGAAAGATCAGCGGCAAGGATGTCTTCTGGTGTCTGACCAGAGAATACTTTAATTAATAAATTCACTATACCTTTGGTAATGACCGCATCGCTATCAGCGCTGTAATACACTTTTCCGTTCTTCAACTCGGCATTGAGCCACACGCGTGATTGACAGCCGTTGATGAGATGAGCCTCGTCTCGGTATTTGTCATCGATGATGGGACACTCCTTCCCCATCTCTATCAGCATCGCATAGCGGTCCATCCAGTCGTCGAACATAGAGAAATCCTCTACGATGTTATCTTGTATTTCCTTGATTGTCATATTGTCCTAATTCTATATTGCGGTTTTGGTGCCGTCAAAAATCGTACCGCAAAAATACAAAAAAGAAAGGCAACCCGAACGGATTGCCTTTCCTTTTTTGCATCGGTTTGTAGAGACGCACGGCGATGCGTCTCTACATTAACCGATTGTCATTTATTGCATGACAGTGACGCGCTTGACGGTCACACCGTTCTCAGTGTAGACGCGCACCATATACATGCCAGCGTTGAACTGACCCATATTCAAGGTGTATTCGTCGGCCTTGAGTTCAGTGTCGTAGACCACTTGACCAAGGACGCTCACCACTGTGATGCGGCTCATAGCCTTGGCTTGGATGGTCACGTTACCGTTAGTCGGGTTCGGGAAGAGAGCAACATTGTCGCTATTTTCATCCAAACCGTCGCAGGTACCGGCCACATAGTTGTGATTCGGGTCGTCGGCTGCCTGAGCAGGTTCTGACTCGCAGTCGTCGTCATACTGGGCACGGACCTGATAGAAGAACGTACCAG
>CAMJHP010000082.1 GCA_946405575.1 uncultured Bacteroidales bacterium | reverse complement strand
GTTTGGGGCAAAGATACTAAAAGATAAGGTTTTTGAGCTATAACCCCTCAAAAAATCAAGTTATAGCTCAACTTTTTCATGAGAAATGTGGTCTTAACTGTCTTTATTCTTTGCCATACCCCAGCATCGGCTCAATCGGCACAGTGCTGTCCATCAAGCCGATGCGAGTGTCGGAGGCGTGGCGGTTTACACCGGTATATTCTAACGAGGCATCCTCGTAGCGGCGGAATTTTAGGATGGCGTCGTTCATTTGGGCGCGGTTGAAGACGCCGACACGCAAAAGCAGGTCGAAGTCGTCGATGGTTAAACCGGTGACACGCTCGAATAGTTTAGGTTCCAGTTTGCGGATGACATCTTCCAGACTTTCTTCACGATAATCCGTGAGGTACATGAAGATGGGGATTCTGGTGGCGAATTTCATCAGTTTTTCCTGTACTTCGCGCCGTTTGGAACGATATTCCTTCTCCTCAGCAGTGAGTTCTTTCTTCTTTTTTGGGTCATTATTGTCGCCCGCCTCTCGTTTCAACTTCTTGATTTTCTCGGCTCGGTTGACAATGTTTTCGATGATGTCGCTACCCAAGGCGCGGAAGCCTTCAATCTTCATGATGGTAGCCAATGCTTCGGGATTGTCCAACACCCGTTGAAGGGTGGCGTTATCGACATTGACTAATTGTGCGCTGTTCCAACGGCGGGCCAACAATGTTCCACTTGTGCCATTGTCCACAAAGTCTAGTATCTCTGTGGCATCGACCCGTTTCATGGAACTGCCATCGAATTGCAAGATGGGCAGGAAGTTGATGAACTCATCCACTTTGTCGGTGATACGACGGTTGCTGTCCACATCTAACTGGTTGGCGTAGGTCACCACTTCGCGCAGGGCACGGTTGGGGGCGAAGTCGAACACATAACAGGTGGGTTTGAGGATGGTATGCTTCGTGGGGTCGTCCTTGTCGGTTGCTGTCCATGGGCTTTGCACACGGAAAGCGGTCTGGAAGTAGGTTTCGGGACTTGAGCAGTTGCGCAGCATCAGCAGTCCTCCCAACGGACGCAGCGTTACACCTGTGGTCAGTTTGCCGCAGGTCAGCGTGATGGTGCGTGTTTTCAAAGGGTTGTCGCCCATAGCCTCACGCACTGGTCCTAGGGCATCGATTCCAATGCCTGCCTTGGTGCCGCTACAGTTGATGATGGTGTAGTTCTGATAGAATCCGTTAGCCGGACGGTGAAGCAGTGCTTCCATGGCATCGCATGAGGCCACATTGGGCAGGAACCACATCGTATGGGCGCAGAGGTCAAGCAGACGGGTGTCTTCGAAAGGCAAAGCGGGTCGCACATTGAGCGGCGAACTACCGTCACCGAAGATGGAGGCTTTGCCACGGATGATGTCGAGCCATTTTTGTACGGCTTTTTCATGAACAAATTTCTTTCCTTCTGCGCGGAAAAACTCGTTGAGGTCAAAGCCGTCCATATCCCATTGCTCAATCATTGTCCCAAGGTCTTGCGGCATCTGGTAGGTCATCATCACCATGGTGGGCATCTCCAGGTAAGGACCGCCAACGGCTTCTTTCCGTGCCTGTTCATCCTGATAAGTCCAGTTGAAGATTTGGCTTTCCATAAACTCGCCTGTGGCCAATGCTCGGAACGGCGTACCGCTGAGGTATAGGTAATGATTACCCGTGATAGGCACATCCTCGTCGTCCCAAGCGCGACCGCTTTCCACGTCAATGCCGCTTTCACTCATCACCTCGTCCTCTTCCGCTTGCCGTTTCTTGGCATCAGCATCCCCAAGGTCGAGCAGACTTTTGGCGTTGTCATTCCAAGCCCCAAAATGGTACTCGTCCAGCACAATCAAATCCCAATTAATACAATGCACCCACTCGTTTTTCGGCTTGATGTTGCCATAACGGTCTTTGCCGAGATAGTCTTGGAACGATCCAAAGACAACCAAAGGCTTTGGCGAGGACAGCGATGGAAAGTCTTCGTCCATGCGACTGCTGTAGTACCGCCAACCCTCGAAATCACGGTGGCGCAGCAGGTCGTCGCGCCATGAATCTTCCACGGCGGGTTTGAAAGTGAGCACCAAAACACGTTTGGCACCCATCTGTTTGGCGAGTTGATAGGTGGCGAAGGTTTTGCCGAAACGCATCTTGGCATTCCAAAGGTAGTGGCTGGGACGGTTAGGTTCCTCTATGTCCATCTTGGCGAAGTAGTCGGCAGTTTGTTTTACTGCCTGTGCTTGTTCGTCACGCATTGTGTAGTCAAGGTCACGATCCGTCTTCACCTGTGTGTCGCGGTGGCGCACGGCCACGTAGGCCGCTTGAGCTTCGCGTAGCGAGCAACGGCACCACTCTCCGATGAGTTCCTTGCCCATGCGGCGCAAGCACTCGTGCAGGTCGTGGTCGCTGAAACTCTCGCCGCTGCCGTCTGCATAGAAAGCATTGTCGTGCCACAGTAGGTGGTAGGTCTTGTGTGGCTCGGTAATGGGATGCTGTTCATCGATGCGCTTCCGCACATCGGCGCGGGTGGTTTGTCCTATCTTTATCCATCCTGGAAAGGATGTGTCGTCGTACATGTAAATCTGCGGTATCGTCCGCCGCTCGTTAGGAAGTATCTGGTCTATCGTCTGCATAATCAAAGTCTTTTGTCGTTATTCCATAGGTTGAATAATATCCTCAATAAAAGCAATTTCGTCTTCGTCCAAACCATATTCTTTGTATAGGATTTCGTCTGTCCAGGGGTGGGAGAAGTCTATGAGAGGTATTAATTCAAAGGTTCTAGTAGAAGCGTTTTTTTGACCACGATTGAAAAATAGCAGTGCTCTGAAAAATTTAGTACGAATATATGACATGCAGTTTTTCGCTTCATTCTCTTTTTCAAATGGCCCAATTCTTAAGAATGTTTCGGTTGATATTTCTCCTGGTTTTCCAAGAATAGGTTGAGGTGGAACCGTCGCTGTTGTCATATAAGCGTAAGAAAAGAAAATCTTATATTTGTCTATTTCTTCACGTGCTTGTGAAGGGAATCTTGAAGAAACATATCCAACAACTCGTTTAGCACCTCCTTTATTTCCCTTTACTCCATATATCTTCAAGGAGTTAGGAAATGGCGTTTCAGAAAGAGAACTCGCTGGATAGTTTTCTGGCGAATTAAACAAATCAGTTGCAATTCCATAGGGTTTTCGAGATGATACTATTTCACTAAAGGCTTTTTTTCTTTGTTCAGACACTCTCTTAATTATTGTCAACTGCCTAGGGTCTCTGACAATGAGTTCCGAAAAACTAACTTTTAAATATCTAGACGAGCGATAAACTCCTCCATCTAACGATTTATAACTATAATCCACAGGACCTTTGTAACTTGAATCCCACAAAAAATAACTAACTCCACCGTCAATATGTAAACCTTGAAAACATTCTGAGGCATTTGCGTAATCAAATATGTAACGAATGCGGGTGTCTTCTCGCATTACTCGTCTAAATTCATCTAATCCTTTTCCACCTTTCATCCATCTTGAAGGAGTAATCATTATTAAATAACGGGGTTTTAACAATTTTGCTTGTTCAACAAATAGATGATAAAGCGGCTTTGCACTATCACCTGTCCCACCACCATCATCCATCTGATAGGGAGGGTTTCCAATAATAACATCAAATTGCATTTTATGAAATATGTCGTTTATGTTTTTGTGAAGGAAAGGATAAGCGTAGGTCTCAATAGTTTCTACGCGGTCATATTGGGCGCGGTTGGCACCACAATGCTTACACTTGCCGTTCTCCCAAGTGTGTTGGCAGCGCATATAGCGCAAGTTGCCTTGCGCATCGTCAAAACAGGTGGCCACACTATACTCACCATTGGCTTGTTTGGTGCAATAGAGCGTGCGGCGGCTCATCTCGGCGGTGAGGTCGGTGCAGGCGATGCCGAAGACCTGTTTGGTCATAATATGGTCGATGCGCTGTTGCAAGTCGGGAATCTGCTCTTCCAGCCCTGCCAACAGCCGTTTGGCAATCTCGCGCAGGAAGACACCGCTTTTGCTGCAAGGGTCAAGAAAGCGCGTCTTGCTGGAACTGAACAACTCCTGTGGTAGCAAGTCGAGCATTCGGTTGGCCAACTCGGGCGAGGTGAAGACCTCGTCGCTGCTCAGATTAGCCAAGCAATTGAGGATGTCGGGGCTATACGTGTTCTTCATATCGGTAAAGTTGGGTGTAATGCAAAGGGGGATAGGTGCGCACTGGTTCATCGAAACTTTGCGCCTCGCCTTGCTCGTCGAAAAGGCTGTATTGGTGACTTTGCGTGACGAGGAAATCAAACTGGAAATCGCGTCGCGAGAACTGCATACTGCCCGCTATGGGTGTCCATTCGCAGAAAACAATGGGCTTGCCCTCGGCAGTGCGATAGGTCAGTGCGTCGCCGCAGACGATATTCTTTTGCAGCATATATTGGAGGCTTTCTTCATAGCCGCTTGTACAGCCCTTTTTGCCAATTTGGTCAATCACTTCGGCAAACAACCGTTCACGACAAGCCTCGGCATTGTCGGGCAGGATGTCAATGCCATAGCAGGAGCCTACGGCAATCAGGCTTTTGAACTCCCATTCCCTTGGGGATTTGATGTCTTGCAAGAGGGAGAGTTTGCGGCGCAGAATCTCAATAAGGAAATTGCCGTCGCCGCAGGCAGGCTCAAGAAAGCGGCTGTCGAGCCGGAACGACTCGTCGCGCACCAAGTCGAGCATGGCGTTCACCTCGCGTGGATTGGTGAACACCTCGCCATGGTCAGCCACCCTTTGGCGGCTTTTGATTTGTTTTGTGTTTTCGTTGTCAGGCATAAAAAATCGTGGAACTTTGCTTAAGTCCACTTAGGTGTTCCACGACCCGCCTGACAATTAAGTAAAGCCCACGATTACTCGTAGGCGTTACCGCTAAACTATGTCAGGCTTGTTTGTGGAACTTCAAGTGGACAATTAGAGCGAAAACGCTTTTATAATATGTTAGTTATGTTCTATTTTGTTTGTTCGATATTTTGGGTGTTTTTGTTGGTTTATGGGTGCAAAGATATATAATCTTTTGGAATGGGGGTGAGGTTATGTCTTTGGTTCAAGTTTTTTACGAATTATGATTCCTCCTTTTCTTCCTCAAAAGAGTTATCGAATCTAAAATCATTCGGGGAATACTCTTCATTTTCAAACAATATTTTTAGTTTTTCTTCAGCAGAAATCTTTTTAAGCCCGTGTTTTGACAAGAACAAAACGATTTTATTTCGTAACTTACGAGACCGTTTGTTGATTTTATTCTTGCATTTGCCAACTTTTTCTTGCAATTTAGAGGGTACATAGCTTTTAAATTGATGGTGAAGCTTTCCTTTTTCATCCATATATGCCCATCCACCGTTTTGCTCATATCCAGGTCCGCCCACGCCATGAACCATGCGTGCTTGTCTCTCGGTCAATACAGGCCAAAACATCACAAGTCCTTTCTTGTTCAAAAATTCAAGAAGAATATCTTTTCTTATCAATAATGCACTATGGCCTTTACCATATTCTCCATTATCCATCGCCACAATACGTCCTTGAACATCCAGCCAAACCCCATTCTGTTTGCCATAACAAAGTCCTAAGCCTTTGTAAAGCCAATCGTTGGGCATTATTATGTATGTACCATCAAGATTTGAAGCATCTTCTGACGACGAATGGTTATATTGCATATAGGCTGGTGCAATTTCTATCTCAGAAAACTCTTTATGACCTATTGAAAAGGGCGCAAATCCATAGTATTCTTCCCTGTATCTTTCACGATAAGTATCTGACCAATAGAACTCTCTTGCATAGATGCCTTCAATTTCTCTATTTTCTCGAAAAATTCTGCCTTCCAATCCTACACGATGGATTTCATGGCAAATAGTTTTAATGTATTCTTTCTTAACGACAAATGCTTGAATAAAAGTCCATATTTCACGAATCCAACCATCATGGTTTGAAAATCTCTTGGGACTTCTTATCGTATTATATGAGAAAAGATTTACCCATTCAACATCGTCTTCGTCTTTAGTCAATAAGTATTTCTCAATAGCGGGCATTTCTTTCCATTGCCTGAGCCAATTTATTTCATTTTTGGTTTGGGTTACATCAAATTTAGGTACGTCATACTTGCTCCTACGATTGTCTTTCACACTTGTATCAATTCTGTATGTAGGATCAAGGTTTCGGGCACTTTGAGTTGGGGTAAAGTAACTATCATCAAAATCAATATCTGGGTAGGCATCAGAAAGCCGAGCTAGGATTCTATACATGGCTATCCACTGGTATTTTTTGCCAATGCGTTCAATATCACTATGAGAACGGTCATGGCTGCGATGTAGGACATCGAACTTCGAAAACACTTTTGGGCTGTATCCATATTCTTCAAAAATCATCTCAATGGCCCAATTAGACATGTCTTCAGGGTCAACTGGAAAGTCGGACATGCTCGACTGGAAAACATAACGACCAAAATCGCCATACATATTAGTTCTTGGTGAATGTTCCGTTGCCATTGAACCAAGGATTGCCTGTTTGGCACGCCAAACATCCATTTCATCCTCCTTCAAGTTCTGCCAGTCATCGTTGTCATATTTTTCTGTTATTTGTTTACAGGTGAGCACTGTAGGTATTGTGCCATCTGTAAAAGGCAATGTTAACTTTGTTTCATCCACATCTAAATCAACACCAATTTGCTGAGCATATCGTATTATTCCTTTTGCATAGTCTCGAACTAAGATATTTTCAGGTACTTGCTTGCTATTAAACACGTGAGTATAAACCCATTTGGCGGTTGTTTGAACAACTGTAATGTCTTGGCAACAAATAAGTGCACCCATTACAGACCCCCATAGACGTTCCTCTACGTATGGATCGTTAACAGCATGGTATTTTTCTAACAATGGTTGAATTAATTCTTTGCGCTCTGCCAATATATTTACCATAGCATGAGTGGCAGTATCTCTCAATTGGCGCCATGTTGAAGTAAAAGACCAAATTAGGGTTTCGGCACAACGATAAATTGCTTTGGAATCAACTCTTAAAAGAGCATGAGATGATGCATGCATACCCCATTCAGCTAAATTCATGACATCTCTTCCTAAATTCCATTTAGTTGATATTAACGTTGTCCAAATGGCATCACGTTCTGACATTTTCATTGGCCATAGTAGGTCATAGAGTTTTGTGCTATTGGCTGTATCATCGCTTCTGAAAGGCCTTTCCAGAATGATGGATAGCAGAGCCCCGTATTCTTTATTGTCAGAGAATCCATCAATGACTTTCTGCCCATTAATCGTAAACGAATCACGCCAATCTGAAGATATTAACATGGCATTGATGGCATCTTCTTTAACACTGTCTTCAACTATTTCGAATGCCTCCACATTTTTCCTGTATGGAGCAATAACTGCCAACGCTTCAGGTACACCTTCGCCCAATGACCACCATTTATCCTCATTGATAATGTCGTCTTGTTCCAATAGACAATTAGCCAAAAAATAATCGCCTATTAACTCATAGCCGAAATCGACGAAGTCGTTTCCATCATATGTGACTATTCTGAGCAATCCTTCGTCTATCATTATACGCATGAATTCTGTTGGGTCTTTCATTAGTGCAGCCACCTCTATCAAACCTTCATTCACCTTTTTATACTCCAGATGCAAACGATTATCCTGCTGTACCATAAGGTTGGCAACATAGTGCATGGCATTAGTCACCAAAGGCAGTGCATCGGAATAATTATTTTTCAAAGATAAGTCATGGTTAACTTGTTTGCAGAATTTGTTGATAATTACCCAGAAATTATCAAGTTGCAAAGGCTCGCCCGATTTCTCGTGAAGGCGACAATACGTTTTCAAGAAAAGTGGGTTCGCAAATTCCGAACCGTAAGAAGGCCACAATGGTTGATCGAGACCATAAGAACGGAACATGAATTCGCTGGCGCGCTGCTCATTTCCACTAAACCCCCTGTGAAAATACACATGATTCTTGTCAGTGTGTATGGCTAAGTCGTAGAACCAATTGCGACTACCTGAGATACGGAAACTCACCACCAAACGCAGATATTCAAATTTATCAAATTTTGCGATAAACTCCTCCCAATATTTCATCCATAACTGACCACCACCCCCTTCATTCAAGGCGTCAATAAAAAAAACCACAGGTTTCCCAATTCGCTGACCATATAAATTGAATTGCTGCAACATGTTGCTAAAACGGTGGTGAATTTCCAGCTTGTTCTTTATTTGCTGGACGGGGTCGACTTCTTTGACGAACTGCTCTCCTAGCAACAATACGGATGGTTCTCCATTTTTCTTTCTACGCATTATAATATCCCCTATCAGGTGGGACTTGCCCATCCCAGCTTCACCAGCAATAATCCAATATTTTGACGCCTTGAAATCAATCCAAATTTTGCTCAAAGAATTATCTAACTGTGCTGTTTTCTCTCTTAGATCACGGAAATTGAACTCGTTATATTCGTCTTTATGGATGTTGTAATTTTTCAAGTTTTCATAGAGTGCAGTAACTTTATCTCGTAGTTTTAAGTATGACTCCACCTTCTTGTTAAGGTTATAAATGCTATTTGACACCTCGTCACAAAGGGCATTTACTGTTTCATCTACAAACTGGTTTTTATTTCTGAGATACCTTTTAATGCATTCAAGTTCATCATCAAGTTCATTCCACAACAACTCGCTAAATCCATCATCCAATCGAAGCGCGGCCAACAGCCACTCAATATCATTAAAAGGGAAGTTGATATCAGGTGAATATCTCTTTCCAAGAGCTTTGATAACTGTTTCGTTTTGCTCCTCAAACCATTCTTTGGAAGGCGTAAAGTTAAACTCGTTGTTTACAAACAGTGCAGCATCAATTATTTGATCCCACTTTTCGGGATGCTTTCTGTCTGAAAAGTACAAGTAAATAAAGAAGCCAACGGCTATCAGCATAGCAATGCCCAAACTTAACCATGCTGGCTGGTCGGAGATTTCCACAAAAAAAGCAAAGTTGCTGTTAACAAACCATACTTTTGCCACAATAGGGATGATACCTCCAGCAAGACTTATTTCAGCCGCAAAAAAAGCTAATAACAAACGTTTTCTGCTATATTCTTTGATAAAAGCTTTTAGAACCTGAAACCATTCTTTCCCGCTCAAACCTTTTAATTTGTGAGCAAAGCGTAAAACAGCAGCGCTTATCACTCCCCATAACAAAGTTGCCACGGAAGCAATAAGAATCAGTAATGTAATGATCGTGATGGCCATATTTTATTTACTCAACAGGATGGAACCTGATTCTTTTCGTAACATTGAAGATTATGTCGTTTTTGTTTTTGCAAAAATACATATTTCCTTATTAAGCGACACTGTTATTAGAAAGTTAAGATAGAGTTTTCCCCATCACCCTTCCAACAAACCGCACAAACCCTTCAATATTCCCCTCCACACTGGCTTGCTCTAAGGCAGCCATGTATTCCTGTCGGCGTTCCACGGGAATCACTACCCAGGGATAGCCCGCCGTCACCAATTGGCTGTTCATCACGAATCGCGCCGTGCGTCCGTTGCCGTCCATGTAGGGATGGATATACACAAAGAAGAAATGCCCTAAAATGGCACGTACCAGCGCATTCTCCTCTTGCATCATCAAATCCGACAAGGCACTCATCGCATCCAAAACCGCGTCAGGATTCAACGGCGTGTGCATCGAGTTTCGGATATATACCTGATGTCTGCGGTAGCCAATCAAATCCGATGCTTTCACAATGCCCGCTCTAACGCATGGCTCAAACAACTGAAAGTGCCAGTCCTGAT
>CAMJHP010000081.1 GCA_946405575.1 uncultured Bacteroidales bacterium | reverse complement strand
CATGGGATTGGGGCTATTTGATGCAACTATTACAAATTTGATGCGTTTGCCCTGGTAAAATGAAACAAAAAAATAGTCGGAATCCCTGTTTTCCTTTAGATTCCGACTACTTTCGTTTTAGAAACCTGAAAGGTCTACTTGACCACTAACTTGCGGACAACCGTCCCCTTCCCTTCCACAGTGATGCGCATTGTGTAGACACCTACGGCGGACGGGGCCGTCAACATTGCAGGCGTCTGTACTGACGTTGCACGCAACGTCTCTACACCCATAGCGTTCACGATTTCCACTCGGATTGGGCTTTTCGTTTCGTCAGCAATGTTGATACTGATGCACTCGCCTGCTTGCACTGGATTCGGGAAAATCTGGACTCTGTCGTCAAGCTCCTCCATGCCCGTCGTGCCGCGGAATCTCACCACATAAGGCTCTTCTGGGTTGCCAATCGTGGCGTTGGTGACGTAGACGAGGGCTTCCTCTCCACTGAAGTATTCTCGACCTGTCTCCACATTGTATAGACCAAAGTTAAGCTCAGCGGTATCGTTTCCGGCAATGGTCAGGAAGACCACGTGGCGGTCCAGTGGCTCAACATACGTCAGCTTCGCGCTGCCTCTGCACTCGCCGTTGGCGTCGAAGGCCGACAGCTCGTAGTTGTCCGTTGTAAGCTCAACATCATCGAGCTCCACCACGGCCATCACCGTCATATTGTGCGGATACGCGTGGATGTCATTCGTCCAGTGCATTGCCTTGGACGAAGCTGGTGTCTCCGTACTGCGGCCTCCGTCGGGATAGAACAAAGTTGTGGGTGCGGCATTGTTCGACATGTACATCAAGCCCGTGCCTGGGGCGATGTTTATAAGCTGACCTATCCACATCCCATTAAAATACATAGCATAGTCCGACTGCGACTTCACCTGATCGCCGTTGGCAGGTGTGTATCCCGAGAAGGCTTCCGACACGCTCATCGTGTTGGTGCACGGATAGCCTATCCAATTCCAGCCGCTGCTGACGGTGATGGGATGGTCGGAGGGTATGACCGGTGCGCCGGTCATCACTACCTGACAACTTGAGGTGTTGTTTATCATATACGTCTCCTCGTTGGTGATGCTGCCCAGCATACCGAACCACATCGTGCCGTAATTGGTGACGAAGTCCGTCTGCGACTTGATCTGATAGCCGTTGGAGCCGAGGCCCTCCTCGAGCATCGTCAGACCGTCGATACCGTCCTGCTCGATGTAGGTCGACCACCAGTTGTAGCCTTGGGCTAGGTCGCTGACTTGGGTGATGGCCGATGATCCATTGCAATTCACATTAAATTCAAAGGAGCTACCGTTGAGGTTAGCACCTTCATAAATCACCGTGCCGTCTGGATAGCTCACCGTGAAGGAGCATTCTTCAAAATAAGAACCTGAAATCCAAGTTAGTACGATATGACTTCCATTCTCAAGCAAAAGCGTTTCGGAGGCATAAGACCCGCTAGAGAACGTAAGCTGTTGTGATGTACCGTCTTCAAAGTTCACCACCAATTGATTGCCGTTCCAGCCATCGCCAAAAGAATCGTAAAGGTTAAAAACAACCTCACACATATCTCCCTTCTGAATGCAGTTGGACCAAACAGGAACGGATACATGAATATTGGCATTGGCAAAAGCAGCCACCTGATTCTCAAAATACCCAACATAAATCAAAGTGTTATCAGTAAGGTTAACTTTAATCAAAGGGAATGTGAATCCTAAGTCATTGCAAGCAGCCCAATATATTTCGTTAGTTTCCCTGTCCATAGCCATGTCTTGGCCATAGTTGATATCCCAACCAACATAAATAAGCGGAATCAGCTCATCTGTGGCAAAATCATATTCTTTGATACAATCATCTCCACCATCACAAATAATGAAACGTCCTTCGTTTGTAATAGTCAAGGTCAACGCATAGGATGTTGGAATATAGGCGATTTCTGTGTAACTGCCATCAAACGGGTTCACTTCATAAAGACCTGCATTGGAGCCAAATCCAAGACCGTACAACTTACCATCAACAGGGTTATACTCTATCTGTCCAAAAGGTCTGCCCGTCGCAATTACGGTCAACCCCGTTTCAGGACTAAATGTTCCGAAAGTGCCTCTATCATTGGAGAAATAATAAGTTCCGTCAAAATAGCAAGCACCTTGAGTAAAATCTTCGATATAGAAATCGTATGGAATCACCTCAGATGGATTGTTTAGGGTGAAATGACCGAAATTTCTCCCATTTTCCGCAACGATGCATTCCGTAAATTCCCCTCTATGCGAGGTTGGCAAGTTAGTTTGCTCTTGAGCTTTGGCGAAAGGAGCGAGACCACAAGAGTTTTCCTTTTGTGAATAATTAATTCTTTTTGATGGGGTAGCAGCCTGGACATTTGCCCTGTTTCTCGAAAGAGCCCAATTAATATTTGTTTGACGCCCGTTTTCATAAACACAACTTACCCCGTATTTATAAATGCCTCTTGAAACATACTCCCATGTAGTATCAATATAATAATTGTCTGTCACATCATCGGCAAGGGTGATAATAGAATCATTATTGCCTTCACATGTGGTTCGATAAATGCGGTAATGACGAGGAAGTTCTTCTCCGACGAAATTCCAATAGACCTTCACATACTGACTCTCCGAATTGTTGACATCAGGATAATACTCAGCGACAACTAAACCTATTGGGACGAAATTAGCTACAAACAAGGCATCTCCCGCCACAACAAAACTATAAATCTCTGAATCTGAAACTTTTACACCATCTTTCGTCCAATTGACGAAGGTGTAGCCCGTATTAGCCGTAGCAGTAAGGGTGCAAGTGGCACCTCCTTCATAATAACCTGCTCCTGTTATTGTACCACCTTCAAATGGATTGGCTGTGACAATGATTTCGCCCGAATCACATTCTGTTCCAGGTATATAATTGGTAAATTCATTCCAGCCTTTTGGACTCTGATAAGCAATTAATGACCTACAGGGAACATGTACTGGAATAGATTTGTTAACATAATCAAAAGCCCATACACCCAATAATGGGGGTATTTCAGAAAAGACAGTTATAGAAGTCAAACCGCTGCAAGCATAGAAAGAACAACCGTCTATCAAGGTCACAGAACTCGGTATCTCTATCGTAGTTAGATTATAGCATCCATAAAACGCAAAGATTCCGATGGATGTCACAGAATTGGGTATCACTGTGTTTTTGCAACCTGTAACCAATTCATTGGTGCTGGTTTTAATGATGGCATTACAGTTGTCACGAGAGTCATAAACATTATTTTCTGAATCCACAATAATATGCTCTAATTCAAAGCATCTCCGGAAAGCCCCCACACCAATCGAAAACACAGATTTGGGAATGATCATCGAGGTCAAACTATAACAAGACTCAAATGAATCACTACCTATTGAGGCCACAGAACTCGGAATCTCTATTGAGCTCAAGTCGCTACAATTCCCAAAAGCACCACTTCCTATAGAATTCACGGAATTAGGGATTTCTACAGAGGTCAAGTGATAACAATTATAGAATGCAAAACTGTTTATCGAGGTCAGATTAATAAAGAACTGTAATTCATCGAATGATGTAATTGAGGAATTGCTTTTGAACACCTCTCCCAAATCAGTGACAGAAGCGGCTTCGGCATAGCTCAATTCTCCATCGCCGTTGGTGTCCCAGTTGGCCACACAAAGGGTTTTCATGTTGGCATCAGCAAACTGAATGGGAAGATTCCAATCTTCTATTGAAGAAAATTTGGCTATAATTGAGGTGTTTCCTGTCACTATGAAACTATAATTTGGATTGGTGGAAACTATGACACCGTCTTTCATCCAATAGACAAAGGTATAGCCTTCGTTGGCCATAGCAGTTAGGGGGCATGTGGCACCTCCTTCATAATAACCTGCTCCTGTCACCGTGCCACCTTCGGTTGGATTAACCGTAACTATGATTTCGCCCGCACACGCTTCAATATAGTTGGTGAATTTATTCCACACTAAAGCATTCTGATAAGTCTCTATCAAACCACAGGGCACTGCAACAGGTATATTATAGTTATCGAAAACGCTAGAACTATAATCACTACCTAATGTAGGGGGAACTTCCGCAAGAACATTCATTAAAATGAAGTGGCATCCAGCGAAAGCAGAGTCATCAATCAAAGTCACAGAATTCCCTATTGTAAGATTGCCTGAGAAGCCAAAACATACGTTGAATGCACCAAATCCAATCGTAGTCACCGAATTCGGTATGATTAAGTCACCCGTAAAATTGCAGTCTTGAAATGCGAGATCTCCAATTGTTGTTACGGAGTTGGGGATGGTTAGGATGCCAGTGAAACTACAATAAGAGAAAGCATATCCTCCAATTTCTGTTACCGAGTTTCCAATGGACAGACTACCAGTAAAACCACTGCATTCACCGAAAGCACCATCTCCAATCGTAATCACAGAATTAGGAATAGTAAGATCACCCGTGAAACCACTACAGAAACGGAAAGCACCCCCACCTATTGAAGTCACGGAATTGCCTATAGTCAGGCTACCAGTGAAACCAGTACAATTGTAAAAAGCATACCCTCCGATTAAGGTCACGGAATTAGGAATAGTCAGGCTACCTGTGAAACCACTGCAACCATAGAAAGCCAAATCGCCTATCAAAGTCACTGAATTGCCAATGGTCAAGTTGCCAGTGAAGCCACTGCATTCACCGAAAGCACCATCTCCAATCGTAATCACAGAATTAGGAATAGTAAGATCACCCGTGAAACCACTACAGAAACGGAAAGCACCCCCACCTATTGAAGTCACGGAATTGCCTATAGTCAGGCTACCAGTGAAACCAGTACAATTGTAAAAAGCATAGCTACCTATCGTGGTTACAGAATTCGGAATGGTCAAATTACCCGTGAAGCCGCTGCAATTTCCGAAAGTTCCATCTTCAATCGTCGTCACGGAATTCGGAATGGTCAAATTACCCGTGAAGCCGCTGCAATTTCCGAAAGCACTATATCCAATCGTCGTCACGGAATTCGGGATAGTCAAACTGCCCGTCAAACCGCTGCAACCATAGAAAGCATAACCACCTATTGAGGTCACGGAATTAGGTATATATAAAGAACCTGACAAATTGCTACAATTAATGAAAGTACTGTTTCTAATAGTTGTCAATCCCGTAAAATATTGCAATTCTTCGAAGGAAGTGATGTTTTCATTGTATTGGAATACACCGCCTAAGTCTGTTACCGAGGCAGCCTCAACATAGCTCAATTCACCATCACCATTGGTATCCCAATTGGCTACACATAGTGCTTTTACATTGGCGTCCACAAAGACAATGTTGCCTTCAGGGACAAAATGAGCCACCAAAACCATATTACCCGTTACATAGAAAGTATATTCTGCTTGAAAAGAGACTATTGATTCATTTTGAGTCCATTTATAAAAAGTGTAGCCATTGGCTGGTGTTGCACTTATAGTGCAACTTTAACCTGGCTGATAGGTGCCACCACCCGAGACAGTACCTCCTTCCACTGGAGAAGCCTCAACAACAATGGTTCCTGGATACATTTCAATACAGTTAGTAAAATCATTCCAACCTTCCGTTGTTTGATAGGTTGCCAAGCTTCCACAAGGTACATAAACGGGGATGGATTTGTTTACCCCATAAAACACATTTGTACCCAAACTAGGTGGAGTATTCGTCAAAACAGTTATTGAAATCAGACCCATACAACCAGAAAACGCACACCCTCCAATACAAGTAATGGAACTCGGGATGGTCACCGAAATCAGGCCGCTGCAACCAGAAAACGTATACTCTTCAATGGATGTCACGGAATTGCTAATACTTATTGAGGTCAAACCACTACAATTAGAAAACGCCCAACTATCAATAGAAGTCACTGAGTTAGGAATAACTATCGTGGTTAGGCTACTGCAACGATAAAACGCTTCTCCTAAAGAAGTAACAGTATTTGGAATAAACGAGTTCTTGCAGCCTACAACCATTTTATTGGTACTGGTATTGATGATGGCGTTACAATTGTTGCGTGAATCAAAAACCGTATTCCCTGAATCCACAGTGATTTGTTCCAAACCATTACAACCTGCAAACGGATTGTGTCCCATAGAAGTCACGGAACTAGGGATTACAATTGAAGTCAGGCTTGTGCAATCCCAAAATGCAGATTGTCCAATGAAAGCCACAGAATTAGGAATCTCAATTGAAGTCAAGCCGCTGCAACCAGAAAACGTTCCTGATTCAATAGAAGTCACTGAATTTGGAATCACTATAGAGGTCAAACCACTGCAATCAGAAAATGCATAACTATCAATGGAAGTCACTGAATTAGGGATTTCAATTGTGGACAAGTTGCTGCAATTAGAGAAAGCTCCATCTCCTAAGGAAGTCACAGAATTTGGAATGATTGTATTTTTGCAGCCTCTGACCAATTTATTGGTGCTAGTCTTGATGATGGCGTTACAGTTATTTCGAGAGTCATAAACAGTATTTCCTGAATCCACAATTATTTGCTCTAAACCACTGCAATTAAACGCATAGACTCCGATGAAAACTACGGAATTCGGAATTACTATCGACGTCAGGCCTTCGCAATTTCTGAAAGCACCATAGTCTATCGTGGTCACGGAATTTGGAATTGTTATTGAGGTCAGACCGTTACAATAAGAGAATGCATCTTCTCCTATAGTGGTCACGGAATTCGAAATGGTAATTGAAGTTATCAAGTCACAATTATTAAAAGTATAATTGCCTACTGAAGTCACAGTATAGATAATCCCATTATATGACACGTTTTCAGGCAAGGTAACATTACCGTTAGGTTCAATGAATTCTGACCATCCGTTCCAGTAATTCACACCTGGATATGTCAACTCCACATAATGATTAGTGGCATCGGTAATGTTGTAATAAAGCGTCTGCCCAGAGGGACAAACCGCTGAAAAGTCATAGGCATAGCCTTTCGTCATCCCTATTGCACTCAGCAGCAGGGTGAGCAGGACAATCTTAGCAGCCCTTTTAAATTGTATAATTCTTATATTCATAATTAAAAATGTTATATTGTTGGTGTTTTCATTTTTTATTCTATTCTCAATCGATTAAAAAAGCACGAGCTTTTCAAGTTGATTATAGTGGCCTTCAACTGCTTATACACAATAAC
Organism: uncultured Bacteroidales bacterium; assembly: GCA_946405575.1. GTDB lineage: Bacteria > Bacteroidota > Bacteroidia > Bacteroidales > F082 > Limimorpha. The sequence continues at coordinate 3,063 of CAMJHP010000081.1, read as the reverse complement.
TACCAAAATATAAATACGTCAACGCTTGCTTTATTGGCCTGGGTGTTTTAGAAATTCAGAAATAAATGGTAGTTCTTTGAACAAGCTCTTAAGCTAACGCTATTTCATTCAACTATGTCTCGGGTGTGTTATTTATTCATTGGCAGTGGTTTGGTGGGACTTTTTGTTGGTTATTTGGCGGCAAATATAAGGAATAAACTTTTTCTTTCTATAAAATATACTGTTTTTGCAATTATTGAAAGAATATGCCTGAATACGACATCATATTGGAACTGGCAAAGCTGCATTTCGATCTAGGTAAGATTTGGGATGGTTTGGGAAGAAAAAATGATATGCATAACGGGAAAGTATGTAACTATTGAAGAGACAAAGAAATTAACTTTTGGCTTGTCCAATTGTTTTATTTCCTATCTTTGACCCCGAAATCGAATGATTCAACATAGTTAAAAACTAGTATTTATGACCGAAATAAAAGACAAATGGTTGGTCGTCGTCAACCCTATGGCCTCGGTCGGAAAGTCAGGAAAAGACTGGCCTATGATTAAGCAAACGCTTATCAATGAGGGTATTGAGTTCGACGATGTGATGACCGAATATCCCCGACACGCTATTGAAATTGTCCGTAATGCCATTGTGGAGAAAGGTTATCGTAAGTTCATTTCGGTGGGCGGTGACGGCACCAACAATGAAGTCATCAACGGCATTTTCACCCAAGATGCAGTGCCTACCACCGAAATCACCATGGCCACTATGCCTATTGGAACGGGTAATGACTGGCGCCGCACCTTCGACATTCCTTTGGAATACGACCAAGTCGCCAAAATCATCAAGGTGGGACACACTTATGCGCACGACATTGGCAAATTGAAATACTATGACGACGGCAACAATCGCATCCGCTATTTTCTCAATGCCGCCGGAACTGGACTTGACGAGATGGTATGCCATTCGACCAACCTTATGAAACAACAAGGCAAAGGTGGTACAATCCGCTATCTCATCAGCTTGGTGAAATGCATCTTGACTTACAAAGTCACCCATATCCAACTCACCATCGATAATAAACTTGTGTTTGACGACTATATCCTCAACCTTTCCATCGGGAATGGACGTTTCAACGGAGGTGGTATGATGACTATGCCCAATGCCATCCCAAACGATGGTTTGCTTGATGTCACAGTCATCAAGAAAGTCTCTATCTTCAAGTTCGCTGCCAATGTAAAAAACCTTTACGATGGTAGTTTCATCAATAAAATCAACGAGGTAAAGACTTTCAAAGGGAAGAACATTCACATTGTTTCCATTCCGCCACATTCCTTGAAGGTGGAAACCGAAGGCGAAAACCTCAACAACTCGCCTTTCGACATCGAGGTGCTGCCTATGGCCATTAATATGGTTATTCCCAAAGACATAGGACAAAAACCACAGAAAAAGAAACACCGCTTCAAAAAAAACAACAATTAAACAATTGACTACGTCGAATTATCATTTCAACAATAAACAATCAACATCATGACAAACATCGATCAAGTAAAATTCGAAAACAAGCGCGTGGTTATCCGCGTTGATTTCAATGTCCCACTGGACGACAACTTCAACATCACTGATGATACCCGTATGCGTGCCGCTCTGCCGACCATCAACAAGGTCTTGAACGATAAAGGTATGGTTGTGCTGATGTCGCACCTCGGTCGCCCAAAGAAGAACCCCGACCCAAAGTTTTCCATCAAGCCGATTATCAAGCACTTGGAAGAACTGTTAGGCCGTCCTGTGCAATTTGCCACCGACTGTATGAAAGCCGCTGACCAAGTGGCCGCCATGAAACCTGGTGAAGTGCTGGTTCTCGAAAACCTGCGCTTCTATGCCGAAGAGGAAGGCAAACCGCGTGGCATCGAGAAGGGTGAAGAAGGCTACGACGAAGCCAAGAAGGCCGTGAAAGCCTCACAAAAGGAATTCACCAAGACTCTTGCCGGCTATGGCGAATATTACATCAATGATGCTTTTGGCACCGCACACCGTGCCCATGCTTCCACCGCTCTGATTGCCGACTATTTCGATGCCGACCACAAGATGTTCGGTTACCTGATGGGCAAGGAAGTGGCTGCTGTGAACAAGGTGATGAACGAAATCCAGCATCCTTTCACCGCCATCATGGGTGGCTCGAAGGTTTCCACAAAGATTGAAATCATCGAGAACCTGCTCACCAAGGTCGACAACCTCATCCTCTGCGGCGGCATGACCTACACCTTCAAGAAGGCTCTCGGTGGCAAGATCGGCAACTCCATCTGCGAAGACGACAAGCTCGACCTCGCTCTCGACATCCTCGCCAAAGCTAAGGAAAAAGGCGTCAAGCTAGTGCTTGCCGAAGATTGCGTAGTGGGCAACAAGTTCGCCAACGATGCCGACACGCAAGTCGTTGACCCGATGAACATCCCCGAAGGTTGGGAAGGCATGGACATCGGCCCGAAGACTCGCGAACTCTTCGGCAATGTCATTAAAGGCTCTAAGACCATCCTTTGGAACGGTCCCTGCGGTGTGTTTGAGTTCGACACCTTCGCACAAGGCTCCAAGTCCATCGCTGAGGCCATTGCAGCAGCTACCAAGGACGGTGCTTTCTCGCTCATCGGCGGCGGCGACTCTGTGGCTTGCATCAACAAGTTTGGCTTGGCCGACCAAGTGAGCTATGTCTCCACTGGCGGCGGAGCTCTGCTCGAAGCCATCGAAGGCAAGGAACTGCCTGGCATTGCAGCAATTAAAAAGTGATTTTTTACTACGACTTTTGACTATGACCGCTTTTACTGAGGTTCAAGCGGTCATTGTCATTTTATTTTGGCATATATTCGAAAAAGTGTGTATGCAAAAAGGCGGCCTCGGTCGCCTTTTTTTACTTTCAAAAGTAAAAAAATGACCACAAAATTTGTTTTTCTAAGGTGAAAAATCGTAATTTCGCTAAAAGTTTGAAAATCTACCAAAAATGAAAAAAGCAACCTTGATTTTAGCCTTGTTTTTCGGATTCATTCCGATGCTGAACGCCCAATGGACAAGCCCAGGCAACGGCACGAC
>CAMJHP010000080.1 GCA_946405575.1 uncultured Bacteroidales bacterium | reverse complement strand
TGGTACGACATCCCCGACCCGAATTTCTATTACGGCATGACCAAGGTGGAAGGCATCATTCTGAACATTATTCCTAAAGATGGACCTTTGGCCGTTCACGAATCTACCGCCCAACAGCCGCTTGAGGTATATCCCAACCCCGTTTCTGATGTCCTCCATTTGAAGAACCTTCCTTGCGAAATGGTGGAGTATTCCATTTTCAATTTGATGGGACAAGAAGTGGCTGCAGGGTTATCAAGAGGTACGATTTCCGTGACTGGATTGGAAAAGGGAATTTATTTCTTGCAGGTTAAGGGAGAAGGCATCTGTGAGACGACGAAGTTTGTGGTGAAATGACCCATTATGTCTGAATTGAATGTGATATTATCGGGTAGGCTCAGTGGCAACGACGTCAGAGCCTTGGCTGGAACCGACTTCAAAGAGGAGTTGTTTCAATTGCTCTTCGACCCCGACAAGCGCACTTCCGACAACGCCGCCTGGGTATTGACGCATTTGCCCAAAACTGCCGATGTTTGGTTGGCCGAGCGCCAAAACATCCTTATCGACGAGGCCATGCGCACGGCAAGCACCACCAAACGCCGCCTGATCATGAACCTCTTGGAACGGACCTCCTTCGACCCCGACCACATCCGCACCGATTTCCTCGATTTCTGCTTCAACGCCATTCTTTCCGATGAACCCATCGGCGTGAAGAGCTTAGCCGTCAAGTTGGCCTACGCGCAGAGTGCCCATTATCCCGAACTGCTCGAAGAAATCAACGCCACCCTTCGGATGATGGAGCCAGAGGAACTTCCTGCGGCTTTGAAGCACCTCAGAGGGAAGATGCTTGCAAAATAAACTAATAACAGCAAAGCAAAATAAACTAATAAAAACTACCGCAAATAATAAATCTCTGTAGCAAAAAGTGGAGTGTTTTTATTACTTTTCGCAGTATGTATTTTATTGAAATAGAAAAAGATACGTATATTTTGCATCAAAAACTAATAGTAGTAAGAGAAAATAAACTAACAACAGCGAAGCAAAATATACTAATAACAGCAAGACAAAATAAACTAATGGATGGGGAATATTGAAGGGTTTGTGGGGTTTATTGGGAGGGTGATGGAAAGCCAGCTATTTTCATAACGGTTTTTTTGTTGGATGAGGAAAGATTTGTATTTTTGCGGTGATAAATAATCCTTCTTGAAGGTTGCATTATGAAGAATGTTGTAGAAATATCTAGGACACAAGTGATGATGACTTTTGTGGCCACTTGCATCGAGACCACCGCCCGACTGCTGAACACTTCCTACAAAGAGGTGTACGAGCGGATGAAGCGCGTGGGGCTGATTGAGCGGTTTATACTTCCGCACTACGAAACCCTTCATAGTGAGAGCCGAGAGAACCTTGCGGAGGTGTTGGTGGAATGTATGAACAATTGGGAGGGCAGGAAATGAGTGAAATTATCGTCTATCATGGTGGAACGGAAAAGGTGGAGTTTCCCATCTGTAAATTTGGTCGTCGCAACTTGGACTTCGGCCAAGGCTTTTATGTCACTGACCTTCACAAACAAGCCGTTGACTGGGCTACTCAGGTGGCCGACCGCAGGAAAGCACCGCCTATCATAAACAGATACCGTTTAAACCGTGATGACATATTGGCTGAAGCGCGCTGCAAGGTCTTCACGGCATACGACAAAGAGTGGCTGCATTTTATTGTGGCCAGCCGTCGAGGTGAGCCTGTGGCCGACAACTACGATTACATTGAAGGCGGTGTGGCCAACGACCGTGTGATTGACACCATCAATCTTTATATGGCAGGTCTGATGGATGAGGACACCGCTTTGCTTCGCCTGTCAGAGCATCGGCCTAACAACCAAATGTGTTTGCTCTCACAAGAATTAACCGACAAATACCTGATTTTCGATGGAACAGAAGCAATCTGAAGACCCCGTTAAGTCGCCTGTCATACAGGAGATTATCATGAGCAACCGCATTGGCGCTATCTCAATGGAGTTGTCCAAGCGGCTGAATATTGAACCCGTGAAAGCATTGCAACTGTTTTACGAAAGCCAGACCTGCGCCGACCTGCACGACAAATCCACAGGACTATACCTTTATGGAGATTTGTATGTGGCGGATGAGTTTATGAGGGAGATGGAGTATGGGATGTAGGGGTTGACGCACGGTACGATTCGTAATGAACAGCCAATTGGTGACGGCAGGCTATCCCTGGGTGGTGATTCCCGTAGAGCGCCGACAGGAATACATGGCGGCATTAGAACAGGCCAGTGTGGAGGGAAATATTGAAGGGTTTGTGCAGCTTGTGGGAAAGTGGTTGTGAGCGAGGCTTTTTTCTTCCGAAAGTATTTGTTGAATGAGAAAAGTTGTACTTTTGCAAAGTGAAAGTCGAGTACACATGTTAATTCCGATGTAATTGTGAAACACAAGATAAGTCTGATTGTGAACAAGGAACAAGAAGACAACAGTATCGGTTAAGAGGGAGTGTTATTTGAATTGATATGGCAGAGACCAAAAAACTATATTCGGCAGAGGAGCAACATGCTGCAATTGATAAGGTGGCAGGGTTCACTTATCAGTTTTATTGCTTTCTTTATCACCTACTGATTATGAGCAGAGGCGAGGAGGTGTCGTTTGAAAAATGGGACGATGCCGCCGTAAAGAATGGCAATCTAATTACAATGTTTCAGGCAAAACATACTGTGAAGGTGGGGGCAGAGGGAAAGGCTCCTAATTTGACAGATAGGGCATCTGATTTGTGGAAAGCTATTGATGTGTGGCGTGATTTGATAGTAGGAGGCAAAGGTCCAAAAAGAACAAAAGCCCAAATGTTGGATTACATCAAAGGTCATATGTTTGTCTTTGTGAGTAACAAACAGACTGCTGACAATAAATTGTCGAAACTTTGTGACGAATTACGTGTCAATGCCGATGTTAAACGTATTGATGAGGTCTTAGATGAGATAACTAAAGAGGGAAAGTCAGACAAAGGTACAGGAAGTGAGGATGGTGAAACCAAATACCGTTCTGTTCAATTGATGATTGATGACTTGAAGACTTTTGAATTGAAAGGTGAATTTTTGAAAAAAGTAAAGTTCGAATTAAAGAGTCAAGAAGACATCAAGAAAGAATGTGTGGACTACATAACCGACCATGTGCGGTTTTCAGAAGTAGATGCTGTAGAAGTGTTTGATGACTTTTTCACCGAAGCTGTTAAAGACTTGTTTGATAAAGCTGATAAAGGACAATCACTGCAGTATACTTTTGAGGAACAAAAGAAACGTTTTGAAAGAGTGTTCCAATATCATAGGGAGGAGGATTTGGATTTTCAAATTAAGATGGAGCGGTACAAGAAAGAATTTCTTGACCTTGTCTGCATACAGCAATTGATTAAAGTTAATGATTTTGCAGATAGCGATACAGTGGAAATTGCCAAACGTGCCAGTCATTTTTACAGCTTTAAGAATCGCTACTATGAGTTGAAAGATAATAATCGTTTTTTGGAAAAGGAGGAGACAGAATTTTTTGAAAATGCCTATGCTTTTTGGGATAATGAATTTAAACATGTGTATAAAGGAGTTGGAGCTACTGCAAGCGAAGAGACTATTGTTGAGAAAGCAAGCAATTTGCTTTATGAAGTGCGAAAGCATCAATTAACCCTTCGGAAAAAAGCTTTAAGTCAATATATTTCTGACGGAGCATTTTATTATCTTTCGGATGAATGTATCATTGGGTGGCACAAGGATTGGCAAGAATTCTTCAAGAAAAAATTAGAACAGGATGGACAGAATAATCAATAATGAAGCCATAGTGATTTGCTCGGTAGTGGATGCGCTCAATTTGGACGTAAGCAATGTGTCAGAGTTGTTTTTATATGTAGTTCTAACAGCGGATAGGGCTATCAGAAACAGATTGGATGATTATTCCAGATATGAGGATTTTGTTCAGAAAGAATCTGCTTATTACCAAGCGTTGAACCGAAAATTTGTTGAATTTCAACCTGTGTTTTTGAATGCTATGACAATGTTGTTGCTTGGTGGGAAGATAGAAAAGAAGGATAATTATAGTGAGTATAATCTTACGAAAGAAGGGTTGAATATGCTTTTTGACTTTCAAAATCAGGATGCAGGAGTAATGGAAGAAGTTCAAAATGCAGTTATTCATTTGAACAGCCTAATATGGCGGATTGATGTGAAAACGTTATATAAAGATTTGAAGATAGTGCTATGAATTTCTATATTGCAAAAATAAGGCTATGGTTTAAGCATGACCAGGGAACTCGTGACCTTGATTTCTTTCAGGACAAGGTGAATGTCATTACTGGTGATTCCTCAACGGGTAAGTCATCGGTGTTGAAAATAATTGACTATTGTTTGTTATCAGAAAGAAGTGCCATCGTTAAAGATGTCATCAATGAGAATGTGATGTGGTACGGGATGGTGTTCTATGTTGATGACAAGCCCTATACCATAATAAGACCCTCGCAGACGGTAGAAAACAGTGAAATGGTGGCTGTTTTTAGAGAGGGTGTGTTTCTGCCTGAAAAACCAGAAGCTGGGCTTAACGACATTAGGGCAAAGGTCGTGGTTAAAATGAATGAGTTGTTCAATATACCAAAGAAACTGAAACTGGAGAGTAAAGTTAAGTTGAATTATCGTCATAACTTGATGTTTAATTATTTGACAGAAGACATTATTGCCACTGAAAACACATACCAGGATTTACGTTTCTTCAGAAAAAACGAATATGTAAAGATTTTGAATGACCTTTTCAAGCTTGCCATAGGCGTGAATGAGATGAAACGACAAGAGTTGGAGTCGGCATTACAAGCTGCTAAAAAGGAGGAGAATAAAAAGAAGGATGCTCAAAGAAAGGAACAGGAGAGTCAAGAGAAATATGAGAAGACAAAGCAGGAAATTGCAACTGAAATAGAGGAATTGGGGCTTGGTGATGTGACTTACTTTGGTGACAATCCAATAGCTTGGGCCGAAAATGTAAAGACCGTTGTAGAAAATTGTAATCTTCAATTCAAAAACGAGAAGGCAAACCAACAGCGCAAACAAATTGAAACAGAGCTGTCAGAGGTTCGGGAAAAGTTAGGCTACTTCGAATCGCTCGAAAAGGAGTATAAAACGTATCAGAAAAGACTGGAAAGACAGAACGAAAGTTTGGTGCCACTTGATTATGTGAAAAAACACCTGTCGGAGTTGATGACATATCAAGAAACGGGACGTTTGCTTCGCGAATTGACAGAAGCGTGGCAAGCTATCAAGGAAAGCTATGTACCAGATATGAAGTTGCCAGCAAATTTTGATAAGAGCAAAAAGGATTTACAACACAAAGAGATAGAGTTGGTAAATAAATGGAAGGAGTTAAACCCTTATCATATTGACCAAAAGGACATTGTATGGCTTAGGAGGGCGATTCTGCTGGCTGAACGCATGGAGAAAGAATTGACGAAAGAACCCAAACAGGCAATAACGGAAGAGATATTGATACAATGTGCTGAAACAATTGCTTCTTTGGAAGAGAGGTTGGCGCGACTGAAAGCCAAGAATGATAATGCTATAGGTAATTTGAATGAAACAATAGGCAAGTATTTCAAATATCAGAATGGTATTTCTGAGGCGTATCGCAACTACAAGCCTGTTTACAGTATGGAAGAGAGTATGTTGATGCTGGAAGGAGAGGAGGGTGAATACCCAGAATCGAATGTAGGTAGTAAATCCAATTATATGTTCCTGCATCTGTGCTATTTCTTCGGGTTGCATGAACTATTGTTGGGGAATCAGAATAAGAATATCCCTCAGTTTTTGTTTATCGATCAGCCAAGTATCCCATATTATGCTGATAAAAACGAAAGAAGGGTTGATGACGATAATCAGACGATTGCCAATGATGACCAAGAGAAACTGACAGAAGCTTTTAAGCTAACTGATTATTTTATGCGGGAGATGACTTATAACGGACATTTCCAAATTATAATGATTGAACATGCAGGACCTGAGTATTGGCAAAACTTAAGTACTTTTGAAACACGTTACGAATTTAGAAACGGTGAGGGTTTGATACCTTCACACATAATCAAGAAATAACAATGACAAGTTTAGGTAATATTAAAGCTGCCGTAGTGCAGAGAGTGGGTAATAAGAGTAACGACGACGGTGTTGCGTTCTCTGACAGCCTGTGCCAAATGGATGGCGTTGAAGAGCACTTGTTAAATCTAATCAATGCTTCATTTAAGTTTGACGATTGGAAACAGTTCTATTATATAGATGATTTGAAACTTAATCCAACATATAGGTTCGTATCTAAAATTTTTGATGATGAAAGTTGTATAGTGAAACAAGCCAACAATTTGGCACGCCATCTATATGAGCAAAGTATCCATCCCAATATCAAGATAGGAGAGTTTTATGTAGTTTTATTGGATAATTGTGAGATTGACGGTGAGGTTACCAATGCGATAGGTTTATTCAAATCGGAAGTGATGGAAACAGTTTTGACAGTAAAAATGGTGCAAAATCATTTAGTTTTGTCTCCTCAGATGGGAATGAGTCTAAAAAAATTGGAGAAAGGTTGCATTGTATTCAATGTGGAAAAAGAACAGGGTTATAAAGTGGCTGTGGTTGACAATTCCAATTCGAAGACAGATGCTTGTTATTGGACGGAAAACTTCCTTTATGTAAGAGATTGTAACGATGACTATCATCAGACTATAAAATTGATGGATATGTGTACCGGTTTTGTGCAGCAGCTAAAAGAGCAGTCGATGGTGGATAGCGCCATTGCGGCAAAAAAAACAGTTGAGTTGTTGAAATCAGAGGAAGTGTTGCAAGTTGACGAGTTGGCTGAAAAGATTTGCGACACTGAAGAACAAAAACAAGCCTTTGAAACATATAGACAGGTTTACGAAGAAGAGCACGGTACTTTTGCAGACGAGGTGAATGTGGTGGTCAAAGCAACCAATAAGAAACCTGTGACGAAAATGAACGTCCTTAAGTTAGGTAAAAACTTTGAAGTGAAAATTATTAATCCAAATGCAGAAATTGTTGCTGGAAAGGATGATAGAGGAAAGAACTACTATACATTGTACTATTAGGGAAACCAAAGAATTTCATTAGAATAGAATAATGTATTTATTCTTATGAATTGTAGTGATAATACAAATGTCGAATAATTAACTAATTGATATAGAAAGAATTTAGATAGATAACTAAAATAGAATAATAGCGTTTTCGCTCCATCTTGCCATCTTGAAGTTCCACAAAATCAAGTTCCGACAATGTAAAGCGGTAAACGCCTACGAGTAATCGTGGGCTTTACTTATTGTCGGGCAGGTCGTGGAACACCTAAGATGGCGTAAGCAAAGTTCCACGATTTTCTTATGCCCGACAACGAAAACAACAAATCACAAATCAAAAGCCGCCAAAGGGTGGCTGACCATGGCGAGGTGTTCACCAATCCACGCGAGGTGAACGCCATGCTCGACTTGGTGCGCGACGAGTCGTTCCGGCTTGACAGCCGTTTTCTTGAACCCGCCTGCGGTGACGGCAATTTCCTTATCGAGATTCTGCGCCGCAAACTTTCCCTTTTGCAAGACATCAAATCCCAAATGGAATGGGAGTTCAAGAGCCTGATTGCCGTAGGTTCCTGCTATGGCATTGATATTCTACCCGACAATGCCGAGGCTTGCCGTGAACGGTTGCTTGCCGAAGTGCTTGGTCAGATTGGCAACAAGGGTCGTACAAACGGTTATGAAGAAAGCCTCCGATACATGCTGAAAAAGAATATCGTCTGCGGCGATGCGCTGACCTATCGCACAGCCGAGGACAAGCCCATCACTTTCTGCGAGTGGACACCCATCGCTGGCAGTATGCAGTTCTCGCGGCGCGACTTCCAGTTCGATTACCTTGTCACACAAAACCACCAGTACAGACTTTTTGACGAACAAGGCGAAGTGCAAAGTTTCGACGAACCAGTACGCACCTATCCCCCATTGCATTACACCCAACTTTATCGATATGAAGAACAGCTATAGCCCCGACATCCTCAATTGCTTGGCCAATCTGAGTAGTGACGAGGTCTTCACCTCGCCCGAGTTGGCCAACCGTATGCTCGACTTGCTACCACAGGAGTTGTTCCGCTCCAGCAAGACGCGCTTTCTCGACCCTTGCAGTAAGAGTGGTGTCTTCCTGCGCGAGATTGCCAAACGACTCTTGGCGGGATTGGAGGAACAGATAACCGACTTGCAACAGCGCATTGATCATATAATGACCAAACAAGTATTTGGCATTGCCTGCACAGACCTTACTGCCGAAATGAGCCGCCGCACACTCTATTGCACCAAACAAGCCAATGGAGAGTACAGTGTGGCCACCTGTTTCAATGATGCACAAGGCAACTTGCGCTATATGCGATGCCAACACGTTTGGGAGAACGGCAAGTGTAAGTATTGTGGCGCCAACCGTGCCCAATATGACCGCGTAGAAACCATCGAGTCCTACGCTTATCCTTTTATCCATAAAACCATCAAAGAAATTTTCAAGAGAGACATGCAATTTGACGTAATCATAGGTAACCCGCCATATCAACTAGATGATGGTGGTGCACAAGCAAGCGCAAGTCCAATATACCAGTTATTTGTACAACAATCATTGAAACTCAATCCTCGCTATCTATCAATGATTATTCCTGCACGTTGGTATGGTGGAGGCAAAGGACTTGATGATTTTCGGAAAGAGATGATAGAGAACAGAAATATTCGTGTATTACATGATTTCCTTAATGCTGCTGATTGTTTCCCTGGAGTCGAAATAAAAGGAGGTGTTTGTTATTTCTTATGGAATAGAGATCAATCAGGTAAATGTAACATCTATACCCATACTGGTGAAAAAGTTATAGAACAAAAACCACGTTTTTTAAAAGAAATAGGGTCTGATGTGTTTATCCGTTATGAGATTGGAGTAGACATTCTTAACAAAGTAAGAATACACCAAGAAAAAACTGTAGATGGTATTGTGAGTTCTCAGAAGCCCTTTGGGTTAAGAACATTTGTTCAAGGACAAGCACAACCTTTTAAAGATTGTGTTACTCTTTATCAAAATGGAGGTATTGGATATATTAAAAAAGAACAGATAGAAAAAGGTATAGGATTGGTAGATAAACATAAGATTTATGTTTCTCGCGCGTATAATGCGGGTGATAATTACCCTCACCAGATTATTGGGAAGCCTATTTATGGTGCACCTAACACGTGTTGTACGGAAACTTATGTTACTATTGGACCATTTGTAAACAAAACAGAATCAGAAAATTTCATATCATACTTATCAACACGCTTTTTTAGATTTATGGTTTTCCTTTCAAAAGTTTCACAAATGGCTCCTGCAAAGGTTTACCAGTTCGTCCCAATGCAAGACTTCTTCCACCCATGGACAGACGAGATGCTGTACAAGAAATACGACTTGGACGAAGACGAGATAGCCTTTATTGAGAGCATGATTCGCCCAATGGAATGATTATTATAAAAACACAAACAGAACGTTCTTTGAAATTTTAGGAGAAAACTGGCATGGTTTAAGAAAGATGTGTATTTTTGCACTGTAAAAACATCCATGACATGGCAAAAGATTACTCCACAGAAGAATCTAAAACTTCGATGGCCTCAGAACCGGTAGCAGAATATGGTGTTGCTTCAAAAACAACTTATCGGGTAATCTCTGACGAAGAGATAGCGCAGTGCATGCCGCTTGAAGAGTCTCGTCGTCGGCTGACAGAGAAGATTTACAAGTTCTATCATCCTGAGGCATGAAGATTATTGTTGAAGAACGAGTGCATCAGGCAATAGATTCTTTCTATGATGCTGCCATCTTGAAGCATTGGCACACTTTGAGTTATGAAATCGTGGAACGCAAAAAGGATCGTCTCTATGACGGATTGGAATCGCTTGTCGATTATGCGACCATATTCCCCAAGGCCAGACTAAAACAGGAATGGATCGAAAAGGAATGGCAGGAATTCATCTGCGAGGATTTTCACTTCGCGTATGAGATTACTGTTGATGTTCGTGGAGAATCGGTAATTGTCATTCACGATGCTGTCCATAGTTTTTTGTACTACTAAACACCTCTCCTAACTATTTCTGCATAAGGACGTTCGCTTATAAAAATGTAAACGAACAAACTGACATATTATGCAGACGATAGACCAGATACTTCCTAACGAGCGGCGGGCGATACCGCAGATTTACATGTACGACGACACATCCTTCCCAGGATGGATAAAGATAGGACAAACCAC
>CAMJHP010000079.1 GCA_946405575.1 uncultured Bacteroidales bacterium | reverse complement strand
AGCAGGCTCTTGGCCTGGTTGATGACGTAGTTGTGGATGTAGCCGATGGCTGTTCCCCCTGTCGCCTTGTGGACAATGTCGCCGAAATAACGAGGCGAATAAGCCAGCTCTGAGGCGCAATAGGCAACGGTGGGCAGACCTTGCGACAGTTGCCGATTCTCACGGAAATACTGTTGAAGCAGGTCGTGAAAGCGTTTCAAGAGGTCGCTGCCACCATTGTCTTCTTCAGATAGTTGACGCTGGTAGATGCGGTTACAGTATTCCAGTATCAAGTGCAGATAGCCCAACAAAATGCTTCTGAGCGACGGCGAGTCGTCGTGAGCCACCAACTCTTGTCGCATCTGAGAGAGCAGTTGCGTAATGCAAAGCCATTCGTCAGGTTCCATTTGCAAAGAGTCTGTGAAAAAATAAGAGAAATACTGGTAGCGGTCAATCTGACGTTCCAATTCGGAGCCATGCAACAATTCGGGCGACCACAATAGCACCCATCCGCTCAACGAGATGCGCTCCCCATTGTCCTCCAAGCCGCCAATCTGTCCTGGCTCTACGGCAATAATCGAGGCATCACTCACCTGCAGGGTCTTCATGCCATACGAGAGATCTTTGGGAAACTGACGCTGGATAAAGAGTCCATATACACCGTAGTTGTTCAGGCTATGACGGAAAGGGGCCAATTCATCGTAGTGGATAATACTGACTAATGGGTGCAGCACAGGAGCATCCACGAATCGGGCAAAATCGTTGGGGGTATCTATTTTCAGAATCTTCTTCATTGTGATGCAAAGGTATGAAAAATAAGAAAAAAATGGTACTTTTATATTTAATTATCATACATTTTCTGCGAAATTGGTATAAATTTAGCCAATTTATGTAATACCTATATAGTATAACAAGTGTACTTTTGCCTACGAAATTAGAATTAGGATTAAATGAAACAAATTCTTTGGTTACTTGTAGCAATACTAATAACAGGTTGCTCTAAGGAAAACGAGACTTTTGCACAGACTATGGAACAGAAAATGTATATCACCATTGGCGAGGAGACGCATACCGTCACAATGGAAGATAATGTCGGAACACGAGCCTTGATTGCCGCTCTGCAAACCGAAAACATCGTTTACATTGCACACGACTACGGCAACTTCGAGAAAGTGGGCTATATTGGGCAATCGTTCCCGACCGACAACCATCAAACCACCACTTCGGCGGGCGACCTTGTCCTCTATGGCGGCGACAACATCTGCATTTTCTATGGAAGCAACTCGTGGTCGTACACCCGCATCGGCAAACTTGACGGACTTTCTGCTGACGAGGTGCGTAGGTTTGTCAAAGCAGGAGAAGGCGAGGTAACCATAACGCTTTCCTTGCAACCAATCTACACTGGAATCCAAGAACTTTCGCCCGACGAAAACGACGAAGGAACAGCCTACACGATTACAGGACAAATTGCACCTAAAGGCTACAAAGGCATAGTGATTCAAAATGGGAAAAAGAGAATAAACATTGATAATTAAATGTGCATAAATAGTTTACAAAAAAACTCGTAAGTTTGGCTTTCAGCTGTCAGCCATCAGCTTTCAGCAACGATGCTATCTAAGCTGATAGCTGACGGCTGATTGCTTACAGCCAAAATAAATATTGAAAAGTTACTTATTATGAAAAAAATTCTCATCTACGCAGCAGTGATAGCACTTATGACCGCCTGCAACAATCAAACGCAAACAACAGAAGAAACAGAAACTAAAAAAGAAGAAATGAAACAAGAACTGAACCTCACGCAGGAGTGGGACAAGGTGTTCCCGCTGAGCGACAAAGTGAACCACCGCAAGGTGACGTTTGAAACACAGTACGGCCTGACGTTGGCTGCTGACCTTTATACGCCAAAAGATGCCAATGGCTCACTGCCCGCCATCGCTGTGAGCGGACCATTTGGTGCCGTCAAGGAGCAGTCGAGCGGCCTTTATGCCATGCGTATGGCTGAGCGCGGTTTTGTAGCTTTGGCTTTCGACCCGTCGTTTACTGGAGAGAGTGGGGGAGAGCCCCGTCGCACGGCCTCGCCCGACATCAACACGGAGGACTTCATGGCCGCTATTGATCACCTCTCGAAACTGGAAAACGTGGATGCCGAACGCATTGGTATCATCGGTATCTGCGGCTGGGGTGGCATTGCCTTGAACGCTGCCGCCGCCGACACCCGCATCAAAGCCACCGTTGCCTCGACGATGTACGACATGACCCGCATCAGCGGCAACGGCTATTATGAGTCCAACGACAACGAGGCCGGCCGCCACGCTGCCCGCAAAGCCCTTGCCAAACAGCGTCTCGCCGACCCGATGGCGATGGCAGGTGGTGTCATCGACCCATTGCCCGAGGAGGTGCCCCAGTTCGTGAAGGATTACCATGCTTACTACAAAACTCCTCGCGGCTATCATAAACGCAGCGGCAACAGCAACGACGGCTGGCGCGTCATCGGCACGCAGGCCTACGCTAACGCCCGTTTTCTCTACTACATCAACGAAATCCGCTCCGCCGTCCTCGTGATGCATGGCGCGGAAGCCCACTCGCGCTATTTCGGTGAGGCAGCCTACAAATACATGGTGGAAGGCCAAGCAGAAGGCTATAACTTTATCGGCAAGCCGAATCCCAACCCCGAGAACAAGCAACTACTCATCATCCCCGGTGCCACCCACTGTGACCTTTACGACGGTGGTGAGGGGAATTACATACCTTGGGATACACTGGCGGAGTTTTTCAGCAAAAATTTATAGGCATTGCGGATAAGTAATTGTCAAACCAGTATTCAGCTATGATAAAAGATATTGTTTTGGTTGGAATAGGTAGTGGGATAGGTGGCATCTGTCGCTATCTTATTTCACTTTGTATGGGCCATGTAGGGAAAGGTTTTCCATGGGGAACATTTGCAGTTAATGTCGCTGGTTGTCTTTTAATTGGAATTCTGTGGGGTGTGACTAGTCGTTTTCAGAACTTATCTTCAGCATTCTCTCTGCTTCTCATCGCTGGGTTTTGTGGTGGTTTCACTACTTTCTCCACATTCTCAAAAGAGGGATTGACATTGTTACAGGCCAATAATTACACCTTATTTTTGTTCTATGTAGCAGGTAGTGTGGTGTTGGGAATCATGGCAGTAGCATTAGGATATTTAGCAACAAAGTAAATCCCATTTATGACCAAGATAAAAAACAGACCTAACCCAGATGAGGCTTTCCCAAACCCCAACATCCCAAGCCTCTGCTTCATCAAGAACGTGGTGAAGAACCCGTGTATCATCATCGGTGACTATACCTATTACGATGACGTGGATGGTGCTGA
Organism: uncultured Bacteroidales bacterium; assembly: GCA_946405575.1. Classification (GTDB taxonomy): domain Bacteria; phylum Bacteroidota; class Bacteroidia; order Bacteroidales; family F082; genus Limimorpha. The sequence goes on along the minus strand of CAMJHP010000079.1, from coordinate 7,709 downwards.
CCAATTTGAGAAGCATGTCACTCATTTCTATGACTTCATAGGTGACCGGCTGATTATCGGCAAGTTCTGCGCCATCGCCAAAGGTGTGGAGTTTGTGATGAATGGTGCCAATCACAGGATGGACGGTGTGACAACCTATCCGTTTTATATTATGGGCGGTGACTGGGGTAGTGCCATTGCTCCTATGAAAGACGAATTGCCATTGAAAGGTGATACAGTTGTGGGCAATGACGTTTGGATCGGTCAGCATGTCACCATCATGCCTGGCGTCCATATTGGCGACGGAGCCATTATCGGTGCCAACTCGGTGGTGGCCTCGGACATTCCTCCATACGCTGTCGCCGCGGGAAATCCCTGCCGAGTGATAAGAAAGCGTTTTGACGACGAATTTATCGCCTATCTGCTGGAACTGAAATGGTGGGATTGGGACGTTGAGAAGATAGAAGCTAATTTCGAGGCCTTGTCAAGTGGTAATCTATCGTTAATCAGAAAGATAAGTGGATGAGCAGAATTAGTTCACATAAAAGGCTGGAGAATTTGGCTGTCAGCAATCAGCAATCAGCCATAGTACTACCAAGCTGATAGCTGACGGCTGATAGCTGACGGCTGAGAAGCTTATAATAATGCAGTTTAATTTTGAACAGTTATTTAAAAATATGATGAAAGTAATCGTTATTTCAACCAGTCTCCGCCCAGGCTCGAACAGCCACGCGATGGCGGAGCAGTTTGCCAAGGGCGCGGAAGCCGCCGGGCATCAAGTGGAACTCGTCTCGTTGAGAGGCAAGGAAATCAAGTTTTGCATTGGCTGCCTGTCGTGCCAGAAGACGGGCGCGTGCGTCATCAAGGATGACGTGTCTCCCATTATGGAGAGCGTCTTAAACGCCGATGTGGTCTGCTGGGCCACGCCGATTTATTACTATGAAATGAGCGGACAGATGAAGACCCTCATCGACCGCATGAATGCGATGTACCCGAAGGATTACAAGTTCCGCGACATCTATCTGCTGACCACAGCAGCTGAAAACGAGGAGTTCGTGCCGGAGCGCGCCGAAAGCGGCCTCACTGGCTGGATCGACTGCTACGGCAAATCCAATCTTAAAGGCCATATTTTCTGCGGCGGCGTAGGCGGCCCGAAAGAGATTGAAGGTAATGCCAAGTTGCAGGAGGCATACGAATTGGGCAAACAAGTTTAATTAGCGCTTTTTGGAATAATACAATGTGCCGCTGCATAAGTTTCGTGCTTTTGCGGCGGTGTTTTTTTGCTACCTGAAGAACGTAATGTTGTAAGAGTTTTGTGGAAAAAATTTATCTTTGCGGAATGAAAACGCAAAAAGCTGCTGCTAATTCTATTTCTCGTTGGTAATGCGGTTTGTTGAAATAGTATAATTTTGAATTGTAATAGATTTGTCGCCATGGACGAAAAAGCGAAAACCCCAAAAGAACAAAAGAAAGACAAACGTCACAACTTCTTGAGCCAAATGTGGACTATCATTTTGGGTACCACCATCTCGTTGATTGTCACCATTGTTGCGGCACAAATCCTCGAAAGGAATCATCGGGCCAAAGACCGTCGCCTCTCTGCCATGATGGTGATGAGCAACATCGAAAGCTATGCACAGATACTTGAAGCAGCCTATGCTTATATGGAACATGCCGACACTGTATCGGCATGGCTGTTGGATCTTCCTCTGGACAAGGTTGATTCGTTTGATCAAGATTCATTGCTTTCCCTGATGGACGAGGTGATGTATATTCCGATTTTCGTTTATGACAAGACAACTGAGAGCATTTTCTCTGACGATATTGAGACATGGAAAAACATGGGCAATTTCCAGTTTATTGACAATGTCGGGAAGTGCTTTTCAAACATGCATACCATCGAGGAAGAATGGACCGCCTTCTCTGAAGAGATGGATGAAGTTCGCGATGCAGTCCTCTATCACCCAGAGCAATATCCAGGTAGCTCATGGGGCTCCAAATACTTGAACAATCCGGTTTTTCGTCAGATTTTACGCAATTTCCACAACAGGAGGTGCTGGCTTCAAAACAAAATCGAGAAGATACGCTACCATAATTATGTGAATATGGTCACCATCGGCATCACCGAGCAGGAGTTGCTTGAATTCATTGAAATGCGGGAGAAAGAAGTAGAGGTCGATAGAGAAAAACCTGGTGACATCATCTACACCCCCAATATCAATCCTGATAGCATAAACACCATTCACATACCTTTGTCTAAAACGGAGAATTAAAACTCCATTTTGAGACAATGCTTTAATATGCATTATTCATTAGATGTGACCGCCGCAAGGTTTTTCTTCCTTTGCGGCGGTTGTTTATTCAGAACTTCGCTGGTCGTTAGATAGAACAATTACAATTGTTCTTCCAAAAACTCCGCCGCATCGGCCACACAACCAGTGCATTGGCGGAGGATCACACCCGTGCCGATGCCCTTGAGCATCTTGCATTGGGTGGCACCATTGCGTTGTTGAAACAGGCTTATGATTTGCCTCATGCCTTTTCTTGCGTTTGCCTTATCTTTGGTGGCCAGTCCCAATACGATGCCCGCCCCGACAAGGGCACCACAGGTGCCTTCCATATTGCCCATACCCGAGCCGAAGGCGTTGCCTAAGTTACGGCCTGTTTCTTCGTCGATTCCAACCAAATCGGCATAAGTGCAAATGATGGCTTGGGCGCAGTTGTGAGTGCCGTTCTCTAGCTTCTCTGAGGCTATGTGTTTTCTGGTGTCCATGAAATCTCTAGTATTTTTTGCAAAGGTACACTTTTTTCTATGTATTTTTGCACCAATTAGCAGCTAATATAACAGAAACGACGAATGGCCCAATGGCAAAAGACACAGATTCAGCGCGATAACGGCATGATGGCTGATGCGCAAGCCCCCGTCATCATTTCAGCAAGCCGAAGCACGGACATTCCCGCTTTCTATGCCGACTGGTTTTTCCATCGGCTGAAGGTTGGCTATTCCGCTTGGACGAATCCCTTCAATGGCGTGAAAAGTTTCGTGTCGTATGAAAAATGCCGCTTCATCGTGTTTTGGTCGAAGAACCCGAAGCCGTTGCTTGGGCATTTGGACGAACTGAAGGAAAGGAATATCGGCTGCTACATCCAATACACGCTCAATGATTACAAGAAAGAAGGCTTGGAAAAGGGCGTTCCGCCTTTGGAGGAAAGAATTGACACCTTCAAAAGACTTGTGGACCAATTGGGCCAAGGTCGCGTGATTTGGCGTTTCGACCCGCTGATTCTGACCGACCAAATCAGTTTGGACGACCTGTTGAGAAAAGTGAAAAACGTCGGTGACCAATTGAAAGGATATACAGAAAAACTCGTTTTCAGTTTTGCCGACATCGCCTTATATAAAAAGGTGAAGGCTAACCTTGAGAAAAGCCATGTGAACTATACGGAATGGTCGACCGCCCAAATGGAAGAGTTTGCCGAAAGGCTTTCGGAACTCAACCAGAAATGGCATTATCAGTTGGCCACCTGCGGCGAGAAGATTGACCTTACGCCATACGGCATCCAGCACAACCGTTGCGTGGATGATGATTTGATGATTCGTTTTGCTCACCACGACAAGGCCTTGATGGATTTTCTCGGCGTGGAGATTACCGAAGGCGACCTTTTCGACCCCAAACCGACCATCATCAAGCACCGCGACAACCGCGACAAAGGCCAGCGGGAGTTCTGCGGCTGCATGGTGAGCAAGGACATCGGCGAGTACAACACCTGCCCGCATTTGTGCGAGTATTGCTATGCGAATGCGAGTAAGGAAAAAGCTATTGAGAATTACAGGAAACACGAAAAGAATCCTTTGGGTGAAACAATTTGCTCATAATCTTGCACATTTTTGAAAAGAACAACTCACATGCATCCACTTACAAAAAGTGTCCATATTTCCGTTTTTTGAAAATAAGATAAGGTCTTCTGGAGAAACGACAACTGGGAAATAATCTATATTTGCACATCAAAAACAAGGCACATGAACCAACCAGCGACATACAACACGGCAGTAATTCCAAATTCATCGGTCATAACCGACGAATTGAGCATTAATTCGCCAATTGCAATTGTCGATTTTCAGAATAATGATAATCAAGCAGTTATTAATTCGGCAATCATGATTGCCGAATTGAAGGACTGCAAACCCATGGGCGTGGCCACCTACAAAACCACCGCCGAAATGCCAGAGGAGCTGCGGAAAGCCTTGCCGGACATTGAGGAATTGAAGAAACTGCTGTAAGATTTGGACTTGGAAATGTAATTAGCTTTGAAGAATTATCCTATTTTTGCAATTCATAAAAAGACAAACACCCAACTATTGTATGAACAATTATCCTACGAAAAAAAACAAAGCAAAAAACGTATTGTCTCTTTCATCCGAAGAGGCTTTTGACTTTTTCATGAAAAGTGAACAATTTCACAGTTTTGAGCTACCTGAATACTTTGACTTTGAAAAGGTGCTGGACTTCGTAAAACAAACAATTGGTGATAATAAGTACGAAAATTGCCTAACAAGTATTGTGCCTGATGAGTTGGAAAATGTGAACCTTGACATTCTTCAAAACAAAGACGGTCGATATGCTGTGCGTCCTTTGATTCTTGCCAATCCTTACCTTTATTATTTCCTAGTGAGGGAATTGTGCTGTCCTCCAGGATGGGATGTCGTACAACAATGTTTTAATAATTATACAGTTCCTCATATCACATCTTGTGCTTTGCCTATCATTCCTGAAGAAGTAGAGCCGTTTCATAAATCAACCACCATCCTCAATTGGTGGAATTCAATAGAGCAACGTTCGTTAGAGTTATCGTTGGAGTATCGGTATATGTTCGTGAGCGACATTACCAATTGTTATGGCAGCATTAATCCTCAATCTATTGACTGGGCATTGTCTTGTAAGAAAACAAAACACGAGAACACACAAAACCATCATTTGGCCGAAAACATTCAAAAGTATCTTCGGGCACTTCAGCATGGTCACAATATTGGTATACCGCAAGGGAGTGTTTTGTTTGATTTCATTGCGGAAATTGTTCTAGGTTATTCTGATCTGCTTCTATATGAAGCATTGCAGAAAGAAAAGATTAATGGCTACGAAATACTTCGTTATCGTGATGACTATCGCGTATTTTGTAACGACAAAGACAATTTGGAGCGTATTTCTTATATCTTGCAATCTGTTCTTGAAGACCTTAATTTCAGAATGAATTCACAGAAAACCAAGTTAAGCGATTCGGTTGTTACTGATTCAATTAAACCTGACAAGCTATTCTATATTTACAACACTCCTATTTTCAATAAAAAAGGATGTGACTTTGATGGCATACAAAAACACTTGTTCTATATATTGCTATTTTCACGTCAATACCCTAATGGTGGACAACTAAAAACCATGCTATCAGACCTCGACAAACGAATTGCTAAAAAACTAAAACCAAAAAAAAAGAAATACAAGATTGAATCATTAGACTTAGATAATGTATCGAACAACGTTTTCGACAAGTTACCCTCTTATGAGGAAAAGGAAGTACCAGGGGTGATTTGTGAGAACATTCGTGCCATAACCGCCGTAGCCACACAGATTGCTTTAGAAAATGTTGCTGTCAGTCATTACGCATTGAGGGTCATTAGCCGTATCGTGGACTCGATGACGGATATAAAAGAGAAGCGAGACATTATCAACAAAGTGTACAATAAGCTATGCAACCAGCCTAATTCTGATTATAATCAACTTTGGCTGCAAAACATCACCTATACACAAGACAAGAAGTCCAAGAAATCTCCATATTCAATGCGGCTTTGCAAACTTGTGATGGGTAATTCAGAAGAACCTTTATGGAATAATGATTGGCTGAAGTCAAATTTAACATCGGAGCTGCCATACGATTCCATTGTCAACAAAGAGACTTTGAAGAAAGTAACTCCTGTTATCGTGTTTAGAGAAACAAGAGCGTATTTGGAAGAGATATATTGATAAACCAATAAGTTCAAAGGAGAAAATATGTTAATAGAAAAGAACACCAACTACGCTTTCAAACTGAAATACATCAAAGAACCATGTTTCGATGATGTAAGGAATTTGTCGGTAAAATTCATGCGAGAGCTTCCCCGTCCACTACAAAACGAACTATATGAGAAATTGAATCATGGTGTAGACCTTTTGGAAAGTGAACCGATGATGGAAACCTATCTATTTGCTTACGGGAAAATGCACCAAGCCAAACTAGATTATGCCTTCAACCATTTGCCTGAAGAATTCCTTTCCATTCCTGAAATCAACATCATAGACTACGGTTGCGGACAGGCATTAGGCACAATGTGTTATGTGGATTTTCTACGAGAAAACGGATATGAGCAGAAAATCAAAGCCGTATCCTTAATTGAGCCTTCAGAAATCTGTTTGAAAAGAGCTGCACTCAATATTTCTGTATTTTTACCTGAAACTGAAATCATTACTGTAAATAAAGTCTTTGATGAATTAGGCGAAAACGACATCTATAACGATAAGAAAACGCCTACATTGCATATACTATCCAACGTGTTGGATGTTTTGGACTTTGATTTAGAGGAACTTGCTGAAACGATAAATAAAAGAGTTTTTGGTTTCAACCAATTTGTTTGCGTAGGACCATATTTTAACTTTACAGACAAAGATGACAGAATGGAAAATTTTTGTTCGTATTTTGATGGAACAATAAATTATACAGATGTATTTGACAAATACGAACTTAATGACGATAAATCATGGACCTGCCAATTGTTTATTTTCAGTATTGGTTCGGTTAATTCAGTTAACACTCAATTTGAACAATACAAATTGATGGCAAAACATGGAAATGCAAAAGCTCAGAATTATATAGGCGTTTGTTATTACAATGGGGATGGGGTGCCTCAAGATTATGAAAAGGCTGTTGAATGGGTTACAAAAGCTGCAAAACAAAACGACGCTGCCGCACAATATAATTTGGGTTATTGCTATTACAAAGGAAAAGGATTGTCTAGGGACTATGATAAAGCCTTTTATTGGTACTCGAAAGCTGCAAACCAAGATTATGCGGATGCGCAATTTAGATTGGGCCGTTGCTATTTCTATGGCACAGGTGTTCCGAAAGACCAAACCAAAGCCTTTTATTGGTACTCAAAAGCAGCAGAACAAGGGTCTGCAGAAGCGCAAACGGATCTTGGAGATTGTTATTATTATGGCGATGGGACACCTAAAGACTTAAAAAAAGCAGTGTATTGGTACTCAAAAGCAGCCGATCAAGGTGATGCTGATGGTCAATACAGTTTAGGACGTTGCTATGAGAATGGCGAAGGTATAACTCAAGATCTTGAAAAAGCAAGTGAATTATACGCAAAAGCAAAGAAACAAGGACTATTGGGAAGGTTTAGCTTTTAAATCTTTAAGAATGTTGATGTTCGTCTAGATTGAGATTAAACTATCATTTAGACATCTCCTTTTTTTATTACAACATTGAACCATCATGCAAAACAAATCCATGAAAATCCTACTCCTTTGTTTTGCCATTTTAATAGTTCCTGTCAGGTAGTGTTTCAACCAGTGTGTCCGAAGTCTGTAGACTTCAGGGATGCGGTGCAAAGTTAGACAAATATTTTCATTTCAATCATTGGTTTTGGTAGTGTTTCAACCAGTGTGTCCGAAGTCTGTAGACTTCAGGGATGCGGT
>CAMJHP010000078.1 GCA_946405575.1 uncultured Bacteroidales bacterium | reverse complement strand
CTCCTACATAAAAAAACTTTCAAAAAGCCATTGCTAATTCATAAGAATAGATAGAAAATTCAAGTTAGTAATCGAAAAATTTGTATTTTTGTCCATTTGAATATATGAAGTTCGTCACGTATCCTGCGTTTCGAATTCTAGAGTAAACCATTCTTTAAATAATTGAATTTTAAATCTTTAAATAGAAATAGATATGAGAAACAAAATTGTAGCCGGAAACTGGAAAATGAACCTCACTTTCGAAGAGGCTGAAAACTTGGTCGATAGTATCCTTGACCGCCTTGATGAACTGAACGAATTGAATTGCGAAATCATCATTTGTCCGCCATTCCCTTATCTTGAGATGCTGACAGACTATGAATTTGATGAACAGCGTTTCAATGTGGGGGCACAGAATTGCAGTGCTTACGACAAAGGAGCCTATACGGGCGAAGTGTCGGCCAAAATGCTGAAGTCCATCGATGTGGACTATTGCATCGTGGGTCACAGCGAGAGGAGAAAGTATTTCGGCGAATCCAATGAGATATTGGCTGAAAAGATCAACCGCTTGATTGAGAATAATATGTCGCCCATTTACTGTGTAGGTGAAGTGCTCGAAGAGCGCGAGGCAGGTCGTCACTTCGAAATCGTTAAGGAACAACTGGAGAGAGGTTTGTTCCACTTGGACGGCGATGCCATTTATGATGCTATCATTGCCTACGAACCTGTTTGGGCCATCGGCACAGGTAAGACTGCCACGCCCGAGCAGGCTCAGGAGATGCACGCTTATATCCGTTCGCTGATCAAGGAACATTATGACGAAGCTACAGCCGACGACATCCGTATCCTTTATGGCGGCAGCTGCAATGCCAAGAATGCCACGGAGCTGTTCTCACAGCCTGATGTCGATGGCGGCCTAATCGGTGGTGCATCACTGAAAGCCGAAGACTTTGTCTCTATCTGTGAACAAGCCTCACACATCGGCGAAGACTAACATTACGAAACTTTCAAAACCCGCAAAACAGTAGTTTGAGCAATAGAAATCGCCAACCAGAGGCTTTTTAACGGCAACCACAGTAGGATGCCCCCGTTCCTAAAACAGAGCTTTGATTGTTTTGTGGGTTTTGGTTGATTGTAATCGATGAAAACACTTGAATACACTTTTACTGCCCCCTCATCGGATATCCAGCACGATATGCTTACCACTATGCTGGCTGACATTGGTTTCGATTCCTTTATGGATGACGAGCATTCGCTAAAGGCTTATTGTTCAGCTGGATGTTGTGATGAATTGGCGGTGGATAATCTTTTGCTTGACCCTGCTTTTACGGACATTCGGCTGCTGAATGTGGAGGAGATGCCAGACAAGGACTGGAATGAACTATGGGAGGCTTCCTATCAGCCTGTGGTGGTCAACGAGCGCTGCCGCGTGCGTGCACCTTTCCATAAACCAGATTCAAGCTTTGAGTTTGACCTTGTCATAGAACCTAAAATGTCGTTTGGCACGGCCAATCACGAAACGACTTCACAAATTATCCAGTTGATGTTGGATACGGATTTCCAAGGGAAAGAAGTGCTTGATATGGGTAGTGGTACTGCTGTGTTGGCCATATTGGCCAAGAAATTAGGTGCCGCTCGTGCGGTGGCCATTGACAATGATGAGTGGGCTTATCGTAACGCGTTCACTAACGCTGAGTTGAACGGCATTTCTGACATTGAAATCATACTTGGCGATGCCCTTTCAATCAAAGGTAGTTTCGATGTGGTGTTGGCTAACATCAATCGCAACATTCTTTTGCGCGATATGCATTATTATGCGGATGCTATGAACAATGATGCCCACATTTTCTTCAGTGGCTTTTTTGCCGAGGATTTGCAGAGCATCCGAGAGGAAGCCGAACGCATTGGCTTGCGCTTTTGTCGCCACTTGATCCGCAACAATTGGGTTGCTGCTGAATTTGTCAAATGATTGTTTTTAAATGGATAAGTAGATGAGCAAATTTAGTTTACATATATGACGAGGGACTATGTTTTCATGACTGATGACTAGGTTGCTTCTGGCCTCTGGCTTTTGGCAGCTTATGGTAAAGCTTAAGAGTATGATTTACCATCGACTTGCCAATAGCCAGTAGCCAATAGCATTTTAGGTCAAAAAAGTCCGAAGTCAAATGAGTATGTTGTTTAATTGTGAACAGTTACATAAGTATAGATAAAGGACATAAAGAATAGTGGACAATGACTTGTGGCTATGACAGCTTCAACAAAAGTGTAAGCAGCCATAGTCATTGTCAGTGGTTATGGTCGATAAGTCTCGAAGTCCCGTGTCTCATGTCAAAATCATATTGTAGTTAATAGTAAACAGTTGCTGAATTATTAAAGGAATGAAAAAAGGAATCCTTATTGCCATTTGTACGCTCTTTTTGGGCGTTGCCTCGGCTTTTGCTCAGGCATTTTTCTCTTCAGAAAAGAATGCCTTCTACGATGAATTGGCAGCCTATCTGAATTCTTCCACTTCGAAACAGAACCGCGAAGAGGCAGCTGCGGTAATGCAAGATTTCCGTGGGGTCTGGGACAGCTATTATGATGATCGGGAAGCTGATATGATTATGCGGCTTTGTGAGTCGCTCCACTCCAAAAGCGGAGGCAATGCCTATACTAATATCTTCCATTTTATTGAGGTCGTGCAAAAGATTCCTACTGCTAGTTTGACCCATAGGGATGTGAACAACTGGCTAAGCTACACTGATGCCAAAATGCAGAAGTCGATGAATGGGGTGGATAAGTATCTGGCTTCGTGCCGTAGCATCTTTGTTGACAAGGTTTTGTCGGCCAAAGGCAACTCCAAATGGACCCTCCGCGATGCCTTATGGGGGTTTCCTTCGAAAGATCAATTCGAGTTGACCATCGATGGCACTTTGGCCTTGGTGTCACAAAAGGATGCGTCGCTCATCAAAAATACCAAGGGCGTTTATTATTTGGATCGCAATTGCTGGGAAGGCACAGGCGGTCGCGCCGACTGGTCTCGTTTTGACATTCCTTCCGATAAGGTGTTTGTCACTCTGCCCGATTATTATGTGCTGGATCTTAGCCGCTCGGAATATGCCATCGACTCGGTGGTTTTCCACGAACGTAGGCATTTTGATCAGGATATACTTTGTCGTTTTGAGGATAAGGTCTTGGTGAATACTCCAGATGAAAAGACGATGTTTCCTCGGGTAAAATCGTATCGGTCTGATTATCAAATTACAGACATAATGCGTAACATCGACTTTGAAGGAGGCATCGGTATGATGGGCAATCAAGTGGAAGTGTTTGGCGGTGTTGGAAACAAGGCGGTTTTCCATTTTCGTCAAAGGGATAGAGAAGTCGTAAGGGTGCAAGCAAGGCGACTGACGATGTCGGTAGATGAACTGTTGGTGTCTGACAATGCTGCTATGCGCCTTTATTTGGTGGATTCGTTGAATTCTGAAATGGATTCCCTTTATCACAATGGTTTGGGTTTCCGTTACGACAACAAGACCAGAAGGATGATGATTTACCGTTCCGAAAAAGACTTTGGCGATGGGCCTTTCCATGATTATTATCACGGCCTTGACATCTTTTTGGAAGCTATGTATTGGGATATCGATGGCAATCAGGTGGATTTCAGAAGGATGGAAGGTGTCAATCCGGTGAGTGAAGGTGATGTGGTGTCGGTCAATTATTTCCGTCACGAGGATTTCAAGCGGCTTCAAGGTCTCGACGGATCGCATCCAATGATTCGCATAGAGAAGTTCCTGAAAGGCTTCGACAATGTGGATCGTCAGGTGAAGTTTGCCGTGGGCGACTTGGCTTCTTATTTGGGTTATCCTATCGAGCAGGTGATTTCGCTTATGCTCCGACTGCAAGCCGAAGGCTTTGTGGAGTATGATCCTGAAACAAAGTGGGCAATAGCATTGCCGCGTTTCTTCGATGTGGTGGATTCTTTCCGCGAGGCGATTGATTATGATATCATCAAGTTGCATACGGTCACAACCAATCGCCAACCAAATATTCGTATTGACTTGAATACTGGCGATTTGCTTGTTTATGGCATTACGAGTCAGATTGATGGGTATGAAGGCTCGGCCATATCGCTGAGCGACCGCAAACGAGTGGTCATCGTTCCCGACTTGGGACGTGTCACTTTTACGAAAAACAAGAATTTCACGTTTTCCGGAGGTGTCTTGGCAGGAATGTTCGAATTCTTCACCAAAGACAGCGAGTTCAATTATGAAGATTTCTCCATCAAAATGGAAAAGGTCGACTCTTTGCGCTTTTATGCGCGCTATGACAATCACATTATTCCCGTTGACGGGACCTTGGAGAAGTTGAAAGGGCGTTTGGATATTGACCATGGGGATAACAAGTCGAGTCGTTACGTGACACCGGATTACCCTATCTTCTATAGCGATGCTGAAAGCTTCAAGTTCTATAGAAAGATTAACGGAGGTGTGTTCCATCCTGGCAATGTCGATTCGGTGATGACTGCCGAGGATCTTGCTGACAAATTCTATTACAGTGTGTATCCTTTCGTCGTTGATAGTCTGAACGATCTCTCGATGAAAAAGGTACGCTTCGATGGTGAGTTGGTATCAGGGGGCATTATGCCCAATATTGAACAGCCACTTGTTGTCATGGACGACTTTTCTTTGGGCTTTGTCCATCAAATTGGAGACAGCGAAACCGAATCCTATCCCTTATATGGCGATTTGGGGCGTTTCCACAACAAGGTTTACCTTTCCGGGAGCGGTTTTTTCGGCGAAGGTATGCTTGATTATCAAACCGCAGAATTCAAATCTGAACAGTTTATGTTCTACTTGGACTCGGTTACTGCCATTACCAACCAATTCAAGATGGTTCCGCGTGAGGACGGCACGAGGTTCCCTATGGCATCAGCTGACGCGCTTAGGCTGAAATGGGATATCCTCAAGCCCGAACTGACAACGGAGACCATTGGTAAACCTATCTGCATGTATGGCGATACCTATTTTTCTGGCAAGACAGCTCTATCGCCCGATGGCTATTCGGCTGACGGTAAGTTGCGCTTTGGCCTTACGGAGTTCGATTCCGACCATTTCGCCTTGGATTCGAGGACTTTTGTGGCTGATTCGGCAAGTTTCCTCCTTTATTCCGCTGACACATCGAGCGTTGCTTTTGCTGCGACCAACTACCGTGCCAATGTCGACTTTGATGCCCAAAAGGTGAAATACGACTATCTAGACCAGAACAGCAACCTTGATTTTCCGATGAACCAATACATCTGTTCCTTGAAAGAAGCCGAATGGGATATGGCCTCCAATAGTTTGCATCTATACAATCCAGTGGAATCGTTTGGCGACTATGCCACAGCCACGACCCACGAAGAGCTGCTTGCCATACATAGCAATGCCTCTAAATTCATTTCGTTAGTGCCTGAACAGGATTCCTTGCAGTTCTATAGTATGAGTGCGGAATATGATATGACCAATTATGTCATCCATGCTCATGATGTCAAGATTATCCGAGTGGCTGATGCAGCTGTGTTCCCATATATGCACGATGTGGATATCAATGCGGAGTCGAAGCTTGAGCCAATCAATGGAGACCTTTTGGCCGACACGTTGAGCCAATTCCACTTGTATAAAGATGCAGTGGTGAATATCCATAGCCGCAACTATTATGATGCGCAAGGTATTTGGGACTATACTAACGCTGAAGGAGTCAGTACACCGATTCGGATGGACACCATTGTACCCGTTGGCGGCATCACGCACGGTTATGCTCATATTGCAGATGATGCGGGCTTTAAGTTGAGCACTCAATTCGGTTTCCACGGTCGTTTGACCTTGAATGCTACGGAAAAACTAGGCTATTTCGATGGCGAGTTTGCTATGCTGGCATTTAAAGAACCTGAGGTTGTCGTCGAAATCCAAGAGGATCCTGAGCCGACCGAAGAGCTAATGGATACAACAAATATGGAGATGCCAATTGTGCTTGATGACTTTAACCCTGCATCTGGCCTCGAAGAAGCTGCACAAGATAGCATCGCCGCTCTCAACCATTGGCTTGTCTCGGCCACCTATGTAGACCCTAAGTCCATTCGCATTCCTATTGATATGAACCGCATTTGCGAAAAAGATCCAAGGATGACGAATGGCCTCTATTACGAACTTGCCATTGATGGCGGCTATTTCGGTTCGTTCCTCACTCCTAGAAAGGGTAGGAAGGAACTTGATGAAGCTGCACCGGTCAACGGCGTTTTATGGTTTGATGCCGACAGCTTGAATTTCGTGGTGACCGATACGACGCAATTCGATTCCCGCCTCGAACTCAACTCTCGCGGAGTCGTTAAAGGTCGCGGGACGACGGACTTGGGCTTTGACACGCCTTTGGCCAAATTCGTTGTTCATGGCGACTATACGCAATATCCTAACGACAGCCTTACTATGCAAGGTCTCAATGTCTTCAATGCACCTATATTTGACGATAAGGCGTTGGAAGCTATGGCTGAGGTCTTCGCCAATGTGTCGGGCGAATCCATCGACTTGACGCAGACCAATTATTTGCCCTATTTCCGTTCGGAAAACTCTATGGAAAAGACCGAAGAACTGCGAATGAATATGGAATTGGCAGGTGGCTATCCACAAATGGAATCCTCTGATTTCTATAGTAATACGATTGTGATTCCAGACTTGAAGATGGTATGGAACGACAACCTCCATGCTTTTGTTTCTATAGGAAAGATTGGTTTGGGCAATTTTGGTAACCACATTGTCAACAAGTATGTGGATGGTTGCGTAGTGTTTGACCGTCGCTTGGGCAACATCACATATTACTTCCAAAACGATATGTTCCAAACCTATATCAACTACAATGGTGGCGATGGACAGTTCCAAGTGCATTGCACTTTCTCCGACATCAACCAGCGTTTGGCTGATACGAAGGAGAAAAACCGTACTCGTACTAAGGATGGCAAGCAGTTCCAATATGTTGCAGTGCCCTATGAATCGATGCTCGACTTCTTGAACCGACTTAAATATGCAGGCTTGACAATCGGTGGTTTTTGAAAATTGAGTTTTTTTTCGATTATTTGCCCTTTATGTTCCATTTATTTGTATTTTTACAACTTCAAAAACAAAAGATAAATAAATACCTAACTATATGAAATTCATAGTATCAAGCCTAAAACTATTGAAGAGCCTGCAAGCCTTGAGCGGCGTTATCGGCTCAAAAAATACCTTGCCCATCTTGGATGACTTTCTGTTCCATTTGGACGAGAACCAACTGAAAATAACCTCGTCAGACCTTGATGTGACGATGACGGTCTGTCTTGTCCCTGACATGGTAGAGGGTACGGGCGAAGTGACGATTCCTGCACGTCTGTTGTTGGAAATCATGAAAAACTTCCCCGATGTTCCGATCACGATTTCGGTCGACAACAACACTTTGGCCGTCGAGCTGATTGCTGGTGAAGGCCGATACAAGTTGGCGGGTCACAAGAGCGATGAGTTCCCGCAACTGCCCGCAATGGCTGATACTTCAGTTTGGGAGATTCCTGCGGATGTACTGGCCAAGGGTTTTGAGAAGACCGTTTTTGCTACGGGTATGGATGAGATTCGTCCCATTATGTCGGGCGTGCTGATGGAGATGACGGAGAACTATTTGACCTTCGTTGCCACAGATGCCCATAAATTGGTGCGCTACAGAAGGATGGATGTGAAGTCAGACGTGGTGGCTTCATTCATTATGCCGAAGAAGCCCATCAATCAGTTGAAGAGCATCTTAGCTTCGCTTGCCGACGAACCGGTGCGCATTGAGTTCAACAAGACCAATGCTTCGTTCACGTTTGGCGACTATCAGCTGATTTGCCGCCTCATCGAAGGCCGTTACCCCAACTACGACGCGGTCATCCCGAAGCAGAACCCCAACCACCTGACCATCGACCGTCAGACCTTCCTTTCAGCCATCCGCCGTGTGGCAGTGTTTTCTAGCAAGGCTACGCACCAAGTGCGTTTCCGCATTGTGGGACAAGAACTTACGCTGACTGCAGAGGACATCGACTTCTACAACGAAGCCAAAGAACGCCTTACCTGTAGTTACGAGGGCGACGATATGGAAATCGGCTTTAATTCCAGATTCCTGCAAGAAATGCTGAGTAACTTCGACTCCGAGACGGTGAAGATTGAAATGTCGGCCCCCAACCGGGCAGGTATCATTATGCCCGTTGAAAACGAAAACGAGGCTGAGGACTTGCTGATGTTGCTTATGCCGGTGATGCTGAACTAAACATTAGGCTAAATCTAAAACAAAAAACCAGCGAGGACATCGCTGGTTTTTTTATTCCTATAATTGACTTCGTCGAATCAAAGATTTCTGCGAATTCTGCGTGAGATGATCACTTGACCTCAACGGTCGTGTTGCCTACAATGGTCGTAGGAATGCTCAGTCCTTGTTCGTTGATAGTCATAGAGAGGTTGGTCTTTAGGCTGCTGTTCATCACGAGACCGGTTTGTGGATTGATGCTGGCTGTACCTTCGTATGTGCCACTGATTTCATTATTGCCCTCAACGGTGCCACTGATGTTCACGTCAACGCTCTTCTTAGAGATGGCGGTAACGGTGTAGGTCATATTGGCAGCGATTTCGGTGCCACTGACGTTTTGGGTCCTGTCGAAAGTCCATGTGCTACCTACGCTCACTTCCTCTTCGGGAAGTTTAGTGATGGCGGCTGACAATTGGCTCATCTCTATTTCAAGTGAGTCAACGATGTTGCCCATAAGGTCGTATTTGACAGTTTCAAGTTTCTTGATCACCTTGTCAATTTCTTGGGTCTGGCTTGCCAGCATAGGGCTGGTTTTCTCAGGGTGCTCGGAGTCATACTCAAATTTCATACCCATCTGGGAGATGGTCATCTTTATGGCTTCGATTTGGGTTTCGAAAGAGGATTCACTTTCACTAACCTCTTTTGCAGTGAAAGATTGTTTGGTCTCCATAGTCTGTGACATATTCATAGTCTGGCCTTGCACTTCCATCATAGTCATCATATTGGCTTTTGAGGTGATGGTGTAGGTCTTGCCTTGTTGGGGCTTCAGCCTAAGTGTGATGCCGTCTTTGGCCATGAACGAAAGAGTGGTGAGTCCTAGGAGGACGAGTGCCACAGGGGCGATTTTTCTAAAAGTTTTCTTCATTTTTATGAGTTTTTGTTTATCAATTGGTTGATTTAATGTGCAATAATGAATCGTTTGGTT
The DNA here is from genome assembly GCA_946405575.1 of uncultured Bacteroidales bacterium. Classification (GTDB taxonomy): domain Bacteria; phylum Bacteroidota; class Bacteroidia; order Bacteroidales; family F082; genus Limimorpha. The sequence goes on along the minus strand of CAMJHP010000078.1, from coordinate 1,855 downwards.
TTGCCTTGGGCGGTCTTAGCAAAATATATGCCATTCGGATATTGGGCCGTTGAAATGATGAGCTCCTTGCCTTCAGCATAATAATCTTCCATCTTTTGTCCAAGCATGTTGAAGATACTGACCATACCGAGATTTTCGCCCTTAATGCTGACAAACTCATTGGCAGGATTGGGGGCAAGGCTGAAAGTTGGGACGTTTTCGTCGATACTGTATGTGGTCTCATAATAGATGGTTATGGTATAAATACCGAAGTCTGTGTCAATGTACAGCGTCCCGTAAATGTCTTTTAATAAAGGTGTTGCGTATGTATCGAGGAAAACGGTCTCCCCAATGGGAATAATCATACCCATTTGTGCAATGTTGTTACCTTCATAAAAACATTCCACGAAAAAGCCTTCGGCATAACAACGGTTGACGACCAAATCCTCAGAGGTGAAGTTGCTAATGGTAATGCGTCCGCCATGAGGCGAGCAGCCTTGGAAAAAACAGTGTAACGAGTCAGGGGTGATGATGACTTGCTCATCTTCAAAAGGGTTCTGTGCGTTTAAGTTGAAGCACAACATGATAGAAGCGAAAAGTGTAAATGCTTTTTTCATTGTTGCAGTTAGTTTAGAATTGCCAGTTATTTTAATTGGGTGCAAAAATACCAAAAAAATCACATCCAGGATGGAAAAGATGTTGGTTTTGTGAAGCCCAGGGTCAAAACACAACGAGCCGCCCCAATCGGAGCGGCTCGTCATTTTCATAATTTTTCTGTGATTTCTGTGATTTCTGTGTGAACAAAATCAAAGTTTCGGTCCGGCAGCCACCAAGGCCTTGCCAGCCTCGTTCGTGGTGAACTTCTCGAAGTTCTTGATGAAGCGCGAGGAGAGGTCTTTGGCCTTTTCTTCCCAAGCGTTCTTGTCGGCGTAGGTGTCGCGCGGGTCGAGGATGTTCGGGTCGACGCCTGGCAATGCGGTCGGCACCTCGAAGTTGAAGTACGGGATCATCTTGGTAGGTGCCTTCTCGATGCTACCGTCGAGGATGGCATCGATGATGCCGCGTGTGTCGCGGATGCTGATGCGCTTGCCTGTGCCGTTCCAACCGGTGTTCACCAAATATGCCTTGGCACCGCTCTGTTCCATACGCTTCACTAGTTCCTCGGCGTATTTAGTCGGGTGCAGCTCAAGGAAGGCTTGGCCGAAGCAGGCGCTGAAGGTAGGTGTAGGCTCGGTGATGCCGCGCTCGGTGCCGGCCAACTTGGCGGTGAAGCCGCTCAGGAAGTAGTACTTGCACTGTTCGGGTGTCAGGATGCTGACGGGAGGCAACACGCCGAAGGCGTCGGCGCTGAGGAAGATGACGTTCTTGGCGGCGGGACCAGCCGAGATGGGACGCACGTTCTTCACGATCTTCTCGATGTGCTCGATGGGGTAGGAGACGCGGGTGTTCTCGGTCACGCTCTTGTCCTTGAAGTCGATCTTGCCATTGGCATCGACGGTGACGTTCTCCAGCAAGGCGTTGCGCTTGATGGCGTTGTAGATGTCGGGCTCGCTCTCCTTGTCGAGGTTGATGACCTTGGCATAGCAGCCGCCTTCGAAGTTGAACACGCCTTCGTCGTCCCAGCCGTGCTCGTCGTCGCCGATGAGCAGACGCTTCGGGTCGGTCGAAAGGGTGGTCTTGCCGGTACCGCTCAGGCCGAAGAAGATGGCGGTGTTCTCACCCTTCATATCGGTGTTGGCTGAGCAGTGCATGGCGGCGATGCCTTGCAGCGGCAGGTAATAGTTCATCATCGAGAACATGCCTTTCTTCATCTCGCCACCATACCAGGTGTTCAGAATCACTTGCTCGCGGCTGCTGACGTTGAAGGCCACGCAGG
>CAMJHP010000077.1 GCA_946405575.1 uncultured Bacteroidales bacterium | reverse complement strand
CCGAAGACTCAAAACAAAAAACGACAAACAATAAAGTTGTATCGTGGATGGTCAATAAGATTACCGATGCAGACGGAAACTTTATGACCATTTCCTACGGTCAATCTACCTCAAACGGTGAAATTTGGCCAATCGAAATAAACTATACTGGCAATACTGCGGCAGGACTATCAACATACGCTAAGGTAGTATTCCAATATACAACCGATTCCAACATCAACACAACGTATATTGGAGGAAAGATTATTAGACCTACCAAATTGCTAAATAGAATTCTCGTGAAATATGGGAATGAACTAGTTCGTCAATATGATTTCAATTATACAACCGATAGAAGCACACGACTTAATGCTGTTATTTTGAAAGATAATTCAGGGTCGGAATTAACAAGGACAACTATTGGATGGGGTAGTGACGATTCTACGGTATCATATCAGACATTCGGCAATTTTGCTGATTATGTCATTTGTACAGGAGACTACAATGGAGATAACATAACAGACCTTTGCCTATACACAAGTTCTTATGGAATATGCAACTGGCAAGTCAAGTTGGGCAATAGAGATGGAGGTTTTAGTTCTTCCAGTTATTACGGAACGTTGAATGGTGTAAACTCGTTGTTCTCAGTTGACCTTGATGGAAACGGAAAGGACGGTCTTGGTTATTTCACATACGATTCAAATGATGAAAAATATACATTTAAAGTCATCAAGTCTGTCGCAAGCCCTAATGATATAATCGTTTATCCGCAATCGGAGACAAACACTTTCTATCTTGGAGACTTCCTTGGCGAGGGGGGAGCGCAATTCGTGTTCAGAAGCAAACCGACAGGTAACAATGTCACGCTTACCCTCAAAAAGAAAATCGGTCCAAACAATTGGCTTTCGATTTCAAAAACAATCAATAAAGACAGCAAAATTTCCGTCACCGACTTCAACGGAAACGGGAAAAGCGACATTCATGTTGTCAATGGAACAACAGTTGACATATATGAATATAACACCCCAACCAATTCGTTTGAAAAGATATTGGATTCAGGAACTCTTTCATCAGCAAGTGGTCAGGACTATTTTGGCGACTTTAACGGCGACGGCAAACAAGATTATATTCGTTTCAAGTACGGCAACTGGAAATTAAAAATGTCGAAAGGGAACGCGTATACCAATGATATAACACTCCCTTTTATCAACTCATCAACTAGTTCTGGTGAACCTATGTATCCTATTTTTGTCGTCGACATCAATGGCGACGGAAAGGATGACATCATACAACCTGTACACAATTATAATACAAACATTACAAACTTCGATGTCTATTACACGAGAGGCTATGACAACAACACTTATTTGTATGAATCGGAGACATACCATCATAACAGTATCTACCTGTGTGGTGAATCATACTATCGTTTTGCCGATTTGGATTGTGATGGCAAAGTAGATATGCTATATATAGGTGCTGTTGGAAACACACCGGTATTGGTCGGTTTTAAGGAAAGGCGGGAACACGACCTCGTTCTTTCTTTTACCAATGGCATCGGCAAATGTAGCACCCTGGAATATGCGTATTACAATTCACCTAATATCGGATATTTTGGTAGAGAAGGTAGACGTGTTCATTTCCCGATAGTTTCAAAATCACGTGTTCCAAATGGAATAGGGGGTGTTACAGAGACAACTTACACTTATGGTCATGCCGCTTTTGACTTTGACAGAAGGCAGTTGATGGGATTTGGTCTAATTGACACCTATTGCAATGGGACAAATACCAAGATGGAGTATGAGTTCAATGACACATTTCATCATTTGAACTTGGAACAAGCTTTGACCTATTACTTGCAAAGAGGAAATAATCTGGAGGAAGGTTATGTTGGAGATACAACGTATTGGGAAAGCAATCGGGACAATGATTACCACTATTATGTTTTGAACAATTTGGAGTATCAAGGGCTTACTTATGGAAGATTTATCCCTTATTTTTCTTATAGTAGCACCATTGATAAGCTTCGGAATAAACAACAAAGGAATCATTACTGTCTTGATTCCAACGACGGACGTTTGTCGAAGTTTTCGATTGAAAACATTGATTATAAATCGCATACATGGGTGTCGTGTGATAGTACTGTCTATACCTATACTGACGTAACTATACCCAATGGCCAAACCATTAAAAAGATTTCTTCCACCAAGACTTGGAATAAGCGAAATGGTTTCACCCAGATGCCTTATCAATACACGACTTATGACTATTCATCATCGGGTAGACTCACATCTATGAATGTGTCAGATTCAGATGGAAATGTTGGAACTACTTCATACAACTATAATTACATTGGCTTGCCTACAAGCGAGACTTATACGCCCAATGGAATGACAGCAAGGACACGGTATTATGTCTATGGTAGCAAATACCGTTTTTTGGTTCAAGAGGCAAATGCGTTAGGTCATAGTAAATCTGCCACATTTGATGACTGGACGGGTTTGATGACTTCACAAACTGATGTCAATTATTTGACTACAACGTATCAATATGATGCTTTAGGACGTCTTACAGATGTGACTCGTCCAGACCGTACGGAACATCATATCAGTTATAATTGGAATAATGTATCTGCTTTTTCAAATGCTGTTTATTACACAAGTGAGACCGAAGTTGGACAACCTGAGACCAAAACCTATTATGATATGCTTGGCCGTGCCATCCATACTTATGTGGCGGGTAGAGGTTATGATGATGTGGTATATAATGAGTTGGGGCTGGTGAGTAAGACCACTTATGTACCCTATTCCACCCCTAATGTTTCATTGGGAAACAAAACATGGCATACCAATAATTATGATAACTATAATAGAATCGTTTCAGAAACTGATCCGTACACAAACCTGTCGTATTCTTACTATGACTACAACAATCCTACCATGCATGAGTATTTTGTTACCGTCACAGATAATATACGCAACTCCCATCAGACAAAAAAATATGATGCTGTATGCAGGGTGACACAAGTTATAGATGAAGGCGGTACCATCAACTACACCTATTCTTACCAAACAGAAGGTGGCAAGATACGTGATAAAACGAATATTAGTGTTGGAGGAAACACCACGACCATCAAATCAGATATCCGAGGCAACCAACTCAGTATCCAAGACCCTGATGCGGGAACCATTACAAGCACTTACAATGTGCTTAACCAACTTGTTACTCGAACTGATGCCAATATGAACCAAGCTGCATACACTTATGACCTTATTGGACGCACGACACAAGTTGTCTTTTCCAAAGGAACAGAATCAGAAACGATTACTTATACGTATGACAACGCAAATGGAAGTGGGATCGGAAAACTTGCCTCGGTAAAAAAGAATGGCAGCAACGATTGTATTTTTGTTTACGATGAACTGGGAAGACTTTCCAACCGGAAGGTATACGATGACAATACGGTCTATAATCATCAGTATGAATACAACGATTTGGGACAACTGCAATATTTCACCTATCCTGATAGTTATTGCATTGAAAATGTCTATAATTCATACGGAGAATTGAAACAAATTAGAAATGCTACAGACAAGTCTTTGATTTATGCCGCCGATACACGCAACAAGTTCCGCCAACCACTGAAATGTCGCTACGGAAACGAAACTGGTGTGCAATACACCTATAATGCTTATGGCATGTTGACAGGTATTAAGAATGGTGATGTTGTTGAAAATTATAATGTTAATGGCGTTGGTATCGATATGGATGATGATGTGAATTATTCCATCAACAACCAATACAGACAATTGACATATTCCTACAACGACAGAGGCTTCATTGATTCACGTACTGATGCTAAGGTGAACCAATCCGAAACTTATACATACGACAACTTGGATCGCTTGACCTCTTACACCGTAAATGGCACAACGGCAGCCTCATTTACATACGGGAATACAGGTAATATCCTTACCAATTCGAAAGTGGGTACATACAGTTATGGCAACAGCAAGCCTCATGCGGTTACAGATATCGCCGGCAGTTCCTCTTGTCCTATCTCTGCCTCGCAATGTGATGTAACATACAATTTACGCAATATGCCTAATGCCATTAGCGAAAACGGCTATCGTATTACAATTGATTATGATGCGGCTGGTATGAGACGGCACACTGGATATTATCAGAACAATATACTATATAAAGCAAAAGCAAGTATTTCCGATGTCTATGAGGTGGAATCTGCTTCAGGTTTTCGCAAGTTAGATTATATCTATGCCGAGGGACAACTGGTGGCGGTGCATGTGAAGAGAGGAATTGTCGACAGCCTTTATTATGTGATGACCGACCACCTCGGCAGTTGGAACAAGGTGATGGACGAAGACAAGAACATCGTGCAGCAGACCCACTTCGACCCTTGGGGCAACCGTATGAGCTATACAGCTTGGAACACACTTCAAATCCAGACCACGTTCCCGTTCAGCCGAGGCTATACAGGTCATGAACACTATGACCATTTTAAAATCATTAACGCCAATGCACGCTTGTATGACCCTGTGATTGGACGTTTCTTCTCGCCAGACCCCTTTGTGCAAGCACCTGACTTCACGCAGAATTACAATAGGTACAGCTATTGCTTGAATAATCCGGTGATGTATTGTGATCCCAGCGGGGAACTTTTAGAAATTCCTATGTTGGGGCTTGCTTTTGTTGGAGATTTGATAAGTAATTTAATAAATGGAATTGAAAATCCTATTAATAATGCTTGGAACAATGCTAATACAGTTGTTAATGGGATGGAACATTGTTGCCAATTCTCTGTCCCGATTGGAAACAATACAAATCTTACTTTTGGCATCTCGCCTTTTACACTAAGTGCTAATGTAGGATTATCATATTATGATGGAGCTACAATTACAAATGTTGGATTTGGTTATGGAATAACAGGTTTTTATGGATATGCCAATAATACTTTGGCAGTAGACGATATGTCGTTGACAATTGGTATTGGAGGAGGAAACAATTATTTTGGTTGGAATGTTGCAGGAACATATAAGGGGTATGGCCTTGGTTATGGTAGAACACAATATGGTAATGCCATTGGCCCTGACGGATTGTCAAATTCGCAAACAACGGGAACCGTATGTGTATATTTCAAAAATGGTTCATTTAGAATAGAAAATGACTATTTTGGTGATAAAGGAGATCGTTGGCGTACGAATGCATGGGAACTTAGTATTGGTAATTTCAGTTTGGGATCAACTATATATACTAATGATCCAAAGGGGTTGAATAGTGGAAGATCTGATAAAGCTAGTCCTATTTGGGGCTATAATACTGATGGGTATAAAACATGGGACGAAGGAATTGTCTATTCCAGTCCATTATGGATTGGATGGAGAAATGGGAACCTTATCAGTAGAATTGGGTATAGTCATCGATTCATTCAGGATGTGACACAGAATGGTGTTCATAAATACTATTCTAGAGGAAGACAAAACTTTTACTTAAAGTATGATTCAAATATAAATGGTTGGTATTATTATTGCGGATACTATAATCCATATTCACTACACTATTACAATTTTTAATAACAATATGTTATGAGCAAACTGAATATTATATGTTTATCAAGTCTATTAGGTTTGATGACACTATCTGGATGCGGTATTACTCTTTCTGCTTTGAGAGCATTATTTCCAAATAATAAGGTCTTGCAAAATGCTAACGAATCATATTTGGGAATATATGAAGAGATTTTTCCTCCGGACGAAAGAGAATGTGTAGTCAGTTATATGAAAATGTGTTTCTGTAATGATTCTACTCACACAAAAGGATGTATCAGAACTGATGGATTTTATTATTATCCAAAGAAAACGGAACCTGTTATGTTTAATGAGTTATTACATACAAAAGATTCCGAAAATCCTTGGGGACGAGAAATTTATAGAGCTGCTTTTTATTCTGACGGATTATTTGGAGGGAATATTTGGATAGATGAGGGAGATATAGGAGCTGGAGAGTGGGGTATATATGAGATCAGCAATGATACATTAATAATCGAATGTTTGACACGAGGTTCGATGAACGCATCAACGTACGGATTCTGTGATACATTGATTGTCAAGTCTCGAGATACATTGATTCTGTTAAGTAGGACTCCGATTTGCCCTGAGTTATCGAACCATGAAAACTATTTTTATTATTATGAAGGTGAACATGGAGATGAACTTTATTTTATGCGTTTTGATAGTCTGCCTAATCCAGAAAAAGCATGGGTAAAGAAAAAAAAATGGTTTTGGTGTAATGAAGATGATTGGAAACAATACAAAAAAGAAAAAAATTAGATGTTTTAATTCTCGAAATATTAGTCAAGACAACAACTAACAATTATTATCCTATGAAACACAAATCATTATTACTAATCGCATTGTTGCTGGGCTCCACGGCATTTGCCCAGCAGGAAACCAAAAACGAACCTATCAGCCGCAGGGTCAACAACACACTTGGTGTCAGCTTGATGGGCAAAACGATGCTGTGTAATGGCATCAACATGTCGTACATTGCATCGGAACAAGGCACGATGAGCCTTGCCTACGGTTTGGAATACGACCGCGAGTACATGCTGGGCAAAACGCCTCTTGGCATTTTAACGGGAGTGCGCCTTGAATACAGCCGGCCCTATGCCAAATTCGAGGAAGATGGGCAAACCCTCGAAGTGAAAGCCCATGACCTTACAGGAGTGCTTCCCATTATGCTGCAATATCACGACAAATTGGGCAACCAAACCGAGCTACAGCTTTTCACCGGTCCCAGCCTCGACTTGGTGCTTTTTCGCAAGACGGATGCATCTGGAGTCATGTCAGGAAGTGGCAGCTATATTTTCGGGAGTCCACTCGAAAACAGCGGTAAGCCAGTATGGCATTGGATTGGATTGTCGTGGAATTTCGGTATAGGAATCCAATACAACGACATTGTCTTCAAGATTTCGTCGGGATACGGCCTATTGAACCATTTCGACAAGGACTATACGGCACAGTATATGGGATATCCTTTGCGAATCAATCGCCCAGTTATGGGAACGATAATGTTTAAACTTTAACTCTTTGAATTACAAATAACAAATAAAACACATTAACTATGAAGGAGAAGAACAAATTCATTTGATAATGCCTCCCTTGAGAGGCAAAATATAAAAACAAGGTGCTAAAAGAGTGATTGCTTTTGTGGAAGATTGCGTAACTCTTGAAGCACCCAGAGCAAAACAAAAAGACCTAATAACAGAGGGCCAATGCCCTTGGTGTATCAAGCCCGTTTTGCGTGGCAAAGATAGCAATTCTCCACGGAAACGGCAAAAAATACGGAAATAACTTAAGACAAAAGGTATTTACAACAATTAAACAACAGAACAAATGAATAAAAATGAGGATGAAAAGAATTGCAAAAATCTTCGTTCCAGTATCAGCAATGATAGTTAGTGTCATCTTGTTGTTATCAGGATGCCACCAGGGAGACCACAAGGAACACTCCCTGCCCTCTCAGAGAGGAAATGGGGAACAGACTGAAATCAAAGCAGACAGCTTAAAAGAAGACTCCATGAAAGCCTTTTTTGAGCGAATGCGGCGGTGGGATGCACTGCATGGCGGAATGCGACAAAGGGAGAGTGACAAATGAAAATGATAGTTTTTTTCAATAAGTAATTATTCAAAATTAAACTACATACAATAGATTCCCCTGCGGGGAAATCGAAGATTCGATGAAGTCAATGGAGTAAAGTCATAGTTATTAAGCGGCGGCATAAACAAGTTGACTATTCGTAAGCTTCACAAGCCGCCGCATGTAGAAAAATGAACAAACTCCATTCCCTGAAAGGGAATCTCAACAAATTGATTATGTAAACTAAATTTGCTCATTCTATTTGTTCAAGCTGTTCACGAAAACTGAAATACCATAGGGAAAAAATCTCGTTTCCTGACGCTAATTGAGTATTTTTACTATTTTTGCGCCAATAATTCTGTTATTTGGCTTTGAATGGTTTGTCAATAGTTATTACTTAAACTTAATATTATGAAAAAACTATCACTAATCCTTATGCTTTTGGCTTTCTCCTTCGGGATGAACGCCCAAGTCGAAAAGACCTTCGACTTCAACGATTATGAGTATGGAGATAATCCTAACCATCTCCTTAATGGCCAGGACGGCTGGTATGTGCGTGTGCACCATGCCGGCAACGGAGCTTTCACGCCTTTGTACACCGACTACATGGGTCACTTCTGGGGCAACACACCGCCCATCCCGACGGCCGACGAGACTATCGGTGTGTTTTCGGATGCCTCTGGTACCGCCTTTGGCGACATTGCCACACACGACATCACCCAGTATGGCTTTGACTTCTCAAACGGCGGCATCATCGAGTTTGAATGCGACATCCTCCGCCAATGGTGGGGCGATTTCGTCGGCATCGGCTATGACGGCGACGGCGACGGCTCGGTACTGCCTCCCTTGCGTAAGGCCTCCTCTTCGAACGCCATCTGCGAACCTATCTACCCCGATGAGAACAGCACCCTTCCTGATGGTGGTATCTACATGATGATGACAGGTAGCACGGACAACCCCCTCTTCATGAATGGTGTGGTGCTGCCCAGCAACACGATGGCTTGCAACTTCAAACCCATCGGATCAGATAGCCATTGGTACGCTTGGAAGGTCTCCATCGACTTGGATGCCAACAATGGCCAAGGTGCCGTCACCCTTTACATGAAGTATGACGACCTGACCACCGAATGGGAAGCAGTGCCTGAGTGCCAGGGTGTCAACGCTGGACTTACTCCTGGCAGTGGCGACAAATACGACCCCGCCATGTGGAACTGTGTCTATATGCTCAACAGCGGCTGGGGCGGTTTCGACAACATCGTCGTGCGCCATTTCCCCGGCGGACTGGCTGCCCAGTTCATCGACTTCGCCGAGATTCCCGACCAGTTGGTCTATAATGCCCCCATTACGTTGGAAGCCACTGCTACGTCAGGACTGCCTGTGACCTTTGAGGTCGCCCAAGGTCCTGCTACCATCGAAGGCAACATCCTGACCCTCACGGGTGAGGAAGGCACGGTGAAGGTGAAAGCCATCCAGGCTGGAGACGGCACGGAATGGCAGCCCGCTCCCACTGTGACCCGTACATTCTATGTTGTGGATCCCGAAAATTACGAACCCGAAATCACCATCCGTCGTCCCTACGAAGGCACCAAGGTGTATATGCCCGACTTCGAGAATCCCGTCATGATTGTGTTGAGTGCCTATATCGACCATGCCAACGCCATCAAGTTCGAACAAGTGAAATGCAACGTCGACGGACTTGAATTGAACTTGAAAACCGATTATCCCGACAACCCCGACAACGGCTATTGGTACACCACCTGGACCCCTTCGGGCGAAGGTTCCTACAACATGACCGTGTCTATCACCCAAACCGGTGGCAAGGTCACTACGGCCTCCAATACCTTTGAGGTGACTACCGACTACGACGACATGGTGGTTTCCGCGATGAATGGCGAAATGGTGGCCACTACCTCACAGTTTACCGACCATGGCGAATATGCCTTCCCAACCCATGTCAACGCCTTCAATGCCATCAACTTGCATTATCTGCACAACTGCGTGAACGGTAACTGCAACACATACGACCACATTAGTTACGTCCGTGTGAAGAACTACCGTGGCGAATGGGTTGAACTCTGCCGTTATATCACACCTTTCGGTGTGGAATGTATTGACGACATCGATGTGACCGACTTCACCTCCGTGCTGCAAGGACTTGTGGAATTTGAGTATTATAGCGAACAATACGCCACGGGTGACGGCTACAACCCCACTGCTATCTTTGAATACACCAAAGGCACTCCGGAGTATCCATACGTAGATATGCAGGAGATTTGGTATGGCAACTACGCTTTCGGCGATTATTCAGACCCATGTCCCGTTCCCACCCGCACGGTCGAGTTTGATCCTTGTGTCGAAAAGGCCAAGCTGCAAATCACCACTTCGGGACACAACTGGAGCGACACGGGTAACGGCGCTTACAACACGGGCAATGCCGCCGAGTTCTATGAAGCCACCCATAACATCAACATCAATGGTGCAACTACTTACACGCAGCATCTCTGGCAAACCTGTAACCCCAATCCCGCTGGATGCCAACCTCAAAACGGTACATGGCCACATAATAGAGCTGGATGGTGCCCGGGTAGCATGAGTATGGTTTGGGACTACAGCTTAGACAATTATCTCGCCGATGGTAAGGCTGACGTGCTTTATGAATTCGATCCGACCTATGTCGACCAATGCCACCCCAATTACCCTGACTGCATAAGTGGCCAAAACAGTTGCCCGGATTGCGAAAACTCCAGCAACCCGATTTTGAGAGTCTCTGGTAAGGTGGTGACCTATAGCCACAACACCGACATCCTGACCGAAGTTCCCGAACTACCCGATGTGGACGCTGAACCCTTCAATGTGAGCATTATACCCAACCCCGCGAGAGGCCAAATGACCATCACCACGGACTACGAAAAGGGTAAAGCCAGTGTCGTCATCATCAACCCGCAAGGTGTCAAAGTGCGCGGCTTCAGCGTGGACGGCCAGCGCACCATCGACGTGAGCGACCTGCCTTCAGGCATGTACTTTGTCCATGTCATTGGTGGCAAGGTGGTGACGAGAAAGGTGATGATTCAGAACTAAAAAATCATCATTGTCACAATCATATAAAAATCCCTCTGTCGTTAGGCAGAGGGATTTTTTATAACATACCGAAAAAATCCGTACTTTTGCAGCCTGAAAAACGAGAATATAAAAACAGCATAAAATGAAAGTTGCAACATTATTAGGCGAACGTTTCAAGAAGGCACCGGCCGACTGCGTATTCGACAGTCAGGCGCTGATGGTGCGTGGTGGATATATCAAGTCGGTGGGAACAGGTTTGTTTTCCTTCTTCATGCCGGCCAAGCGCATCGCGAAGAAGATCGAGAATATCATCCGTGAGGAGATGGACCGCATCGACGGTCAGGAAGTCATGTTCCCCGTCGTGATGCCGGGCACGCTGTGGCAGGAGTCGGGGCGTTACAACAGTATCGGCTCGGAGCTGCTCCGCTTCAAGGACCGTAACGGCATCGACATGGTGCTGGG
>CAMJHP010000076.1 GCA_946405575.1 uncultured Bacteroidales bacterium | reverse complement strand
CTCATTGCCATTCCAAAGATAACGGCAATCATCATTAATCTTTTCGTTTTCATCTCTTCTTATTTTTAGTGTTTAACTTGTTTTTCTCTTACTCAAATATCATTCCAAAGTTTTTGCAACGATTTTTTCATCTGTATTTTCGTTTCATAAACCAATGCTCATACACAGAAATGCCCACATTCATCTTGGCATATCGCTCTTGTATCAAACCGCCTTCACGGGTGCCATATTGCCCCACTTCGAATGCCACATTGACTTTTGACATGGTCTTAGGCAACGGCAACGATACTCCTGCCGTGATACTCATCTTATTAATACTATGCTGCAAACCATCATTACCTGGCAAGCTGATGAAACCTTGTTCATAGCATCCGCCAAAACGATAAGTAACACGTGAAAAGTAGCTTGAAATCGATGTGTGTTTCGGCGTGAATTCAGCACCTGCAGAAACCGACCACGCATCCTGAAGTGCTTCGGAGGCTCCCTCTCGGGCAAATTTCGACCATTGCTTCCAGTTGAAATCGGCACCTATGGCCCAGTCACTGCCCTTCCTTAAAGCCACGCCCGCTCCAACGCATTGTGGCATAGAGATATATGTTGGACCAGAAATATAAGCAACGGTATCAATGACATATTCTATTTCCGTGTCCATATCTTCCTCAATGGAGCGGATAAACAAAGCCTGATTACCTCTCAACTTGATTTTTTGGGTATAAGTTAGACCGACACTCAAATCCAAATCTCTACCTATTTTGGAATTGAAAAGCATACCATAGTCGAACATAAAGGAACTGACCATCACATCGATGCTACGCCTTGAACCAATATAGTAGACTGAATCAGGGAAATAAAGAGAGGTTTCAGTCTTCGTATTGCCAAACACATAGTAAGCATTGGCTCCTAAAGCAAAATGATCTCCTAATTTGAAAGCGGTGCCAACAAAAGCTTGATTGAGGCCGCCATTCCCTTTGAAACGAGTCGTTGTAACCCCTACCTCGGGGATTTCATTATCAACCTTCATAGTATAGCCTGCAGTACTATAAGGTTGAATACCAAGTGCCATCTTCCACCAAGGTGTCAAGCCAAAAGCCATAGAAACATAGTCAAAAGAAGCATTGCTGGCCCTTTCGGAGAAACTCGATGTACTGAAAGTAGACGTCTTGAAATAGAAACCAGCGTCAAAGAGGAAGGACAACGAGTCTATCTTAGCATATGAAGCGGGGTTTTCGGCATTAATCATACCAACGCCATACATAGCATTTGCCACACTGCCCATCCCTTCCAACCTAACATTCATCGACTTGTCACGTACCTGTCCTACTCCAAACAAAGAATATGGGGAGTCAACATCCGCCTGAGCTAAAGCATCGAAACAGACGTAAGTCAGCAGGAAAACTATACATAAGCAATTCAGAAATCGTATTCTCATAACAATAATATCTTAGCAGCCGATTCACTAAAGAATTGGGATTACGGCGTGCAAATATCCGATTTTTTAACTCGTTGAGCAAGTTTTTATTGCTCAAATTAAAAGCACAAATCAATATATCACTGAATATCAACGAAAAACATTTACAAAAATAAAAAAAACTCATTTTTTGAAGATTTTTCCTTGTCAAATAAGAAAAATGTCGTATTTTTGCAGCCACAACCCGAGAGGTTACAACATAGTAAAACGGAGGTACCGTAGCTCAGTTGGTAGAGCAGAGGACTGAAAATCCTCGTGTCACTGGTTCGATTCCCGTCGGTACCACAAAAGGAGACGCAAAATACTGCGTCTCTTTTTTTGTTCCATTGAATCATTCAGCAGACCGTGTAAAGCCGCCTTGACTTGCTTATGCAATATTGGCAACTACTGTAATAGTAACTGCTCAAGTGAATCACATACAAACACAAAAAAAAGCGCTTCTAGAGGAAGCGCTTTTTTTTCATGCTATGTTAATTGAGTGGATTAGAAATTATCCATATTCAAACTAACGGGCTTGATAAAGTTAGGCTTAATCATCAGATTGTAAGCTGAGAGATCCACATCCTTAGTGGTCGTATCATCAAACGTAAAGATGATGTGGCAACCCTGGCTCAGAGCCAAAGGACGCAAAACAATATTGAAAACAGGAGTTTCGGTCTTGTTGTCCTTCAGTTGAACGCCACCAGGGATGTCCAGAGTAACACTCTGACCTTTGTCAGTGACATTATAACCAATTCTGGTGAGATAAGCAGCCAAAGTAGCAGCATAGCTAGGATCGCTCATATCGAAGTTGTTGAACATAGCTTGCATTTCCTCGGGATCAAGTTCGGGGAGGATAAGCTCGCACCAACCAGTCAGGTCGAAAGCGTTGTCAACAATCTCAATGCTTGTAATGGTTCTTTGGGCAGCTTCATAGGGCTTCAGTTGGAGGATACCGCAGATGTTGCTCATCTGGAAGTCGCATTCCTCAAGATTAGCAGCTGCATCATCCTTAGCGGCCATATACATAGCTTCCAAACCAACCATACCTTCACGATAGGTCTGCACAGGAGCAAGGTGGAATTTAGCCTTGTTTTCACCATCATTGAGTTCGGTTCTAACATTGGCAGGGCCACCAGGATAGTAGCAATAGAAGCCACCATCCAAAGCATTCATAGGAACCTCACCATAACCACTCTCTTCGAAAAGGACGTAGTTACCATCCTCAACGGCCTCATACAAAGCAGAAGCACTTTGCATAGGATTGGCTTCACTGAGGTTGAATAACATACACATATCGCCAACTTCGAAGTGAATCTTCTTATTGGCATCAATATACGCTCTCTCGCCATCTTCAGATTGAATGACGAACTCCTGAGTAGCAGCCCTAAAAGAGGTCTTTCCTTCTTCTTTTTTCTTGCATGATGTGAAAGCCAAAGCTACCAATGCCATCATGCACATGCATCTCATTACTTTTTTCATTTTTCTTTTTTTAATTTTTAGGTTAGAATACTGTAAATTGAAAATTAGAGGCTGGTTTCGCCATCAGTACCAACGGAACCGCCACTCAGGTGGCCTTGCATAAAGTCCTTGTTGAGGTTGAGCTCAACCACTTCAGCCCTAGGGGCTTCGTACATTTTGTTCATTTTTTTCATTTTGTTTAGCTTTTAATTTGACTTATTGTTGTTAATTGATTTGTTTTCGTGTTTCCTTTTCACACTTTTGACGCTGCAAAAATAAACAATTAATTCATACGGTGATAAAAAATAATCATTTTTTTTGATTTTTTTTCTGAAAGCCCATTTTCAAAGCCGTACACATCTCATGAAAAGCTTGGCTTGGAAAGACATCTGCCAACTGGAAAAAACTGACGAATATGCCAATAAAGGAATGCAATTTTTTTAGCGCAATCCTTTTAGGTTTGTTGCGTTTGAAACGGTTGGGGCGACGGAAATTGCCTTCAGCCATAATGCGGCTGAAAAGCTTGTTGGCTCGACGTTGGCACGATGCCTCATAGAAAGGCATTTCATCTTTGTGCAAGCCCAAATGGTCCACCATAAGATAACCAAACGTTTGCCACGGCTTTAATAGGTGCATAGAGGTTATCCATTGGTAAAGCTTGTTGGTATCGAGTTGACCATAATAGGCATGGAGTGTCACAGCCACATCAGAGATTTGCCTCCAGCCCACACCCGAAGTCAAGAAATGATGCCAAGCATGGAAGAAGGTGAAAAACACCATAAACTCCTTGGAAGGAATCATTAATTTGAGACCTTCGAAATCGACACATTGGGCTTTTTCATACAGTCCTTCACGTTCAATAGACTCATAAATAGCCAATTCCTTATGTCCAGACAAATCGGCACTTACACGATGTACTTCCATTGGATATTGACCGAACTCTATATTATAGTGCCTGCCTGAGTCCACTTCCTCACTCCAAGTATAGCAACCGGGCATAGTCCGCAAAAGCATACAAGCCTTATGGAAGTTGTCAAGGCCTACGTAGAGATCAATGTCGCCGAATTGCCTGAGGTCGGGATTAGAATAAAGCATAGCCAAGCCGAAACCCTTGAGCAACACAGGATTGATGTTGTTGTCTTGCAACAACTTCGAAGCCGCAACCAAAATACGTCTCAGCTGCAAATGATTAATCAAGTTAATACGCATAGCCGATTGCATTTCACCAAGCATAGAATCGGACGGACGGCTTTTACCCGTTATCTGCAATGCCACGCTACTCAGCAACACATTTGTTGCTTGGTGTTTGGCAAGCTTCATAACTGCATTCCATTCCACCTCCTCTTCCATGACAAAAGGAGTACCCCATAGGGCTGAACGCAATAGGGCGAAATACTGGGTCTCGGCTACAGACATTTTACACCTTATTAATTAATACCTTTGATTAATCAAATAATCAAATCAGCCTCTTTCCAAGTTTGCAGCAAAGTTGCCACATCCTTTTCAGCTACTTCACGAGTAATATCGTACTCCTCCAACAGAAGATCCACCAAGGTATCTGAGTCGAAATCCTTGTTTTCCAATGCCTTCCAAAGGAAAGCCGCCGACTCATTCATAGAAATCATACGACTAAAATCAACCGCATCCAAACCTTCAGCAACGAGGATAAACTCCTTGCCTAAAGAACGAAGCGTATAACCGTTTCTAAGTTTCATATCAAATTATATTATAGTTGTCTGTTTTTCAATTTATTCCATTTTCTGTACACCTTCAGAAGATATTTTCTGAGAAACAAGGTATGTCGCCACAACCAAGCCTTTCCAGGCTTGTGCTGGCGATTATCAGGTGTTATAATCTCAACCACCTTACCGATCACATTCGTCCGGGCTCCCTGTTCGGTATCTTTCAAGTTGCCATCGCCCATCAAAACAATCTCATTCCCCCTGATGGCAATAATACGATGCAAAACATAGCTGTTTCCAAAATAAGCTAACACGATGTCTCCCACATTCAGACTATCTGGCTGACGTAATTTGATGCGGTCAACTTCGCCACGGATGAAAGGAAGCATACTCCTACCTTTCGGGGTCATTACCACTTCGCGACCTTCACTAAGCAACTGAGCGACTTCGCCCAATAGCACTTCATTTGGCAAGACGACCTTACCCATATTATTGAGTCACAGTTTTATAACATAATATAGCCGCGTCAGCATTGGGTAAGCAATCCAATGAATAACAGGGGACAGTACTGACTATTTTCTCAATAGTGGCATGAAGTCCATCTGCCATTTCTTTAAGGAACCGAATGCCAGAACAAGCAACGTAAAGGGAAGCATACGCCCGAACAATCGGCAGTTGATGTATCTCATTCGATTTGGCTTGATGCAAATCAACAATGGCACCCACAGGGTAATTCAAATTACGATAACAAGAGGTTTTACCACTCCAAGGGGAACCATAAACCAGCACCTCTCCGTTCGGCTCAATCCGAAGTACAGGATTGTCATCGTTGAGCAACTCACAACCTTCAATATTATTAATCCACAATTGGCTATGTGTGCTTTTCCCGGTGCCGCTTTTGCCCAAAAAGAGATAGCCCTTCCCTCCCTTAACCGTGACCGAAGAATGCATCATAAGGGTATCTCTATGTTCAGTCGCAAGCGTAAACATCAGCATCATCACCGTATTGACTGAAAACCTTGGACTACCCAGAATTCTAAATCTTGCCTTGGTGAAAGCCTTGTCCGTAATCAAATAGAACCGCACCGGCGCCTCAAAAGTCGGAGCTCCTTCTATCAGCCAACATCCATCCCATTCATATATGTCAAAGCGAGGCAAGTCAAATCCCGCACAATCCGTCATAACTTTCTGTTTGTCAGATGTATTTGGCATCACATCTATCAACTCAACACAAAACAAACCGTCACTGTCACTGTCCACCAGAAATGGATCATAATTCTTCATCTCATTCCAGGCCAAGTCATTGTCCGGAATAACAACAGCAAATTTGTGACCCGCGACTTTATACACCTTTTTCATTATACTAAAATTTGTGCAAAAATAGCTTTTTTCCTGATATGATGGGTCAATTGGATGAAAATAGTCAACAAAATGGACACTACAACTAAAAAATCGTACCTTTGCCCGATTTTTGAAAAGCAATGAAGAGAAAAAAAGAGAAAAAAAATGACACGGCCTATCAACAGGCCAAAGCACCACAAACTCGCAATGTCGTTTTGGCCATTTTGAGTGGTGGCTTGCTGACGGCGGCTTGGCCAACTTGGGGTGTTGCATCATTGGTATTCATCGGCTTGGTTCCCTTGTTGCTGCTTGAGGGACGCATTGCACAAGGTGAAAAGGGCCATTTGTTTTGGCTCTCCTTCCTTGCCTTTTTTATTTGGAATGTGGCCACTACTTGGTGGGTTTGGAACTCCACTCCTGCCGCTATATTAGCATGGATTCTGAACGCGCTTTTTATGACCATCGTGTTCCAAGTGTTTCACCTCACAAAGAAGAAAGTGTGCAACAAACCTTGGGGCAACTTTTTCCTCATCCCATATTGGATGGCTTTTGAGTTGCTCACCTACTGGTGGTCCATCAAATGGCCTTGGTTAAACCTTGGCCATGCTTTTTCCACCCAACATGAATGGATTCAATGGTACGAATACACAGGTGTGGCTGGCGGAACGCTTTGGATATTACTTGTCAACATATTGATTACCAATATAATCCTATATTTTAAATCAAAAGAAACAAAGCCACTACTTATCAGCATTGGTGCCGAGGTGGCGATACTCCTTGTGCCCATTCTTATCAGCACGCGTATCTACAAACACTACGAAGACCAAGGCGTTGACACAGAAGTTATCGTTGTTCAACAGAACTGCGACCCATGGAACGAGCAGTTCGACAGCCAATTCTACGACCAAGTCATACAGAACAACATTAATCTTTCATTGCCATTGGTAACGCCCAACACTCGGTTTGTGGTGAGCAGCGAGTCGGCCATTCAGGAAGGTATCTGGCTACAAGATGTCGATAAAGTAAAAGCTGTCAACACATTGCGCGACTATGTCAAGAGGTTCCCACAACTGGCTTTCGTTATTGGAGGTACAACCTACGAATGGGTACCCAAAGGTATGGAAGATGACTTTCCAGCGCGAGATGCAGGACTAAACCGCTATTATTATTGCCACAACTCCGCCCTGCTCATCGACACTATACGCTTACAGCACCGTAACAAGTCGCAACTTACTCCAGCGGTAGAGGCCATTCCCGAATGGATGGGCTTTTTGAAGAATTACAGCCTCACTATGGGCATAGCACGGGGCACCCTGAAGACCGACCCTGAATCGAAAGTGATGGAATTTAGCGGACATAAAGTGGCTGTGCCCATCTGTTATGAGTCGGCTTTTGGCGAATACGTCAGCTCATTCTGCAAGAAAGGTGCCGACCTGCTCTTTGTTATCACTAACGACGGTTGGTGGGGTGATACACCAGGCTATAAGCAGCATTTCGAGTTCTCCAAGTTGAGAGCCATTGAGAATCGCCGTTGCGTCGCACGTTCGGCCAACACGGGTCGCTCGGGATTCTTCAACCAGCGCGGCGACGTACTGCAACAGACCCAGTATTGGGTGCCTGATGCCATTCGCACTACACTGAAAGCCAATACAAAAGTGACCTTCTACGCCAAACACGGCGACTACCTCAGTCGCATCGCAGTGTATCTCACTTTTGTGCTGCTCATCACATGGGGTGCCATGAGCCTCGTCCAATGGAACCGGTCCGGCGAGAGAACCACCAAGAAAGCCCCCAAGCGCAAAAAGAAATGAGCAGTCCATCGCTTTCCTTAGGACCCTTCCAAGGCATTACTGATGCGCCTTTCCGTAACGTGTTCAAGCAACATTTTGGTGGGGTTGACAAGTTCTACACGCCTTTTTTCACGGGCATCCATAAAGAGGACCACGCAAAAAACCTGCAAGGTGAGGAAATTGACCCGAAATATAACAATGTCGAAATCCTTACACCACAAATTCTCAGCACCGATGCTGAGGAAATCCTGCGTTTTGCCAAACAATGCAAACAATTGGGCTACAAGGAAATCAACCTCAATATGGGCTGCCCATTTCCGAGGGTAGCCAACAAGAAACGAGGCTGCGGCCTTCTGCCTTACCCCGACAAGGTGGAGACAATGCTTGAACGAGTTTTCGAGGAAATCGATATCAAGTTCAGCGTGAAATGTCGTTTGGGGTATTTCAATCCAGAAGAAATTGAAGCCCTCATAACAATTTTCAACCATTTCCCTCTAAGCGAATTAATCATTCATCCGCGTATCGGGAAGCAATTGTATAAGGGCGAGGCTGATGTGGAACGGTTTAAGGCATTAATACCCCAGATTAATGCTCCGTTGGTGTACAATGGGGATATTGTTTCAGTGGAAAGCTTTGAGCGTATTAGCAATGTCGTGCAGCCGGTCACTCAGTTTATGTTAGGACGAGGGCTTTTGGCGAATCCATTTTTGGCGGAGGAGATCAAGGCCTCCGTCATTGCGAGGCCTTATTCCGTGAAAACGGAAAACGACGAAGCAATTCAGGAAAGCGTCTCCCTAGATTGCTTCGTTCCTCGCAATAACGCAATGCGGCAGTCCGAACGGGCGGAACGTCTGCACAATTATATCCTTGACCTATATGAAGACCGCCTGCGCCATGCGGGTGGCAGCCCGAAGGTATTGGGGCGCATGAAGGAACTGTGGTCTTATCTGATGTATTCCTTTGAAGAACCACAAGTGGTTTGGCGTAAAATCAAGAAGATTAATGCGCTGAAGGAATATGAAAACGCTGTAGAGGAAATATTCAAAAATCAAGGCCTATCTTCGCAAGTTTCTTGCGGATACGGCGCATCAGCACCTCCCGATCGGTAGGCTCACGTTTGCGAAGTTCCAGTTTTTGAGGAATACGGAATATGGTACCATCGGGAACAATAGAATCCGTCCCAGGGTAATACATCGCATAAATCGGGTCGTGATTATTCACCACCGGTGTCAATTGCGGCGTATTGACGGGTTCACCAAGCAGATAACAAAACGTTAGATTTTTCTGGTATTCCCTTTCATATCTAACAAGCACATATCCTTCGTCCTTTGATGAATAATACTTGTCAAAAAAAGCTATTCTTTCGCGCAAAAAAGACACTGCTCGTTGTGTGGCAGATGCATAATCGGCACTTTGACGGGTTTTGTACTTGGCATTATCCATGTCAGCCTCATGGGAAAGCAAGGAAGCAAGACTGTCGAATGAATGCTCCTCTAGATAACGATGACAAGCCGAGCTAATTTCATTCATATAACAGTCACATACCACTTGCTGAAAATCCTCATGTTGGCAAAGATAATAAAACAAGCCTCCCGAACAAGCGACACCAACTTTTTTATTTTTTTCACAAACGAACAATTCGTTAGGCAACACACACACATCCTTAAGGAAATGACTATTGTCAAGTGCTCTATCGTAATCCCAAGCAGGACCGGCGTAAATTTTCGGATCGTTAACATCGGTGTCTTTATACATAAAAAAACTCGCCCAACCACCATCCAAATTCAGCAGCAACTCATTGAGCAGATAATAACGAGCAAAAGATTCCACATCGATGTAATCGGAATAGTGCTTTCCGCTTTCAGGACATATTCCATCAGGAGCACGTACAGCACTTTCCATTTCATTGTATAATTTGGCAATATAGTCTACCTCCCTAGGTGAAGCATATTTCGGCGAATGGATTCTGATGTTGTCCTCGGCATTCGAGACAAATCCGCTAAGGCTCTTTTGATAAGAATTAATAGTCGTATTATCAAGCAGATATCCCCCAGTGAAATCTTCTGGATCGTTGTCGAGCTGCACACCTTTGCGTTGGACCACCTGATTTTTCCTTCCCGAGCCATACCATTCATATTCTTGCAACGGTTTCGGATTATACCATTCGTTCCGTTTGTCAAGGTCGGTGATGTCGAGGGCATCCTTGCCCACATGCACTTTATTGGTAATTTGGTACAGTCCCCAATAGGTATCGTTGATATAAACTGTTAGATAAGCATAACGTGGAGCAGGTATCCCGAAGGCAAGGGCCAAGTCCAATGCAATGGCATTGCGGATGTAGCTCTCATCACAGGCATTAGCCAATAAGACAAATGTCTTGCCTCTATCAAGCCCAAAGAATACCTGTTTTTTTGGAAACTTGATGGTAAACGATTTCTTGTTTTCATCAAATGATGTATTACCCCTAGTTTTGATATGGGTGAGGTTGCCTTGAAACAAGGTGTCGCCATCGACATCGGTGAGCAGGGCATAAGCCGAAACTTTATTGTCACGTTGCGCCAAAATGGAATCCAATTGTAAGGATGTCATAGTGATATGCAGAGATGGCAATGCGGGATATTCCTCTTGCTCCACCTCACGGTGACAGTCCATACATGCGAAGGCAAAAAAGGCTATTGCTATGGTAAACACTAGTTTCGGCATAGAGGTCAAATAAGCCCGCCAGGTTTCTGACGGGCTATTTAATTTTAAAACTCAAGATTAAATCATTCAAATGAGGCGATGGCCTTCTTGATAATCTCGATGGCTTCGCGCAGCTCGGCCTCTGTGATGACCAAGGGCGGAGCGAAGCGGATGATGTGCTGATGGGTGGGCTTGGCCAGCAGGCCGAGGTCGCGCATCTTCAAACACACATCCCAAGCTTCCTTACCGTCTTTAGGCTTAATGATGACGGCGTTGAGCAGGCCTTTACCACGAACCTTCTCAATCATCGGGCTCTTGATCTTTCCAATTTCCTCGCGGAAGATCTTACCCAGACGCTCGGCGTTCTCCATAAGGTGTTCTTCCTTGATGACCTCAAGGGCGGCAATGCTCACGCGGGCAGCAATCGGGTTGCCACCGAAGGTCGAGCCATGCTCACCGGGCTTAATGTTCAGCATGATGTCATCGTCGGCCAGCACACAGGAGACCGGCACCACACCGCCACCGAGGGCCTTACCCAGGATGAGGATGTCGGGGCGCACGCCTTCGTGGTCGCAAGCCAGCATCTTACCCGTACGGGCGATACCGCATTGCACCTCGTCGGCCATGAACAGCACGTTGTACTTCTTGCAGATATCATAGCACTTCTTCAGGTAGCCATCGTCCGGAACGTAGACACCAGCCTCACCTTGGATGGGCTCCAGCAGGAAGCCAGCAATTTCGTTGCCTTCCTTAGCCAGCACCTGCTCCAGTGCATCGGGGTCGTTGTAAGGGATACGGATGAAACCAGGAGTCATAGGGCCATAGTTGGCATACGACTCGGGGTCGTTACTCATCGTGATGATGGTGATAGTACGGCCGTGGAAGTTGCCTTCGCAGCATACAATCTTCACCTTGTCGTTCGGGATACCTTTCTTGACGACACCCCAACGACGAGCCAGTTTCAATCCCGTTTCGTCGGCTTCGGCACCCGAGTTCATAGGCAGCACCTTGTCGTAGCCAAAATATTCTGTCACATATTTCTCCCACACGCCGAGTGCGTCGTTGTAGAAGGCACGGCTGCTGAGGGTGAGGCGTTCGGCCTGGTCGGTCATGGCCTTGATGATTTTCG
>CAMJHP010000075.1 GCA_946405575.1 uncultured Bacteroidales bacterium | reverse complement strand
GCTTCGCTGTAAAAAAATCGAGGGCGTGACTTATTTTGACACACCCTCTTTTTGTTTCGTTTTTCTTCAATCGCTTACTGCAGCTTGAAGAACACAGGGATTTGATAAGACACACGCACGGCCTTACCACGCTGCTTGCCAGGTTTCCATTTTGGCAAGGATTTGATGACTCGCATAGCTTCTTCGTCGCAACCGCCACCGATACCACGGAGCAGCTTCACGTTTGAGATGGAACCATCAGGTTCAACAACGAAGCCAACGAACACACGACCTTGGATACCGGTCTCACGGGCAATTTGAGGATACTTGATGTTTTTGGCAACGTATTCCATCAGCTTTCCTTCACCACCGGGGAAGGAAGGCATCTCTTCCACAATTTGGAAGATTTCTTGTTCAACGACTTCCTCTTCCACGACCTCGGGTGCAACATACTCTTCAATGACCTCATTTTGCTCCACTTCAGCATTGATGTTGATGTCTTCAGTCTCTACGTCGTCTTGCACGATTTCGAGCTGAGTGGTCTGCTTGGGCACTTCTACAGGTTGTGGTTTTTGCTCCTCTTGTTTGGTGATTTCCACCATTTCTTCCTCCAGCACTTCTGTCTGGCGGAGCAGACTGGCATCGATTTCGCGTTTGTCGTAGCTCTTGTGCTCGAAGGCCAACCAAGCGATGAGCAAGCTGATAATCATACCTATCTGAATGAACATCAATTTCTTGTTCTCAAGATTAGCCTTAGGTGATTTTTTCTCTTCCATGGTTATGTTATTTTTAAATTCTACTTCCAATTTGACGATGCGAAAGTAGTAATTATTTGCTTATAAAACGCAACTAAGGCGAATTTTATTTTTTCCGATGATAAAAAAGATAAAAAAACAAAGTTCCTAGACCTGTACCAAGGCAGTCGGCAATGAAATCGAACTTGTCGCCAGTGCGAGTGGGCACAAGATATTCTTGTATCAGTTCAGTCAGGCCGCCATAGGCAATGCTGATAACTATGGCGAGCAAAATAGCTCTTTTTTTGTATGCTATTCCATTGGTAATGAATTGGCTACGATATCCCCATAGGCAGGCAAAGGCGAAGCCAGCATACATAAGAATGTGCGCCATCTTGTCGAGCCCGATAGCAGGCTTGACGCGTGGAAACAATGATCCCGGGAGTAGGGTCAGAATCAAAATGGCGATTCCGCACAGAATTCCCGGGATGCTATTTCTTGTCAGTTTTTCCAAAAGATTATCCAATCTTGGCTTCGTAAGCAGCGGCATCAAGGAGGCCGTCAAGTTCGGCGACATCGTTCACTTTAATCTTAATGATCCATGCTTCGCCATAGGGGTCGCTGTTGACGAGCTTGGCATTCTCTTCGTCTGCAAGAGCTTCGTTGACTTCAAGGATTTCGCCTCCGACAGGCATAAGCAACTCGGCTGTGGTCTTTACAGCTTCAATAGCACCGAATTCTTCTTGTGCTTCGAGGACTTCGCCGACGATGTCGGGGTCTACATCAACGAAAGTGATGTCGCCAAGTTCATGTTGTGCGTAATCGGTAATGCCGACGTAAGCGGTTTCGCCTTCGAGGCGAATCCATTCATCGTCGTTGGTGTACTTCAGATTTGCTGGAATATTCATTTGATGTATGTTTTAAAAGTGTTTAATTTAATTTTAATGAATCTATTCGATTTGGCTGCGAAATTACATATTTTAGTGGCACACTCCGCACTTTCCTGAAAATTTTATTGGGCTAAACTGAATCTGATGGTGATGCCACCGTAACTGGTCGAGTTCTTGAATGTGTTGGCCACTTCGGGAATTGTCAGATCATACTTGAAGAAGGCTTGCGCGGCAAGGCGTTGGCTGAAATTGTAGTCAGCGGTGAGATAGAAGTTGATTTTGTTCTGGCCGGCAGATACCTGATTATTGTTCTCGTCAATCCGACGTAATATAGTGATGTCTTTTTTCAATCCTATGTCGAGTTTCAGCACGAGGTCGTTTTTGATGGTTTGAGTCTTGCCACCGCCACCAATGGAGGTTATGCTGAAGGAAAGGTTCTTGATGCGGTAACCTCCTCCAACGACGATTTCTTGTCCATTCACCTCAGTGAGTTGATTGTTGGCGAAACTCAGGGTTAGTGTTCTCGACTTCTTTAATTGGAGATTGAATGTCATTGAGTTTTGCAATCCTAGGTCGATGCCGATCAAAGGGGCGAACTGCTCGTTGAGGACAATCTGAGAGATATCGTATTTGGGAATAATGAGGTCGGAGTTCTCAAAGGTTTGGATACTATTGTTTTCGTTGTAATACACATTGGTGGCCCAGGAGTTGATGGAGTAATTCGACTTGTAGCTATGAGTGATGCTTACGGTCTTAAAGAGTTTGCTAACGGCAGGTATGTTGGTTAATCCATTGAAAGTGAGAGTCCAGTTGGGTAGCGGGATACGCGGGAATGGATTTAGACTGATGGTGTTGGGGTCTTTGCCGGTATAGGCGGCTACGAATGAATATAACAGCACATCCATCGAACTGGAGCCGTAACCTTTCGGGAAATAGTCGCTGGCGATGCTGTCAAAAGTGTATTCGTTCACTTGGTCAATCCATTGCGGGTTATTGCGAGCGATACGTTCTGCGATGATTTTCCGGTAGTCCATTAAGTTTTGGAACAATCTCGATGAGGTAGAGTCGGAACGGACGAAAGCTGTACTCGCCATAAAGTAACTCATATTGAAGTTGCCGCTGTTGGTTGGGGTGAAGATGTCGAAGTTATTGGTCATCTCGTTGTAGCGGAAATAATGCTGTTGGTTTTCAGCATAGTTGCGGTTTCCAGTGAAGTCTATCTTGAAGCCTTGGAAAGGCTCTGTATTGACACGGTAATTTATGGCTTCGGTCTTGCTGCGCACGTAGGGTTCGCTGAGGATGGAGTCGGTGGTGAGCCATCGTTTTGCATCTTCAACATCAATACTGTTAAGAACGGCTTTGTCGAAGATGTTTGCATCGCTGCCAAATGAGCTTCCTAATACGAAACCGATGCCTGGTGCCCAACCTGAACTGTTCATACCTACGTATTGGGCTTTGGGCATAAAGCCTGGTAGTGTTTGTCCGTTGTTGAGCGTGTAGGTGCCCGACACTTTCTTGACCAAGGTGAGAATACGTGCGGTATTGTCGAGGACAAGCCTGCCTACATTCGAATTGGTTTTCATCTTGGTGGAATCGGCAGGTTGACTTTCGCCGTCTTTTGCACCTTTGTCTTTGCCTTTGTCCTTATCTTTATCTTTGCCTTTGTCTGAGCTTTCACCTCTGCCTTTTTTGTCATTATTACGACGCTGTGGAGTGTTGATTTGTTTCAAATAAGGCACTTTACTGTAAAGCTTTGAAAAATCGAGTGTGGCATTACCTTGAATGTTGTTGGAATTCGTGATGGTATTACCCAAACGATGCTGGATGGATTTAGCAGGTGCCGTCCAATTATAGGTGCCTTGGTAAGTGGCACTGGCAGTAACCCAGTTGAATATCGGAATCTTATTAATGGGCAAAGTGTAGCTCGCGTTGAAATTTTGCGTGAATCTTGACATTGATCCCAAGTTCCTCAACTCGTTTTTGATGGTATCTTGGTTCTTTTGCCATTTCTCAGGGTCGATGTTCTTATCAACGAAGCCAGCGGGTTCATAGATGTAGGCTTGTGCTTGGGCAGAATAGTCAAAAGTGAGGGCTTTGGTGAGGTCGTAGCGCAATTGGTAGTTGCGGTTCCAATCCCATTGCTTGGAGAAGGTCGGGACGATGTTGATGATACCGCCGCTCTTGTTGCGCATTTCTCTTTCCGAATGATAACGGTACATTTCGGTGTTGAAGACAATGCTTTTGGGAAGGTAGTAGAAGTTGATGTCCTTGATGATTTGCAAAGCTGGTTTCGAAGCCCACTTGGCCTTGGCAAAAGGCTCGACAGGCTTGGGATTTCCTGCATAGTTGTAGCCCAAACCACCACGGTAGGTTTTCACCATATAGTATTTTATGTCGGTGTTTTCTTGGAAGGTCTCGTTGTAGGAGAAAGAGAGGTTGAAGTTTTCGATGTCGTAGATGTGTACTTTAGGTAGGTTACGTCCGCCGCCCAGACCTCTGTTGGGGTCTCTGGTATTCTCTTTCGGTTTGCTTTCGCCTTCGTCATTGTTCCTCTTCTTGGTGACACGTTCTTTTCTGACATTCATAAAATTGATGTTTCTCTGACGGGTGTAGTCGTGGATGGTCGAGGTGAATTCCTTTCTTTCTTCATCGCTGTTCATGGCGGCGAGGGCATCTTTCAATTTGATGTCAGGGTCGTATGGATTATAGAGTGGCGTAATCTTGTTTTGGCCATAGTCAATGTGCATCGGGATTTTAAGACCTGTGTTTTCAAAGAATTTGCCCAATTCAAGGTCAGTGCTGACGTTGAAAGCTGATGTGGCTTCAAAAGTGTTGTTTGTGATACGGCTGTCTAAGGAGCCAAAACCGGCAGAGTTGTATGAACCGTTGACACTCACACGGCCCAAGTCGGCCAGCGTGGCTTCGATTCGTCCTGTAGCAGCTATGCCACCATTGCTGCTCAAATCGGTGAGGCGCAGTTCATTAACCCAAACTACTGCACTCTTGGGCTGTCCGTCGTCAACATCGGCAAGATTCTGCCGTTTCGGGTTGCGGATACCAATCATCATAGCTTCCACATCGCTGATACTCGGGTTACCAATCACTTTGATGGTATGGTAATAGTCTTTGTTATCAACGGTGCCTTTCTTTACTTTTTCGGAATAAATGTAGTTGAGGCGAACATTGCTGTTGGGTTGGTTCATCGCTTCATTGCGTCGTTGCTTCACCTCAACGAGGTCTTCCAAACGGATGTCCAAGTTGTTGATTTCTGGCCAGATGGCCTCTTTGTTGGTGTAGGGTGTACCCCAAGCAGTCATTTTCAATGGCACCTCATATTCGTAGTAGTTTTCTGTAAAGTCGGTACCGATTCGCATAAACACAGTGAGGTCTTGGTCTTCCAAAGGACTGTCCTCGTGGGCGGCTTCGGCGTGGACAAACATCTTTAGGTATTTGTATTGTCGGAGGTCGAAGTCGGCGGTCTTGTAGATGGCACGTCCATCGCCGTCAACAAGGTTTTGTACGGTCATTTGCAGGGCTTGCTCATTGATGCGGGTGGTCTGTGTCATGCCAATGACGCGTTCTTGCTGGATGCCAGGCGGGATGACGTAGGGTACAGGCTGACGGCGGCTGTTCTCGTCAACGCTTACTGCCGAAATGTCGAAGGTGGTCTCGTTGCTGATGTCGTTGGGTTCGTATTCGCCTGGAGCTTGAATGCTCTGCGAGTAAGTACGCCATTCGCCTTTCACGAGGTCGAGAGTGGCGAAACGTAAAACGATGGGTTTCTCGAATTCGGTCAGGAACATACGCATAAAGCGGATGCTAGAATAGTCGTCGATGCGGCCGATGACTCTGTCGGGTTGTCTGACAGGAATGCGGAACTGGTACCATGTGACGCCACTGATTTGTCCATTGGGTAAGGCGACACCGCTCGACTCGAAGATGTCGGCGATGTGATTTTCACCAACGACCATCTTGGCGGGGTTGAGGTCGATTTCATACTGGTAGTAACGCTCCGACTCGCTCAAGGTGTTGTCGTCGTTGATGTCTTCGGCATTAGGAAGTGTGGAGTTGCTGCTGAGGTAACCATCGGTTTGATTGATATCGGCAGGTGAGTTGCCGTCAGGACCATTGAAATTCTTGTAACGGGCTAAGATGCTTTTGTGTATTTCGTCCTCTTGGGTATCCCAATCCGGTGAGCGGAAATAGTGATAATTGTCACCTGATGGATCTTCGAAGGCTTGGGTGTAGGCAATAGAGCTTTCACCAAAGCGTTCTCTAAGGGCACGCAGATACGGCTCCTCAAAGAAGCTTTGTTCATCAACATCGCGCAGACCGTCATAGCCAACATCCTGGTATTGACGGGCTTCCGAAGAGTTATTGAATGTGCCTACAAGGTCTTGCAAAGTGGGCACACGACCCCAAATGGTGGTGTCGACGTTCTCCACCGTGTTTGATGCAGGAAGACCATTCTCGTAGAATTTGCGTCCGTCGCGGAGAATATCTTCGGAAACATCGCCCAAGTTGATGTAAAGTTTACCTGGGTTGTCGGCAAACTCCTCGTCGGCAAAGGGATCCATCAGCCAAAACTCTATGTATTCAATATTGGTGGCTTCAAAGTCGATGGATTCCATCTTGCGCATAATGCCGCCCCAACGGCTCTTCGGGTCGTTGAGTTTGCCATCTTCGTTGATACCAGCGGAGTAGGGAGTAGGTTCGACATCATAGTTGTAGGGTCCGCGCTCCTCGGGGTAGTAGGCCAAGTTGAGCACGGAGATGTTGGTTTGAGTACCGGCTTCGATATCTTTGTTGGGGAAAAGTTCAGTTTCAAGCACCTGACGGACGGAATTTTTCGACAGTTCTTCATTATCGACATTGGAAGGACGGTAGTTATAGTTTCTGTCATAGAAAACAGCGTTGTCGATGACGTACCACGATAGTCGGGCGCGGTTCTTGCCGTAGTTGAGGCCTGTGTTGGCCGCTGCCTCGGGGAACAGATCGGTTTGGTTTTGTGGTGTGCTGGCCATATACCATAAAGTGGGCAGACGCAGGTCAATAGTCGACTTGGCACCTTCAAAGTCGTCAATGTAGGAGGTGCCTGGTTCGCTAGCCGATTTAGATAGGCCTGGGATGAATCGGGCAAACTCTCCGTCGACACTGATGCGTGATGGAGCCTTTGTGCTGATGCCAGGAAGGGCATTGATGAAGCTAGTCAGCCACCTGGCTTCAGTGTGATAGCTGAGGTCGGCACCGTAAATGGTATTGGCAATGGCTTCTTCACCATAGTTGATTTTTTGGGTGTACGATTTCTCACCCAGATATAAGATGGTCGCTCCAGCATGGAAATCTTGGTTGAATTCATGCTCAACACGAGTACCAAGGAAAGTCTTTCGAATGGCACTGAATCCGGAGTTTGACTCCAAAGAGATGTTAATGGGTGTGCCGGAGTTGAGGATTCCTTCATTGAGGATGGATACACGACCTAAGGTGTAGTCAACTGTGTAGTCAACGTTTTCAACGAGTTGTACACCTCCTGCTGTCACTGTCACCGAACCTTGTGCCACGTTCATGGCGTTGAGGCTGATTTCGCTGCCCGATTGTGAAGAGTAATAACCTTTTAAGCTGAACTTGTTCTTTTCTGAATACTGCTCGGCTGATGTCTTTGTCATCGTGTAGAGCGAGTCATAAGCATATTTGTTGGCCAAATCGGGCTCGTCGGGGAAGATTTTCTTACGGATGTGGTTGCCAAAAGGCTCCAACACAGGGAAGAAGATGCGTCCGTTCGATGCATTGATGGTACCGCCTTGAGTTGCGGCATTGTTCAAGAAGTCGAATACACCATCACCGCCTGCTATGGGGTTGTTTTGCGTGGTCAGATTATCCAACCCCATCAAGTTCAGAAGTGAGATGCCTTTCACCGAGCCTTCGGTAAAGTAGCCGTATGGTGTGCTGTTGGAGTTGCCATTGTAAAAGATGTTCAACATAAAGTCTTGCGACCCCACTTGATAGGCTCTGATGTTGTAGACGTTCTTCATCATCAGGTTCCAAATAGGCATCTTAGTGTTCACTGTAGTGCCTTTCAGCAATTTGGTGACCAATACCTTAGGTGTGTTGATGCCTTGGTCGGAGAATTCACCGACTTGGTAGACTTCATCAGCACCGACGATAGTGTATTGGTAGGCAACAGCCAAGGTTTGGTTGGCGTTGAGGCTGACATTCAAGGAGATGAAACCCAATTTAGAGTTCAGGGAAAATTCTGTGTTGCTCAAGCGGCGGGCATTTTCCACCTTTTCGAAGTCTCGGCCCGAAACCATATATCCCGAGCGACCGATGCGCAAAGGGTCGTTGCTCATATAGTTGGTCACTGTGCTGATGCCTCGGATTTGGGTCGTGTCCATACGGCTGACCAAATTGTTGGCAGTATTGCGCGGATATGTTTTGTTGCTGGTTGGTGTGATTTCAGGGTTGTAGATCCAACTGTCTTTTCCTTCACCCAAGTCGTTTAAGGCAAGGATGTTACGAGTGTTTTGTGTCGAAGTGTTCGTGTTGGTAATCCACACCTCGATTTTGGTGATGTTGATGCTCGAAGTGACAGTGGGTAGCGTAGAAAGTGCCGCTTCATATTGGTCGCGGAAATACTGGCTCAAGAAGAAGTGCCGGTTTTCTTCATAGTCCAAGCAGCTGAGTTCAAATTCGTTGGTTTGTGCACCACCTTGTACGGTAATGTTTTGTGACTCACTTTCTTGATAAGAGACGATGGATGAAATAGTTGTATTGCCAAACTTCAGTTTCGACTTCACGCCGAACAATTGTTGTGTACCTGTGATGAGGGTGCTGTTGAGTGGAAAACTAACGTTACCAGCCTCCAAGAGTTGGATGATTTCGTCTTCTTTGCCTTGATATTTCAGGGCGAGCTTGTCTTGGTAGTTGAAGGTCGCCTTGGTGTTCTTGTTGATGTTAAAGTTGATCTTGTCGCCGATTTTGGCCATCACGTTGAGCTGGATGTCTTGTTCAAAGATGAAGTCGTTGTGACGCTTGCGGCGGTCGGTCAACGAGGGGTCGTCGCGGAAGCTATGCTTGAAACCGAAGGTGAGGTCGACGGAGCCTTGGGGACGGATGTCGATGGTGTTGCTGCCGAAGATGGTCTCGAAGGCTTTGCCGCCGATGAACATGGGGGGGATGATGGAATTGCCGTTGGTGGTCGAACGTGCGTTCTGGCTGCGGCGTTCTTTCCAGTATTCCTGGATGCCTTTACGGTTTTGATATTCAAAATATTCGCTTTGCGTAAGGGTGGCGGGCGTGTCGTAATAGAATTGGCCGATGCGGCGTTTGAAAGTGTATTGTCCGGTCAGTGGGTCGTAGATGATTTCAGTCTCAAAGTTGTCAGGGTCGCTGAGGTAGAAGGGCGATTGGTTGTTGAGGTCCTCCAAAGGATTGCCAGTGTTGACAGGGATGGGGTAGATGACTTTCGTTGTGTCAGGCTCGACGGTGTAGGGGTTGGGATAGAAAATATCGTAGTTGTTTGCTGCACTCAAAAGGTGAACAGGCAAAATACTTAAAGCAAATATAAGAATTAAGAATGATGAATGCCGAATGCAGAATGACGCGAAGCGACGCTGGGCTTTGCCTAGATTCTGCATTCTACATTCTGCATTCTGCATTTCTATATCTTTTTTGTTATATGTATTCATTTGATTTACAAAATCTTAAGTGCTTCTTTGATGAGGGTTTCCACCGAGGAGTCGGGCATTTGTTTCAACAGCTTGTCCAAAACCTTGTCGACGGCAGCTTTGCCGAAGCCCAATATCGTTAATGCTGATAACGCTTCGGCCTTGATTGTATTGTTTCCAACGGCAAAAATTTCCGTCGGGAAATCGTTTTTCTTCAGTTTGTCTTTCAAGTCGATGACGATGCGTTGGGCGGTCTTGGCCCCGATGCCTTTTACGGATTGGATGGTTTTCACGTCATCGTTGGCGATGGCATTGCTCAACTCGCTGACGGTCAGTGAACTGAGGATAAGCCTTGCCGTGTTACAGCCTACACCTGACACGCTGATGAGCAACTCGAAAAGGTCACGTTCTTTGGCAGTGAAGAAGCCGAAGAGGTTGTGTGCGTCCTCAAGGATTTGCTCATGTGTAAACAGTCTTGCTTCTTCCTTCTCGCCTATGGCGGTGAAGGTGTTGAGAGTGATGTTGATGAAATAGCCTATGCCATGGTTGTCGAGAACGACGTAAGTGGGCGACTTTTCGGCTATTTTACCAGTGATGTAGGCGTACATTTGGGCGCAAATTAGATTAAACTGCAAAAATACAAAAAAAACAAGAAGGGAAGCAAATCTTTCTTAAATCTGATGCAAATACAAAAAAAGCCACCTTTCGGCGGCTTTTTTTGCTGTTCTCTGTATAAGTCATTCCAAACTATTTCTTCACTACCTTCCTCACGCGTTTGCTATTCCCGGTGTTGAATGATGTGAGAGATTTTCTGCTATTTGTCTTGTGCTTTGCTTATTTGTAGTATGGCCATCCACCCGTCCAAGTGATTTGCTTGGTGAAGGTCGGCGTGTCGGAGCCTTCGTAGTATTCGATGGTAGCGGAACCATCCCTGTTTTCGTTGATGAGGTAGACGAGCATTGAGACGAGCTCGTTTTGGCGTTGTGCCTCAATGGTGAATCCATCGTATGTGTAATCGGTAACAAACCAGCCGTTGTTGAGGCTTCCGTCGAGGCGTACGTCACCCGTGACTTTCACCTTAAGGCTCTTCCCCAAAGGCGTGATAGCAGCTACGACGTAGGCTCGTGTGCCGTCGAATTGCGTCACGTCTTTCACGAGGATGTTGGGTACTGCACCGTCAGGGCCAATTTCTGGGGCTGGAGTGGCTATGTCGGGATAGATGAATTCTGTGACCAATTCTTGGTGTGCGGCTTGGAACATTGCGATATATGACTCAAAATCTGGGATTTCCACGTTTTGGCCAAGTTCTGAGTAGTAATTTTGGAGATACAGCCTGATATATGACTGGTTTTGTAATGAGATATTGTAGAGTAGCGTATCGACCAAGGCTTCGTTGCCGATGGTGCCGTCGTCGGCGAAGTCGGTGGAGAGGTTGGTCATGAGCCAAGTCAGTTCGGCAGGAAGGGTAGGAATCACCATTATGTTGTTGGAAGGCCTTTGCAGGATGATGGAGAAAGCAAGTAACATAGCGTTGAAGTCGCCATTCGAGGCGATGGACATTTGTTCGAAGCCTTCGCTGAAATGCTCAGTCACGCCGAGGAAGTCTTGGAATTCGCCCTCGGCCCTCCGTTTGGCATCGGCAAAGCTTATTCCTTCGCCAACGAGCGTCTCGATACGAGCTTTGGTGATGTGTGTCAGCACGTTGATGTTGACCGTTTCTTCATCAGTCAAGTCGGTGATGGCTTGCAAGGTGATTTGGGATGACGAAAGCTGACCAAGCACTTCGTTGAAGTAGTAGCCATTGCCGGAGAGCAAGGCCAGGTTCGATTCCATCTCGATGTTGCTGAGGCTAAAGGAGCCATCGTCGGAGGTGATGGAGGTGGTAAACGACTTGCCCGTCTGTCCGAGGCTTTCGTTGAGTTCGTTGATGGTAATGGTAGTGCCAGTCACGAAGGGGCCCTTCTGCACCTTGCCGGAGATAGAGAAGGTGCCGCCAGCATTCTCGGCGAAATAGGCAGTGTAGATAATGTCATGGGCGACAACAATGGTGCGTGGGTTGTCGGTGATGTCATCGTTCCATTTCACGAAATGGTAACCTTCGGATGGAACCGCTGCAAGGGTCGCTGTGGCACCAGATGGGTAAGTGCCACTGCCTGTGACAGAGCCCCATGCTTCGTTGTTCGAGTTGACTGTG
The DNA here is from genome assembly GCA_946405575.1 of uncultured Bacteroidales bacterium. Lineage (GTDB taxonomy): Bacteria > Bacteroidota > Bacteroidia > Bacteroidales > F082 > Limimorpha. The sequence continues at coordinate 123 of CAMJHP010000075.1, read as the reverse complement.
ACGGAAAAGATTTCGTCGGTCTTCTCGGCAAAGTAGGCGGTGTAGGTGATGTCTTTGGTGACAGTAACGGTGCGTGGGTTGTCGGTGACGTCATCGTTCCATTTCACGAAAAAGCAGCCTTCG
>CAMJHP010000074.1 GCA_946405575.1 uncultured Bacteroidales bacterium | reverse complement strand
CCTACTGATTATGAGTCAGTTGCTCTAACCAACTGCGCTATGGGACCGCAAAAAAACAAGTTCAAAGCAAAGATTTCAGCCTTTTTTCTTGCTTTTTGCGCTGCAAATTTACAATTTTGCATCGAATTACACTGAAATTTTCTCAAAAATGAGCACAAAAATCAAGAACATTATCTTCGACCTCGGCGGTGTTATCCTTGACATTGATGAAACCATCGTGTATAAGGAACTAGAAAAAATTGGCATCAATACTTCGGAACTTGCTCATTCAAAGGAATTTATGGACATTATGAGCAAATTCAACACTGGCATCTACACCGCCCCCACCTTCCGCAAAAAAGCTAAAGCACTTCTCGGATTAGAAAAAATGACTGACCAGAAATTTGATTCCATCTGGAACGCTATGCTGCTGGACATTCCCCACGAGCGCGTTGAAGCAATTGAAAAAATCAAGAAACACTACAAGATTTTCTTGATGAGCAACACCAATGTCATCCATTACGATTTGTATATCAGAGACCTACAGCTACGTTTCGGTTACAATGAGTTTGACGAACTATTCAACAAATCATATTTCTCCTTCGCCGAACATCTAGAGAAACCCGACCCACGTTTCTTCGAACTAATTCTTGACCATGAAAGTCTTGTGCCCGAAGAGACGCTTTTCATTGATGACACAGCGGCAAACATCGAGGTTGCCCAATCATTAGGCATTCGCACTTATCATATCAGTAGGGAGGAACTGGTGAGGAATTTGTTTGTGAATGGGGTTTTGAAAGAAGGGGTTGTTTGACTATGGCTCCGTAGGGCTAGCTATAGGCTATTAGCTATAGTAACTACTAATCTCATCCAAAACTCTATAAACCTCCTCAACCGAAAGCGTTTCCATCAGCCTCATCTTAAACGGCTTGAAATTGGGTAGCCCCTTAAAATAGGATGCCCAGTGTTTACGGATTTCCAAGATGGCAATGTGCTCGCCTTTCCACTCGATAGAACGTTGTAAATGGATCTTACTAACGCGCACACGTTCCGCCACATCAGGCAAGGGCAGTTCCTCTCCCGTCTCCAAATAGTGTCTTATCTGACTGAAAATCCATGGATTGCCATATGAGGCGCGGCCTATCATAAGGCCATCCACGCCAAATGTTTCCTTGTAGTATTTCGCTGAAGGTCCATCCACCACGTCGCCATTGCCAATGATGGGAATGTGCATCCTTGGATTGTTTTTCACCACACCAATCAAGGTCCAGTCGGCGGGCTCGCTGTATTTGGTGGTGCGCAGGCGTCCATGAATAGTTAGAGCGGCAATACCCACATCTTGAAGGCGCTCGGCAATATCGACAATTTCACGGTGCTCATTGTCATAACCTAATCGCGTTTTCACTGTCACGGGGGTCTTCACTGCTTCAACAACAGCTTTGGTGATAGCCACCATCTTGGGGATGTCGTTCATAATGCCTGAACCAGCACCTTTCGAAGCCACCTTCTTCACCGGGCAGCCAAAATTGATATCGATGATATTGGGATGGGCAGTCTCAGCATAACGCGCTGCTTCTACCATAGGCTCGACTGCATTGCCAAAGATTTGAATGCCTACAGGACGCTCAAACTCCTCGAAGTCAAGTTTCTTGATGCTTTTCACCGAGTCGCGGATAAGACCGTCGGCGGAGATGAACTCGGAGTAGACCACGTCAGCACCAAATAGCTTGCAGACGTAGCGGAATGGAGGGTCCGACACGTCTTCCATAGGCGCAAGGAGCAGCGGATATTGAGGAAATTCAAGAGGACCAATTTTATACATAGTTTTCTTTATTGATTAAGAAACCGTTCTTGTCGTCACTTTGCGTTACTGCGAAGTACAAAACAGTCCAGAAACGAGTCTTCTGGATTAACCTTGTTGGAAATCTCCAATTTGGCGTAGCCAATCTTCGATTTGCTTCATTGTTCTTCCTCGCAAAGTACACAAAGTCATATACTAATAATGATGCAGCAAAAATACAAAAAGTGTATCTTTGCAACAAAATCAATCGACCATGCAAGACAATTTGTTTATCGAAAACTTGAAGCAATCTTTATGGATGCGGCTCTTCCTGTTTCTTATTATTCTGTTAATCTGCAGTTTAATTGGTGTAGCACTTTCTGCAATATTAGTGTTTGCTGGCGATACAGGAATGAGAATCGCACAAGGCCTCTCATCTATTATGATGTTCGTTATGCCCCCCATAGTATACTATTTCATCACACGCAAAGAAAACCAGATGCAGGCCTTGGGGTTCCGCAAGCCCACACCACCGCGTTGGCTTGTTTTCATCGGTATAGCCTTAATGTTTGTATCCATACCTGTCACCACAACCCTGACAACTTGGAATGAAAGTATGACCTTAGGTGGTGCTTTTTCACGTATCGAAGAATGGATGAAAGACTTGGAAGAAACAGCCAAAGTATTCACTGAGGATATGTTAGATGTAGACACTTTCGGCGGAATGCTTCTCAACTTTGTCATCATCGCGTTGATACCTGCAATCGGTGAGGAAATGACTTTCCGTGGCGTGTTGCAACAATCGTTGACACGAAAAATGAATCCGCACATAGCCATTATTCTCTCAGCAGCCATTTTCTCATTTATCCATTTCCAATTCTACGGATTCCTGCCACGTATGTTCCTCGGCATGCTGTTAGGCTATATGTTTTACATCACCAACTCACTTTGGACCAGTATGCTAATGCACTTCACCAACAATGGAGCATCCGTTGTCATCTATTATCTTGGAAACAAGGGTATCATCGAAGACGTGGAGCATTTTGGGGAGACACATAATATCTGGATTATCGCAGCAAGTGCAATAATCACAGTCGCACTCACCGTGTGGAGTTGGAAAAGGGCACTGCCCACACTGGTGCCCGAGTCCAATCACGTCCTCCCCAAGGAGGAAAACGATTAAAGGAACTTATCCAAAAAGATAAACGGCATCAGCGACTCGATTCCGTCAAAGACCATGACGACACCCGTATCGCCTTGACAGAGCACACGTAAGGGGCGTTTTGAGAATTGCTCTACCTCCACCATCACCTGACGACAAGCCCCACATGGGGCGACAGGCTCGTCGATGGCTTTTGTGGCCGACCACGCCGTCACTGCCAAAGCCTCAAAAGGTACTCCAGGATACTGCGCCATAGCCGCGAACATCGCCACACGCTCGGCACACAAGCCGCTGGGATAAGCAGCATTCTCAACATTGTTACCCAAAACGATGACACCGTTGGCCAGTCGCACAGCTGCACCCACATTAAACTTGGAATAAGGCGCATAGGCATTACGTGCCGCATCATGGGCACGTTGCAACAGCTCAGCATCCTGTTGCGGAAGTTCTTCCTTCGAATCATAAACCTCGTAGGGACAAATAAATTGTTCTTTCCTCATCTTGGCTTAATTTTCATACATGATGCCGCAAAGATAAGGAAAAAAACATTACTGGTTGACATCTACACTATTTTGTGGCATGGCAAACAACAGCAAGGATTCAAAGAAAGCAAACAGCGTGACACCAGCTTGCGTCTCCAACGTATCCTCAGGAAACATAGAGAGCAGCATAATGCAGAGAAACACCATATATAAATAAGTGCGGTGCTGCCTAGACGAGAACCAAGGATAAAACAGTACGAATATGAAAAACGCCAGTCCCACCAAACCGAAAGCCACCGAAATTGCAAGATACTGATTGTGAGCACGAAAACGAAACTCTTCTTTCAAAGGAGAATGTATCTCATCGTAAGTCTGGGCAAAAGCCTGAGGCACATCGCCAGTACCCACTCCGAACCAAAGATGCTGCCTTATGATATGGAACGAAGCTCTTGTGAACTCAATACGTTGCGAGAGTGAACCGCCATTGGGGTTATTGAAACGGCGATATAGATTGTATTCAAATATAGTCGAAGAGAGGCGTGCGCGCAATCCAGGATGCTTCCAGTTGTTATAGTTGGCCATCCCCTGCTCAATACTGTGGATATCCTCATCAGTTAATGCCATTACACCTTGGGCATCCTTGCGAAGACCCTTGGAAGTGAGATAACGAGCCAAAGTAGCCTCAAGATTCTCGCCATTGAGAGTCATTCCTTCCAAAGGCAGACCACTACGATGAGGCCAGGCCTCCTGCAACTCTTTCCTGCAATAATACAATCCCACATATTTGCCATCCTCAATTGGATTATACACCGTGTCGTGCCAATAGTCGTTGCCCAAAGCAGTTTTCTTCTCCAAAGTGTTGAAATCCACAGGCTCCACCTTCAACAAAGGCTTCACAAAATGCATAGTGATGCCAACCCCGATGATGCATACGGCTATGGCTGTCGCTCCAACAGCAATATGCCAAGCTCTGCTCTTTTTCCACCGTAAGAAGATATAAACAGCTGAAATAATGGTAATTGCCACAAAAATCACATATCCCGAAAGAGATTCAAGGATGTAGATTTGGTATACAAACCAAAAAAGCAAGAAGGATTGCAGATAACGATTGATGGCATATTTCGCACTAAAAGCTGGAACGGGAAATTTTACTTTGGTCGGTCCTTCGACCTTTTGGCGAGACACAGAGACTTTGGTTTTTACCATATACCACCCGATGATGGCAATGCAGAAAACAATGTTGAGACAGAAACGAATATGGCTGATAAAATGTGATATTTCGCGAACATCCTCATAATCACGACGCCAATAGGATGCGCTGCTGAACAATGTAGCGATGAAGACCGACAGCACATACACAAGCATCACAAAGTCGAAACGCTTTCGGTCAAGCGGTTCCATACTCGACAAGACAAAAGGCATAACCAAGATGGGCAATTTGACGCGAAGGTCTTTCATAGCATACTGGAAATCAGAGGTCCAAAGCAGGCCGACAATATGCATCAGATAGAACGCGACAAGAAAGACCGCAGCTTTGTTGTACCCAAAGCGCTTAAGCTTGTCATTGATGGTTTTTGTACCAAAACCATCAACAAGCCAAACAAGGACCAACCAAAATTGCGACATACCCATCAGGAAGGGCGACAAGGTAAGTCCCACCGCTACCATCAACAACCCAATAAGATAGGCTTGATTCAGATAGGGTCGTATGGATGCTTGCATCGTCATCAGTTGCCGCTCAAAATACTATTGTATTCGTCCTTTCCGTTGGTATTGAGCAGGATTTCAAAAGCACGCTTCAAGTCAAGGTCTTCTTTTAAAGAGGCGACTATGCGACCTTTCTGGTAATAGTAACGACCCACAATCTCGGAACGTAGCAATTCCTCTATGTCATTGCGGTTGTTGAGCAAATCGTTGGCCTTTTCGGTAGCGAGATTTTTCTCCAGCTGATCCACTTGCGGTTGTATTTTGTCGAGATAACCTTCCTCCTTGGCGGTTTTCTTCAGTTTCTCGATGGCTTTCTCACTTTCGGTGGTATACGTGAAGTTTTTGTCTTTCACAAACTTCATAAAGTCTTGATAGGTGGCCTCATCGATTTGGAAACGGTCGGCAGAATCAATACTCCTATGCTCGCTAAAGTACTTATTGGCATAGTCAAAGATATAGTTCTTGCCATAAAGATAAGCTGTCACTGTAGCATACGGGTCGCGGGTGACCTTCACGTCGGGCGTGATGCCATGACCTTCATAAACAGTGCGACCGCCCATAGTTTTGAAAGCCCTGCCAAGGGTGTCGTTCTTTGTCTGTGTAGTGTCTTTCTTATGCGAGTAATCGATTTCCTGAATGCAGCGGCCACTGGGAATGTAGTAATGTGCCACAGTAACTTTCATTTGGGCATTATAACTCAAAGGTAAGATGTTTTGTACCAATCCCTTACCAAAAGTGCGCTGCCCAATGATTATGCCACGATCATAGTCCTGGATGGCCCCGGCCACAATCTCGCTGGCCGAAGCGCTGCTGCCATCCACGAGGATTGCCAAAGGTATTTCCAAATCGACAGGATCATTAGTGGTCGGATGCAAACTGTTGGCATTGGCTGCCTTGCCCTTCATCGAAACCACAGCTTTACCTTTGGGAATAAACAGATTGACAATGTCAACCGCCTCATTCATCAGTCCACCACCATTGCCACGCAAATCGAGGATGAAGCCTTTCAACTCATAGTTTTTCTTCATCTCAACAAGTTTTTCCTTCATTTCTTTGGCAACATCACGGGTGAAGCCACTCAAAGAAAGGTAAGCGATTCCGTTGTCAAACACAGTATAATATGGTATATTATCGATTTTCACTTTCTCACGCTTCAACTTGATCTCTAATGGTTTCTCCACACCATAACGTTTAATTTTCATAGTCACCTCAGTGCCTGGCTGACCTTTCAATAAGTCACTGACCTCTTGGGTGTTTTTCTTTTTGCAATCCACGCCATTCACTTCGAGAATTGCGTCACCGGCGATGATGCCAGCTTTTTGAGCAGGCCAGCCATAATAAGGATCGGAAATGCGGGTGAACTCACCATCGTATTGGATAAGAGCACCTATGCCACCATATTCTCCTGTAGTTATGAATTTGGCGTTTTCAATATCGGATTCAGGGATGAATACCGTGTAAGGATCGAGGCCATCAAGCATCGCCTTGATAGCTGTCTCGTTAAGTTCGCCTGGGTTGATTTCGTCAACATAGTTCAAGTTAAGCTCTCTCATGACGCTGTTGTAGATATCGAGGCTCTTGGCGATTTCGAAATTGTTCTGTTTCTCTTGGGCCAACATACCAAAAGGAAGAACCACCAGCAAAGCTAATGTAAGTATTGCAGTTTTCATTTCATTGATCTTTTAACTCTAAACTTTTAACTCTAAACTAATTATGGTACTGGGTCGTATCCGCTACCTCCCCAAGGGTTGCAGGAGAGGATGCGCTTAAAGGTGAGCCAGCCGCCCTTGAAGAAGCCGTATTTCTCTATGGCCTCAATACCGTAGTTGGAACAAGTCGGAACATATCGGCAACTCTTCCCAAGCCATGGCGACAAGGTCACCTGATAGAGCCTGATCAGCAGAATCAAGAATTTAGCGGGCAGTTTTGCTATGCGTTTCATATTTGTTTACAATCTCACAAACGGCTTTCTTCGTCTTGGCCAGCATTTCCTCATAGCTGTGGATGACCATAGCCGTATACACTAACGCGACATCTACCGAAATATTATCCCTTTGGCAGATTTCATAAAGTGAACCCTTGCTACGCCGCCATGCTTCACGCATCAGACGTTTCACATAGTTGCGCTTAAATGCATGATGGAAACGCTTTTTGGAAACCGAAACCAGTACACGCACAGTGACAGGACGGCTTTCAACATGTCGAAAAAAGTAAATGACTCGAAAAGGATAGACACTAACACCACGACCTTTATCGAAAAGCGTCTGAATGTCGTTTTCCTTACAGATTCGCTCGTATTTCGGGAGTCCCTCCGTGGCCGTCATAATATGAAACGCTTGGGAAGACAGGTAGTTTACTTCTTTTTACTTTTTTTCTGTTCTGCAACAAGATACTCCTCAATCGCCATAGTCATAGAGTGAGCCGTCTCGGTAGGGGCACGGAAGTTGAGTTCGAAGCCTGCATCGATGATGGCTTGGCAGGTGGCATCGCCAAAACCGCCGATGGCAACCTCTTTCTGCTCGAAATCAGGGAAGTTCACTTTGAGCGACTGGATGCCCATAGGGCTGAAGAAAACCAACATATCGTAATCCTTGATTTTCACCACATCCTTCAAGTCAGCAGGCACAGTGCGGAACATCACGGCTTTAGTGAAGTTGAGTTTGGCTGCAGTCAGCAAGTCAATTGTTGCATCAGAGCTGATATCTGAGCAACAGTAAAGATATTTCTCGTCCTTGTGCTTCTTCATAATATCGACAAGGTCATTCAATGTCTGATTGCCATAGAATACTTTACGTTTGCGATACTGCACATAACGTTGCAAGTAAAATGCTGTCGACTCATTGATGCAGAAATACTTCAAAGTCTCGGGAACAGCATAACGCATTTCCTTAGCCACTCTGAAGAAATGGTCAATGGCATTACGGCTAGTCAGGATAATGGCAGTGTATTCCGGGAGTTTGATGTGTTCTTGACGAAGTTCGCTTGCCGTAACATCATCGAGCTTGATGAACTTCTCGAAAGTGAAGTTCACTCCATACTTCTTCATCATATCGGCAAAGGGCGTTTTAGAAATGTCGGCAGGCTTGGGTTGCGACACCAAAATTGACTTAATCTTCATCTTTTTCTTCTTCTATAGAACGTCTAAAATACTCAATTTTTCCACATCCAAGCATCCTAACTCGCTAAAATACAGTTCCCTGACTAAAATAGCGCCAACCTGCTGTCACGAGGGTTGCAATGGGTGCGATTTCGAGGGTGCAAAAATACAAAAAAATATAAAACGAAGATATTTTTGTTGCAATCCTAGTTTCAATAATGCCCAAAATGAGCCTAAAAAACGCCGCTAATCCCAATAAACAAAAGCCCATCCACACAAAGAATTTTATTGGATTGTATATCAAGAGAAGTACGAGAGGAATCATCACGATAAGCGTGAGGATAGAAACGGAAAACTGGACTGTCATCTGCCGGTCGACGGTATCGTGGGTATTGAAAAGCCAGTTGACAAAATGCAGCATCAGATAGCGAAGAAGCACCCAACCCGTCACCCCCGTGCAGAGAGTCCAAAACATCGACCAACCATTGTATTTCAATACATCATGTGAAAGTACCACGCAACTCTTCTGCACAAAAAGGGCTATGATCAAGATATACCCCAAAGTGAAAGAAACGCAAAGAAAGCTACGCATAGGGTTCCATTCGCGCAAAAGTTGGTTGGTGTGAGCCACGCCACCAGGCACAGTCAGCACCTGACGGAATTGACGTGGATAGAGTTGCTTATTGACAACGATAAGCAGCAACAACAACCCTAGCAATGCTAAATTCCAACCCTGGAGGATTTCATAGCTCATACGCACCAAAGGTGTTAGCGTGCCTTGGAATCCCGAAGTTATAAAGCTCGGCACCATACTATCGCAGGCAAAAGCACTATCAACATTCACTGTATCAGCAGGTTGAATTGTATCAGCAAAGGGATTCCTATAGAATATGTCAGGGTATGGAGGCATAAATGACTCATTTTTTCCGCTGCAAAAATAATGGATTATTTGCAAATCAAGACAAAGTTTTCCTAACTTTGCAGGTCTAATCTTTGAATTCAACAATTCAACAATAAACAATCAAAGAATTCAACAATTCAACAATAAACAATCAAAATTAAACATCACAAAATGGATTTAATGCAAGAAATCATTGCCAATGCCCAAGCCAACAAGCAACGCATTGTGCTCCCCGAGGGCGACGAGCCCCGTACCCTGAAAGCCGCCGACCGCCTTTTGGCTGACGGAGTAGCTGACATCATACTTATCGGTCCTGCCGATAAAATCAAGGAAATGACCGCAGAATTTGGTCTCCAAAACATCGGCAAGGCTCGCATCATCGACCCGAAAAACAACCCCGACAAGCAGAAATATGCAGATCTACTTTACGAACTCCGTAAGGCCAAGGGTATGACCCCCGAACAAGCTGATGACTTAGCCCAGAACTTTATGTATCTCGGAATATTGATGGTCAAGGCTGGTGAGGCCGACGGTCTCGTCAGCGGTGCCCGCAGCACCACTGGTGATATGCTCCGACCTGCCTTACAAATCATCAAGACCGTGCCCGGCGTGACATGCGTCAGCGGTGCCTTCACGATGTTCCTGCCCGAGGGATGCCCATACGGCACCAATGGCCGTATGGTCTTCGCCGACTGCGCCGTCACACCGATGCCGACAGCCGAGCAATTGGCCGAAATCGCCATCTGTACCGCCGACACTGCCAAGGCTATCGCCAAGATTGACCCCATCACTGCTATTTTGAGCTTCTCCACCAAGGGTAGCGCCAAACATGAGGTCGTCGACAAGGTCATCGAAGCCACCCGCATCGCCAAGGAGCGTCGTCCCGACCTCGTCCTCGATGGTGAACTGCAAGCTGATGCCGCCATCGTACCCTCGGTGGGTGCCAGCAAGGCTCCAGGAAGTCCCGTCGCCGGTAAGGCCAACACGCTTGTATTCCCCTGCCTTGAAGTCGGCAACATCGCCTACAAACTCGTGCAACGTCTGGCCGGTGCCGAAGCTGTCGGTCCTGTGCTGCAAGGCCTCGCCAAGCCCTGCAACGACCTCAGCCGTGGCTGCTCAATCGACGACGTGTATAAACTGGTCGCAATTACCTGCAATCAGGCTATTGCACAGAAACAGAAATAATCACATGTAGGGGATTGCTTCGCAAGAAATCGTTCAAAAATCTCTAAAAATATCTCAAAATCAGATTTCTATGATTTTGTTTTGATTTTTGATAGATTTCTTGGTCGCAGGCCAATTAACAACTACAATTAAACAAATAAACAATCAACAATTCAACATGAAAATATTAGTCTTAAACTGTGGCAGTTCCTCCATTAAATACCAATTACTGGAAATGGAAAATGCCAATTCATCACGCCTGCTGGCCAAGGGTTTGCTCGAGCGCATCGGCCTCGAAATGGGCGAATTCACCCACAAATACAACGGTGAGAAATACTACGAGCAACTCCCCATCCCGAACCACACTGAAGGTATCAAGCTGGTACTGAAAGCTTTGGTCGACCCGAAGATGGGTGTCATCAAAGACCTGAAGGAAATCAATGCTGTCGGTCACCGCGTAGCCCACGGTGGTGAGAAGTTCTCCCACAGCGTCCTCATCGATGACAATGTCGTAGAAATGATCAAAGACCTCGTCGACCTTGCCCCGCTGCACAATCCAGGTGCCTTGCAAGGCATCGCAGCCATGAAGGAAGTGCTCCCTGGTATCCCAATGGCCGCTGTGTTCGACACCTCATTCCATAGCACTATGCCGCCCGAGGCATATCTCTATGCTCTGCCTTATGAATACTACGAGAAGTATCGCGTGCGCCGCTACGGCTTCCACGGCACCAGCCACAAGTATGTAGCCGAGAAGGCTGCAGCCTTCGTCGGCAAGGACTGGAAGAAGTCAAAGATTGTGACCTGCCACCTCGGAAGTGGTGCTTCCATCGCCGCCGTCGAATACGGCAAGTCGGTGGAGACCTCGATGGGCTTCACCCCCGTTGAAGGCCTCGTTATGGGCAGCCGTACTGGCGACCTCGATGTGGGTGCTTTTATGTACATTATGGACAAGGAAGGCCTCAACACCAAGGAGATGAACACCTTAGTCAATAAGAAGTCAGGTCTCGTAGGCATCACAGGTGGCAAGCAGGATATGCGCGATGTGCGTGCAGCCAAAGAAGAAGGCGACGAGCGCTGCACCTATGCTTTCAATATGTTCGCCCACCGCGTGAAGAAGTACATCGGTGCCTATATGGCCGTAATGAACGGTGCCGACATCATCGTGATGACCGGCGGTATCGGTGAGAACGCTTGGTTCATGCGTGAAGCCATCCTCGAAAATATGGAAGGCCTCGGCATCGAATTCGACGCTGCCATGAACAAGGAAATCATTGGCGACGCCGGTGTCATCAGCACACCTAACTCAAAGGTCACCGTGGTGGTGTATCCTACCGATGAGGAATTTGTCATCGCACAGGACACTTATAATTTGGTGACGAAATAAAGACGTTTCGCGCAACGTCTCAACAGCACTATAAGCGAAGAATCCCGCCATCACTGACGGGATTCTTTCTTTTTTCTGTGTCACAGCCCTTCAGGTTATTACCACGCAAATCAAGCTCTTCGAGAGTGACATAACTGTCGGGATTGATGATATGTCTATGAATATAGAAAGTAGATAAGCAGAACTAGTTTACATAAAAGGCAAGAGAAATTGGCCGTCAGCAGTCAGCCATAGTGCTACCGCGCTGATAGCCTACAGCTAAGAAACTTATAAATGCAGCTTAATTTTGAACAGTTACTCAACTGCAAAAAAAACCATACGACACACAGTAACAAAAGAAATTATCCTCTATCGTAATGAGGCATCTCTTCCGGCAGTATGATGGAGAACTCAATGAGCCCACCTACGACCTGCTTGGCATCGTCCTCGTACCATGGCGTCTGGTAAATCAATTTCTTTTTGCCCTTCTTTGAAATCGTGTAGACATTGGTGGCGGCATCATCCAAAAGATGGCGGATGATTTGCTGTGAGCGTTCGTTGTGGCATTTCATCAAGTCGCGGCCACGGGCGTCGCCGTTCACTTCGATGGAGCTGTCGTTTTGGTAAAGGATTTCGCCGTCTTTGGCGCTGATGGTAATGGCCAAGTTAAGGCCTTTGAAATAATCAAGTTGGTTCATAGTAAGGAAATTTTCTGCAAAGATAGAATTTTTCTAATTTTGCAGCGTTATTTTCAGAATGAAGAAACTTTACCAATATATCACCAA
>CAMJHP010000073.1 GCA_946405575.1 uncultured Bacteroidales bacterium | reverse complement strand
AAACATCGTCAATTTGTTCGGGTTTGCCTTCTGATAACTGGACAGGAAAAAAGTTAAAAAAGTCACAGTCGCAGCCCAACACGCTTGGCATTAGCATTAACTCATCTGCCTTCATCTCTGTGCCATAGATGAAGCCACACTCGGTGATTGCTTCAATTTCAGGGATGCTTTCCCCTATGCTCATCTTCATTCCGTATTCGAACAGGGTTATGTCATTCAAAGCCACACAATATATCTCCTTTCTATGTGGGTTTTCACGCGTGATGACGATATGTTGTGTCACATAGCAAAAGATGATGACCACGAAGGCGAGGCTCACCGTCAGGCCAATGGCCTCGATGATGCTGTAAAGTTTGTTTCGGGAGAGGAATTTCAAGTAGCTGCTCATTATTGTTGAATCGTTGATTGTTTAACTGTTTAATTGTTTAATTGTTGTATGTCGTATGGCATAATCCGTGCCAAATTTGTAAAACAATATGAATCAACAAGATACAATTTTCGCTTTTGTAAAAGTGTAAAGTTTCTTTACAGTGGGTGTAAAGAAACTTTACAGTCGGGACTTCATGGGTCTTTTTATAGTTTCAATTCAAGACACCAATCATAAACCGGTTGATTAAATTGCGATATTTTACCAATTTCAAAGATTTAGACTGCGGTATTTTACCAATTTCAAAGATTTAGATTGCGATATTTTACCAATTTTCATTCCTTCTTCAACGCCATCACTGGGTTCCCCTTAACCATAGAAGCGATTTCTTCAAACACTTCTTCGGCCTCATCCTTTCGCAGCCCGAACTTTACGGCAAGCAGAACAGCGTCCGTTTTCCCGGGATCTTTGTAGTTGCCATTCACGGAAAGGCTGTGGAAGCCACCCAAGCCTTCGCAGGGCAGCACATCGTAGGCAGGAGCCAACTGCCAAACATCATTGCGACGAATGAAAGCAAAGTTCTTTACATGGTCGTCGCAATTGCCGATGATGAGGTTGAACGCCATCAGGCGGAACACCTTCCACAGTTCCTTGACGGAATGTGTGAGCTGGCTGCAAGCCCAGAACAGATGACCGTAATCGGCGGTGGGCAGATGATAATCGAGGTTCATCAGGGCGGAGAGACTGATAACGTGCAGTTTGCCGCCGTCATCGGTACGGTCGAAGCGCTTTGAGCCGAAGTATTTTCCTTCGAAAAGTCGGGTCTCGGCCATCTCAATGCCACATTCGCGAGCCAGCAGGGAGGTCTCATATTCGATTCTGCCTACATTGGGCGGGTCGGTGCGGTCGCGGAACTTCACCAACCACTCGGCGCCGTCGTGATGCACAAACACTTTGGGTCGTGTGCCGCCCGAGGAGCCGCCGCGCCGCCAAGCCTTGTCGAGGTCATCTGAATAGTCGGTATTCAATACCCGCTGCGACTCTTCCGCCATGTGGTCGAGGTCGATGATGACCTGCTCGTCAACGGTGCTTAGATCGGGATGGTATTCCAAGGCACCACGCCCACGGCTACCGACAAACATCAGTTGCTCCAACAAATCCAACGAAGCCAATGACTTGCCTTGCGACCTCAGATAACGGTCGAGCACCAATGCACTCCAGCCGTCGGGCAGGCTGTCGTCGAACACGCCGAAGTTGCCGTCAAAAGGTCTCGCGTCGGCAGTAAACAACCTCGATTCCAACGGCAAGTGAAACGGCGAGATGGAAAAGCCATTCCGAATCCAGTCCGCATCGTATTCGAACAAAGCGCGACCGTCTCTGTCCAAGGCTATCCGCCCGACTTTACGGGAGCCTAGCGTTACTTCAACTATCTTTTCACTCATTGCGTTTCCCTCGCTTTCTGTTTGTTGTGGTGGCACTAAGTGCCTCATCCAACGTGGCATATTTGTGCGAGTCAAACAAACGGTCAAAGTCGTTCAAGGCATCCAATGCGTAGGCCACATGGAGCAGTCCGTCCAAAGAAATCTTGCCCGTCCGCTCAAAGCGGCGGTAGGTCGCCAAAGGCAATCCCGACCGCACAGAAAGTCCTTCCTGCGTCAGGTTCATCTCCAAACGGCGTGCTTTCACCCGTTCCGCCAAAGCCATGGCCTTGCCTTCTGGTGAGACAATATCAAATGACAATATATTATTAGTTATATCCATTTTTAACCACTAAATGATTATATTTTAGCAATTGCAAAGATACAACTATTTTGTCACAAAACCCACAAAACTATTCATTTTGCATCAATTTCACTTGATTATCCATAGTTGTCCGCAAACAAACTACGGATTCCACGGATTTCACGGACATAATTCCGAAAATTTTTGGGATGCAAGCATCCAATTCTTACGGATAAGCTAACGCCAGCAGGAATCTGTACAAATCGGACGCTTGCGTCCTTCAAATTTCTTATCGAACATCCGTTTAATCCGTACAATCCGTAGTTCTTTATATTATTCATTGCGTAGTGACTTCACCGGATTCATCGTAGCCGCCCGCAAACTGCGCAAGGTGACCACCGCTATCGTTACACCCAAAACTGCCAACAACGCAAGTGCAAACACCCAAACGTGCAGCGGCACCTGATAGGCAAAGCCCTCCAAATAACGCCGCATGATGACGATGCTCACGGGCACGGCGATGACGAAGCACACCATCACAACTTTTACAAAGCGCGAGTTAAACATCGCCAAAATCTGCCCCACCGTTGCCCCATGCACACGACGGATGCCGATTTCCTTGCGGCGGTGCTCCGTTTCGAACATCACCAAACCGAACACGCCCATCAACGAGATGACGATGGCCAAAATCGTGAACAGCGTGACCAACTTCGAGAGGTTTTGCTCCTTTTTGTATTGGTTCTCAATGGATTGTGAGAAAGACCAAACATCGTATGATATTTCGTTACCCATATTGGGGTCGAGGTCGTTGAGGGTATTCCTTATGCGCTCCATCAGGGTGGGGACATCCACACCAGCCTCGGTGCGGATATACAGCCTATTGCAAATATGCCACGGATCTTTGCCGTAAACATAGAATGCAAAAGGTTTAATCTCTTGACGCAACGAAGCAAAGTTGAAGTCCTTACAGAAACCGGCAATCTCAGCGACTTGGCCATCATGCCCTCCAATCTGGTCTTCAAGGGTGATTTTATATACGTCCCGTGCAGTTTCGTTGAAGATATACGTACCCGTGGAATGCTCGTCGGCTTCCGTGAAATCGCGGCCTTCCACGATGTCAATACCCATGAAGCGCAAGAAGTTCCACGAAACGGGATAGACATCCCAACCGGCATCCTCGCCACGCACTGTGCGTCCCCATTGCATGCGATAATCATTTACGAAAGGCCCATCACCCCATGCGATGTCCTTGATAGCCGCATCGGCCAACAACTGACTCTCAACGACTTCTCGGTTGGTGGCAAGGTCCCACGACACCTGCGACTGCAAAAGACATTCTTGGTTGAAGCCCATTTCGTGATTCATCATAAAACGACGTTGCTCGGAGACGAATATCGCACAGATAATCAGGACGATGGAAACGGTGAACTGCAAGCCAATCAAGCCGATGCGGAATGCCTTGCCCTTCTGTGTAGTGCCGAGGGTGCCTTTCAAGGCAAAAGCGGGGTTGAACGAGGTGGCGAACAAGGCTGGATAGAGGCTGGCGACCACCGAGATAAGCAACGCCAAACCAATGGTCAAAGCCACGACACCCCAGTTTTGGCCGAAATCGAGAGAAGTGTCAATCATCGAGGCCAAGGTGGATTGCCTGAACAAGGTGACTACAGCCACCGCCAAACCCAAGGCAATGACCACCATCAGCACCGATTCGCCCACCGACGACATTATCAATTGGAAACGGCTGCTGCCCAATATCTTGCGTGTATTGATGCTCCGCAGGCGCAACGGCACCATGGCGAAGAAGAAGTTGATGTAGTTGATGAAAGCGATGAGTACTACAAAAATGGCGATGACGAGCAAAGTGATTGTTGTGGTTCTGTTGCCCGCCTTTCCAGGGGCATAATAGGAATTGCTGTCGAAGTACATATCGGTCAGCCGCACGGGGTAAAGCCCGAACTTGACATCATCGTCCGTAACCTCAATGCCACCATTCATCTCACTGAAAAACTGCTTGACGACAGGCATTGCCACTTCGGTAATCGCCTTGGGATCGGCGCCTTTACGAAGTTTCAAAAAATAGTTGAACGAAAACTCCTTCCAGTCGTCGAGGCAATTATCACCCATATCGGTAAGCATTTCGAAAGAGGAAAGGTCGCTGTGCTTCGGCATGTCTTTATAGATGGCCACGATGGATATCCCCTGCCACGCAGATCCATCATAATACTGCATCACATCACCCACTTGGACTCCAAGGCGTTTTGCCGCTGATTCCGAAAGGGCGAAGCCAGTGCCTGTCAGATCATCCCAGTTGCCAGCCACCAGTTCGAAACCGAACACATCGCGAGCGCCTTTGTTCATGGCAGATATCGAGATGGACACAGGGGATTGATCATCGCTTACCCGAACCGCAATGGGATTGCCCATGATTTTACCGCAGCCGCCGGCTTCAATGTCAGGGGAAGCATTAAGCACATACTCTCCCATAGGACGGTTCATATAAGAGGAGTATTCACTTTGATTGATTTCTTTCTTTGTAAGGACATAAATCTGGTCGCTGTCCTTGAGTGCCTTGTTGTAGGTGAGGTCGTGGTGCACCTGCACGAGGATGATGTAGAGCGCGGCGAAGGCAGCCGTCAAGCCCAAGATATTCAGGATGGAAGACACGAGGGAGGTCTTGCCTTTTTTATAGATTCTCATGATGTTGAATTGTTGATTGTTTAATTGTTTAATTGTTGTCTAAACGAACAAGTCTTTTGTATATTTTCTCCGCTTTTTCAAGTCCGAAGAACTTTACCAACTTTTCGAAAAGCACTTGGTTGATTTTCAGATTATTGCAGTTTTTCATCTCGGCATTATTATTTCTCATAACCTATTTCTCTCCTCCTCACTCGCCGAGCGTGAATTGAGCCTCACTTTCGATTTACCAAACTTGTAGGTAACATTCAGCATAATGTTGCGTCCGTCGCCATCAAAGAAGACCAAGGAATTGCCGCGCAAGATGTTCTGCTGCCAATAAAGCGTGGTGTTAAAGAAGTCGTTGGCACTCAACCGAATGGTCAGGTTGTTGTCAAAGAAACTCTTCTCCAAACTGGCCGACAGGCTCCACAGTTCCTTAATCGTAACGCCGTTCGATGGATAAGGTGTCATGTAATAGAAATCCAAGTTGAACTTAATGTCGTAAGGCAAAGCCAGCATGTTACTGACATTAAACATGGCGAAGTTCCTGTTGTTCTGCTTCAATATGCCGTCCTCCATCTTCTCATAATAGTTTCTGCCGAAATAAACGGAACTGTAGAGATACCACCACTTTGTGACGTTACCGTTCCAAGCGATGGAGCCGTAGAAATTCTGCGAGTGGTCACCATTTCTGTAACGGACTTCTCCCATATCAAGATTATCAACACTTTGATAATGTTCCCAATAAATGGGATTGATTTCGTAATTGTAGCCGAAACGCAGCGAAAGCGAAATGGGGAAACTGAAGAACACCTGCGCCGCATGGATGTGGGTGTTGATGAGGTTGGGGTTGCCCATCGTATTGACTAGCGAATCAATATACATGCTGGGATTCAAGGCATCCAACGAAGGACGCACGATGCGCTTCGAATAAGATGCGCCCATCGCATAGCCCTC
This sequence comes from uncultured Bacteroidales bacterium, assembly GCA_946405575.1. Classification (GTDB taxonomy): domain Bacteria; phylum Bacteroidota; class Bacteroidia; order Bacteroidales; family F082; genus Limimorpha. The sequence continues at coordinate 6,889 of CAMJHP010000073.1, read as the reverse complement.
AGCGGGCTTGTACTGCACAGTGGCGTTCGGGAAAAGTCCGGGCTTCGTGTAGTCCACTTGGGGTTCACCGTTCAAGTAGTTATGGCGGTCCACATATTCAAACCGCAGTCCGGCGGTGGCCGACCATTTGTCGGAGAAATTGTGCGCAACGCTGGCGTAGGCGGCAGCGTTAGACTCGTCGGAATGATAGTGCTGCAAGAGGGTGTTGTTTCCGCTCAAGTCAACATGGTTGTCGGTTTGAATCAAGGAATATTTCGCTCCCACCGAAAATGTAGTTTTGCCGTTTCTGAAAGGCAATGTGTAGTCGGCCTTGCCCACATAGATGCCCGTGTTGCCGTAGCCTTTGTTGAGGTTCAAGATGCCTTGGCTCTCGCTTCCGTCAACGATGTTGCGGAAAGCGTCCTCGTCATCATAGCGGTTGTAGGTGTAGTCCAAGGTCACGTTGAGGTTCTGGCCAAGGCTGTCGATGTCATAGTTGAAAAACAGTGTGTTGTTGCTACGCAGGCTCTTGTCGTTGGTGTTGGTCACGGTCTTGAAATTCGTGTGGTTGAGTCCCTCGAAATGGGTCTTTTGCTCGCGCAGGCTCGTCCCTTTGCCCAAGTTGTTGTTGCTCTGCAAACCGAGGGTGATTTTCGGAGTCAGCGCGTATTCAAGCATCAGTTTCGCGTTGTGGCCTTGGTTTTCCGAGAGGTTGTAGGCTCGGTGTTCAATCATCGAGTAGCCCATCACGTCCTCGTTGTTGAAGGTATGTGTTTTCCTTCCGTTGAATCCGTAATAGAGGTTGGCCGAAAACTTGTTTTTCGAGAAGGTGACATCGGCAAAGGCACGCTCGCTCCACCTTCGCGCCTTGGTTACGGTGCCGCCAATACGCACCGAAAAATCATCGTTGCGCCTTATGGTGACGATTTTCACGATGGCGGTGGCATCGGCCTCGTATTGCGACGACGGGTTGTGGATGATTTCGATGGACTTGATGTTTTGCGGGTTCAGGTTATAGACCTCGTCCATCGAATACACGCGCCGGTTGTTGATGTAAACGATAGGCGAGCCTTGCCCGATGACGGAGAGGTTGTTCTGCCCATCCACCAAAAGGCCGGGTGTTTTCTTCAGCATGTCGATGCCGTCGGCACTCGATGATAGCAAGGTGCTTTCCACCCCGACCACTGTCCTGTCGGGCAGGTTGGTGATTTCGGGTCGCTTGGCCGCAATGGTCACCTCTTTTAATTGCGATGATGCGACGCTCATTTTCAGCGTTCCCAAATTGCCTTTGGGCTGGCTGACAAATCTCATTTCGTAGCCCACAAAACTGATTTTCAGCAGGTCGCAGGCCGTTTCGAGGGTGAAACGGCCATCGTTGTCGGTGGTCACGCCACCGAGGAAAGTGCTGTCGGGCAGTTGCATCGCCACGACGGTGGCGTATGGAATGGGCGCGTTGGTTTCGTCCACCACGCGACCACTGATGTTTTGCGCCTTCGCGCAAAGTACCGCCATGCAAACGAATAGTGCGGTTAGTAATGATTTCTTTGTCATAATATTATGATTTTAAAGATTTTACTTGATAATTCCGAATAATTTGAAGAGTCTCTCCGCTTTTTCAAGCCCAAAAGCCATTACAAGTTTTTCAAAAAGTAACTGTTTGATTTTTAGATTTTTTCGGTTTTTCATCACTACTTTATTTCTTGCAGTTTTCTGTTCCCCAGATTTTATTGATCTTGCCGCCTACTACGGTGCCTACCGCCTTGACATCGCCTGGGTAAGAGATACTACCCGTGCCAGCAACGCTGTAGTCCATCGATTCCATCTGACAGCGTGCCTCAATGGAGCCCGAACCCGCCACAGTAAGGTTCGCTTTTTTCACCTTACCATCCTTGATAATGACATCGCCCGAACCAGCGACACTTGAACGCAGGTGATTGGCTTGGAGGTGTTCGCAAACCATCTTCCCCGATCCGGCGATGCTTATATCCATGTAGTCAGCATGGAACTCTTTACTCAACACATTTCCCGAGCCTGCAACATCCACATCAAAATCATGGATGTTTGCTGTTTTCTCGAAAACCACATCGCCCGAACCCGTCAATTTGATTTTCAACTCTTTGGCTTCATACGGCGTAACGAAATTAAAGTCACCGCTACCCATTATACTGATTTCCTCCAAGGTCGGGGCGGTGAGCTCGATGAGGAACTTCGTCGGCTTCACGTCGGATTGCTGAAACGTCTTGACCATCTCGACCCTCAAGCAATCACCTTTCAGATAGATGTCGACCCACTCGAAAAGGTTCTCATCGAGGGTCACACGGCAGGAGTAGTTGTCCGCCACTTTGTAGTTTACCGTTGCAGGCAATATCATGCTGATTTCCTTGAACGCCGCCACATCGATGTCACGCGTGACGATGTTGCCGTTGCCTTCTGCAACGTTATTTTGCTTATACACGGTAATGATTTTGTTACCTTTCCCGTCGATAACGGTATCAGTCTTCCATACCTTGTTGTTCTGCGCCTCAGCGCACAGCACCGCCATAACAACCAGCAGTGCGGTCAAAAATGATTTCTTTGCCATAGCTTTACAGGTTTATAATTTTACTGCCTTTTAGCATGGCAATCGCCGTGCCAAAAATGTAAGTATTTAAAATTCAAAGATTTAAAATTTAAAGATTCAAGACGAAGTGTAAAGTTTCTTTACAGTGGTGTAAAGAAACTTTACAGTGGCTAATCCACTTTTGGATCGAAATTGTTCATCTTTTTTTCTGATTGTTTGGAGGTTTATGGAAAAGTCGTATCTTTGTACTGCAAAAAAGGTCGAATAGTGCGACTATTTTTGCAGTAAAATGCATAAATAGAAATGCTATGGTCATACAAAGAGATCAGTATATCAGTGAGTTAATAAGCAAACAATGGAATAGGAAAGTAAAGATTGTCACTGGAATACGACGTTGTGGCAAATCATTCCTGCTCTTCACCCTCTATAAGAATTATCTACTGAATGAAGGTGTGGCAAAGGACTGCTTCGTGGAGCTGGCATTAGACAAAAAGGCACACGTGAAGTACAGGAATCCCAACGAGCTCTACGAATATGTGCTCCGAAAAACGCAAAATACCGAAAAACGTTACTATGTTTTCATCGATGAAATCCAGCTGTCCTATAAGGTAAAAAGCGAAGATGTGGATGAGAATTTGGTGCCCGAGGAAGACCGCGACATGCTCTACGTCACATTCTACGACATCTTGAACGACTTGATGGCTCGAAGCAATTTGGACATATACGTCACTGGCTCGAACTCCAAGATGCTTTCGAAAGACATTGTCACCAATTTCCGAGACCGCGGATCGGAGATAAAGGTCTATCCGCTGTCGTTCAAGGAGTTCTATCCCGTTTCCGGACTTGAGAAGGTGGATGCAATGGAGGAATATCTTACATACGGCGGTATGCCATTAGCAGTGCTGGAAAAGAACGAGACGGAGAAGCGCAAATACCTGAAAGGACTCCATAAGAGGGTTTACATCAAGGATATTGTAGAGCGATACAAGCTGAAAGATGACGAGGTGCTTGAAGCCTTGATTGATGCATTGTCTTCGGCTGTTGGTTCACTAACCAATCCGCACAATCTGGCCAATGCAGCAGGCTCGCTGATGAAGCGCAACACCTCCGACCATACCATAAAGAACTATCTGGATTATTTGGAGGAAGCCTATCTGTTTTTGGGTGCACAGCGATACGATGTGAAGGGGAAACGGTATTTCGAGAACACACAGAAATACTATTCGATGGACATCGGACTGCGGAACGCCAAGTTGAATTTTCGACAGCAGGAGAAATCGCATCTGATGGAGAACGTGATCTTCGTCGAGCTCATCCGCAGAGGCTACAGCGTGGATGTGGGTGTGGTGGAAATGACCCTCGTAAAGGACGGCAAAAAGCAACAGTCACAGTATGAAATCGACTTTGTCGTCAATACAGGTCGCGAGAAGGTGTATATCCAATCCGCGCTAAATGTGGATACGGAAGTGAAAAAGAATCAAGAGACTTTCTCGTTGAAGAACTCGGGCGATTTTTTCCGCAAGATTGTCATTCTCGAGGGAAACGCGAAGCCGTGGACCGATGAAGACGGCATCATGTATGTGGGTGTCATTCCGTTTTTGCTTGAGGAAGCGGGACGGATAATCTAAAAAGCCATCCCCATCCCAAACTCCAGCGCGTCGCCAAACGCATGTAATCAGGATGGGGCGGCTATTATGTTACATCCTCTGCCGTTCTTCCTCTCCCGCCAAACTTCCGCGATACTTGCTGGTTTTGGCTTTCAGACGGTAGCGCAAGGTAAAATAAATTTCGCGGGAATCGTATGTGCCGTCTTTGGTGATGCGCAGCCTCGAATAATAACTCTCAAAACAGTATTTCGACTGGTTGAACAAGTCATTAACGCCCAATGTCACCGTCAGGGCTTTATTCAAGAAAGCCTTCTGTACAGAAAGGTTGCACACCCACGAATCCTTAAAGCAATAAGTGATGCCTGTATGTCCTTTGCCCGTGTAGGTTAGGTCGGCATTGATGGTCCAGTCCTTGGGCAAAGCGAAAACATTAGTGAAAGAGCCGAAAGGCATTATCTTGTCGAAATGAACGGTTTCGTCCTGGCTTTCAACGGAAAACCATTGCTTGCTGAAACCGACCGACAAATTAGGATTCCAAACGCCAATCGTCGGACCGGCCGACACCATTGCCCACATTTGCGGAATGCGGTCGAAGTTTCGAGGCTTTAGCAGTGATACATATGATGAACCTTCTACGGGTTCAGCCCATTCCATGATGGCATTGCGGGCATCCTGAAAACCTGCAGAAAACTGCATGAACCTCCATGAGGCCATGAGCGAAAAGTCATGGATCAGCCAAGGCTCCAACAACGGATTGCCCGTCTGCAACGTGAATCGGTTGATGTATTCCATGGCATTGCGCAGGTCGCGGTACGACGGGCGGCTGGTCTTCGCGGAATAACTCGCCATAAGTTGCACCTTGTCGATTTGCATCGAAAGCGAGGCACTTGGGAAAACATGATTGAACTTGCGGCTTTGGCCGTCGATGGGCTGGTCTTGCTCGTAATAGTCGTAAGCGGCGTGTTCGTAGCGGCAGCCCACGCTGAACATACCCATCACCGTTTCGCTGAAAGGCACCATGCGGCTGTATTCCACAAAGGCGGCAAGATTTCTATCTTTAATCTGTGTGAACGAAGTTTCGGCATACTCCGAATGACTGATGTAGTCGTCGCGGCGCGAGGTAAACGAAGCCTGACTGCCATACGAAATATCACCACCCCAAAGAGGCGTGCTGAAGGTCAGTTTGCCAGCCAAAAGTTTGTTCTTGACGGGGTTTTCCGATTGGATGACACGGTCGTCCCACTCGCTGCTGTATTCAATGCCATTATTATAAACGGTGTGTCCATTGCTGAGAAAGTCGGTGTTGAAGTCGATGGAGGTGTTTCCAACCTTACCGAGATAGAAGGCATTGACACGATGTCCCATGTCGTAATCGTACTTCAGCAGTTGACGGCTTTCCCATTGGTCGTAATAGGCTCCGTCCATCTTGACGGCACTGTTGATGTGAATGGAATCGTTCATCACCGCCCAGAAAGTAGGGCTATAGCGCACGCCAACGATGTGGTCGGGATTGAAGGAGTAATTGGCCTCGAACACGCTGGAAAGACGGGCATCCCGCGTGTCTTCCTTCAAAGTGTTTTGCTGGAGCCAGTCGTTTTCCACCTTGTTTTCCTGAATGATGTTGGAGTGCTGCAAGGACTTCATGTCGCGGTAATCGACGGTGGCTAATAGTTGCCAGCCGTTCTTGCGGTAATTGAGGCTCACGATGTCGCGCAAATCGGTATTGGCCGCCGATTGATAGACCGATGAGCGCACATCCACGCCCAAGCCCTCATTGGGGTTCTTCTTGGTGACAATACGCACCACTGCTCCGACTGTGGCATCATACTGCGCCCCTGGATTGGTGACCAATTCCACGCGCTGGATGTCCTTGGAGTTGAGTTGCTCCAATTCGCTGAAGTCACGCACTTGCCGTCCGTTGATGTAAACTAGCGGCTCACCTTTGCCGAACACCGTCAGTTTGTTTTCGTCCTTGACAATACCCGGAATTTTGCCTAAAACATCGTCAGCCGCGCCCACCTCGGCAAGGATGCTGTTCTCGACCGTGGTCACTTGCGCGTCACCTTTAATGTAAACATCGGGCAGACCCGCGCTGACCGTCACTTCGTTGAGGCTGACGGCATCCATTTCAAGTTGGATAGTGCCCAAGTTGGTTTGCGTTCCCGAAAGCGGCAGCCATTTGTCCTTGTAGCCGATAAAGGACACTTTCAGCAAGGCCGCGTTTTGCGCTTTCCCCATTTGGAAAGTTCCGTTTTCATCAGTGACACAGCCGCTTAAAAAGGCCGAGTCCTGACTTGTTTGCACCACATTCGCAAATGGTACTGATTGGTTGGTTTCATCAACGACTTTACCGTTGAAATTCTGTGCCCTCGCGCCCAGCACCGCCAAAACTACCAGCAGTGCGGTCAAAAATGATTTCTTTGCCATAGCTTTACAGTTTTACAATTATTCTGCCTTTTAGCATAGCAATCGTCGTGCCAAAAATGTAAGTATTTAAAATTCAAAGATTTAAAATTTAAAGATTCAAGACGAAGTGTAAAGTTTCTTTACACCACTGTAAAGAAACTTTACAGTGAGCGTTGTCATGAAGAAGTATTTTGGGGCTTTTCATTCAAAAATCTAGGAAAGGTGTATAAACACCCATTTGAAAAAATCTAGGAAAGGTGATTTATGAGACGGAAAATCCGAGATGAATTAGTACCACCGAGAGGTAAAAAATCAAGAAAAATCGGAAAAATGTATT
>CAMJHP010000072.1 GCA_946405575.1 uncultured Bacteroidales bacterium | reverse complement strand
TTGCTCTTGCATTCCTAGTTCGCAGACAACCACGCTGCAAATCTAAGGTTTGCACCTAAATTATAGAAAAACAAACATATGAAAAAAACGATTATCCTCGCTGTTTCAATTTTGATGGCGTGCCTATGCCATGCCCAAGACGAACTTCCCACGGTTGTGCCCGACCGTCCAGGCAACACTTGGGGAACTGAAGTGACACCACTCCACAAACTCATTTGGGATAATGGCATCGGTTTTGAATCCACCCCTGAGGGAACACACACCATGACGCTCAACACTACCATACTCCGATATGGCATTTTCGAGAACATGGAACTGCGTGTCGGCACAGATTTCGAGATGTCCAAAGACGGTGAAGCCTTGAAATCCACTTTTGGCATCAAACCGCTATGTGTTGGGACTAAACTCAAGGTATATGAGGGTACACGCATCCTGCCTTCCATAGGTCTGTTGGCCGAATTAACATCTCCACATATCGGCTCGAAAGAATTGCTTCCCTCCCACCTTGCTCCTTCGATGTATCTGCTTTTTGAACACACCGTGACAAATTGGTTTGGGATATGCTACAACGTGGGCGAAAAATGGGACGGCGAATCGGCCACCCCTACCACCTATCTTGCCTTGAGCTTCAATTTCAGCTTCAATGACAATTTGGGAGCCTTTGTAGAGACTTACAATTACCTCCACCCAGAGAACGAGAACCAATATATGACTGAAATCGGCTTCACATGGCTGGTATCGCGGCGGGTGCAACTTGATATTGAAGGTGACTTCGACCTGCAGAATTTAGGAAAGTATTACTCGATAGGTTGTGGCGTTTCGTGGTTAATTAATTAAGCCACCTTCATTTCACCCGAATCCTCCTACCACGCCACAGCTTGGTTGTTTTCTTAAACTTGTTAAGTTGACACAGGATAGAGACCGTAGTATAATTCTCCACTGCGATAGAAGCCAAAGTGTCACCTTTCTTGACGACATAGTATTTTTTTCTCACCCTTAGTTTCGGGTAAACCGCCTCCACGACACTCACAGAGAACTTGTCGTCCATATCGTCGTACGCCACATCCAGCAAGTCCTTCGACATAGTGAAAGACCTATTGACGGGTCGACCCTTGTCCCTAAGAGAATGGGAAAACAGCCATTCATAGGTCTGTTTAAGATAAAACACGCGAGCCAATCGAGAATGGTTCACACCTTCAAGTCGATCATAAATCAGCCTGGTAGTATCCCCACAAGAACGGATGGAGTCTGCCACTCGGTCAGAACAGCCCACTGGCACAGCATTATCCGCCGTGCCATGGATAATCCAAAGTGGTAAAGTAGACAATGCACACAGCTCTTTTCCCGATGCCCCACCACACATCGCCATAGCAGCAGCCACCCTTTCTGGATATTCAGTTGCGACGTCCAAAGTGCCATAGCCTCCCATACTCATACCAAGTACATAAAAGCGGTTGGTGTCTACCTTGTAATGGTCTTCCAACCAATCATACAAAGCCATTACTCGGGCAGGTTCCCATGATTTCTGCGCTTGAGGCGCAACCACTATCGCATCTATAGCACGTCCCTTGAACAAGGCATGAATGCTGCCATATTGAAGTACCATTTCCAAAGAATCGCCACTCAGACTCTTTCCATGAAGAAACATCACCAATGGCAATTCTTCAGCCTTTTCATAGTTGTCAGGGAGATAGAGCCAAAAATCATATCCATCCTCCACGAAGCCACGACAAGCCATCAGCTGTGCAGTGGAAACCAATGGCAGCATATGCAGCATCAAAAAGAGGAAGAGCAACTTCTTCACAGTGTTTTTCAATTACTGAACAAAAAGCAATTTACATCGGCAAACTTCAACTTGATTTCCAGTTGGGACTTCAGTTTTAGCCAAACGCACACAATACTCACTCTCAGCGGTTTGTTCGAGATAGAAGTCCAACAAGTCACCATAGTGCGACTCGGCGACATAGGCAATCTCAAAACGTTTCAAACGATGTTTACCATACCAAGCAATGTCCCATAAGTCAAGCACATGCTCAATGTATTTCACCGAGTTGACATGTCCATTGATGTCAATGTCATTATAGGTGACCTGTATGGTTTTGACCAATTCAACATTTACTGACATCCTCACGCGCCCTCCTTTCTCGATGGGACAAGGTCTATCGTCCACAATCCAGTTTTTGATGGCGGCATTGTCTATGGAATAGATGTCAGTAGGCTGCCGCGTCTCAGTGTCAATCATCGCCCAAATGGAGCGCCCGTAACCACAAATGTGCCCATTGCCATTCGTCACGCAGAAATTACGACTAGTGAAGAAGCGCATTGCACTCTCCACCCAAGTCTCGATGGTGAAATGCTCATATTGCGTTGGCATTTCATTGACTTCAATAGCCAAACGCGACAACACCCATGAGCGATTGATGGTCATCAGGTATTTCATTCCAAACCCACGGTCGGTGGAATGGAAATCTGCGGCATTGAGCATTTGGTTACCCAAATGCCCCAGAAACATCCGTCCCGAAAAATCGCAATGAAAAGGCTCGGCTATGAATTCATATTTTCCAATCTTTTGCATCCTGTTTTATCTTTCTTTTGTTTGTAGGAGTCCTCTGCAAAAACGAACAAGTAGAACAGACAGAGCTCACGGATAAACCATTGCTTGTTTTTATTGAAAATCAATAAGTTCAACTTCAAAAATCATATTGGAGAAAGGAGCAATGTCCTCGCCAGCACCACGATCGCCATAACCGAGATAATATGGAATATAAAATACGCCCTTCTCGCCTTTCGACATCAACAAGATGCCTTCATCCCAACCTGGAATGACCTGCCCCACACCAATTGTGATGACAATCGGTTCACCTCTATCATAGGATGAATCGAACACGGTACCATCCAACAGTTTGCCGATATAATTCACTGTCACCTGTTGTCCAACCATAGGCCTCTCACCATTACCTTCTTGCGTCCTCACATAATAAAGTCCTGATTCTGTCGGCTCTGTTTTGATTTTCTTACTCGCTAAATATTCGGCGAGTTGTTGGGCGGCAATGGCGGTCTCATTGGGGTAGTCTGCTTTCATTTGGGCAACTCTTTTTTCTGTTTCCTTTTTCAGTTTTGCATTAAAACGCTGCGGATACTCACTTTCAGGATAACAGTCGATTAGTCGCACCTCAAAACGCATCACGTCAGTCGAACTAAACTCTTCAGGCAAGTTCGGCTGAGCGAACATCTTGGCGAAAGTAGAGTCAATATTGACGATGAAAGAAGCCGTATCGCCTACATGCATCAAGGCCAATCCCTCAAAAAGGTCTCCAGCAAATTGCGAAGCAATCATTTGCATTGTGTATTCCATACTTGGAATGATCACTACTGTATCGTTCACTGTACAACTAAGGTTGACATCCATTATGTTCTCAACTAAAGGCTGAGCCCCCTCACCTTGCGTATAGAACTTATAAAATAGTCCATTCCCCGTTTTCTGATAACCAGAAAAATGGCTGGGACCCAAGTTCTTATTGTTGGGCATGTCATCACGCGATTGAGCCAACATAACATTGGCGACCAAAAGCATTATCGCCAGCAATAGTGTGTTTTGTAACGATTTCATTGTCTTCATAACTGTTCAAAATTATAGTTCATATTTGTTTTGTTTTCGACTATGACCATTGAGCCATCGACTATGACCGCCTTTATTTAGTTAGTGTAGAAACTTCTTGGCTTGTTAAAGCGGTCATTGTCACAAGTCATAGTAAGAATGTTTTGTTTCCTATATGTAAACCAGATTTACACATACACTTATTTAAATCATTTTACTCTTCTACAATTCCTAGCTAATTCGCACCCTTGGGTCAATAATCCCATAGATAATGTCAACCACGATATTGACAATAATCAGCATAACTGCGATAAGCAATACCGCACCCATAATAACAGGAAAGTCGTACTTGTCCAAAGCATCTACCACCACCACGCCAATGCCTTTCCAGTCGAAGACATACTCCACAAAAACGGCACCCGCCAGCAAGGAGGCAAACCAGCCCGAGACCGCAGTCACGACAGGATTCAAGGCATTACGCAAGGCATGAACACCGATGACACGCCGTGGTTTCAAGCCTTTGGCACGCGCCGTGCGAACATAATCCATAGATAAGGCTTCCAACAATGAAGTGCGCGTCAATTCTGTCACTACGGCCAAGGGGCGCATCCCTAACGTCAAAGCGGGTAAAATGAGATTTTGCAAGCTCAAGATTTCTCCTCTACCATATTCATCGACTGTGTAAAGACTGCCCGTCATACTCAAGCCTGTATAGCGTTCCAGCAAAAAGCCGAAAATCCATGCCATAAGGATAGCAGCAAAAAAAGAAGGCAACGACATACCTATAGTAGTGATGAACAACATCAGCCTATTGAGGAAGTTAGTGTTGATGACCGCCGTTAAGATGCCTATCAGCAAGCCCAGCAGCAATGCGATAGAAATGGAAACAGCCGCCAAGAGCAAAGTATTGGGGAAAGCCTCACCCAACACGTCGGAAACCTTACGCTTGCTTTGGTACGACATACGCAAATACGGACCTTTCAACACAACAGCCGTCGATCCCAAAGTCGCCAACTTGGCATAACGACCAATTTTATCCAGCTTTTGAGTGCCTTGCGACACATCATAGAACGAAACCGGAACAAGGTCGTTGATATAGTCAACATATTGTTTTCCAATACTTTGGTTAAGTCCCAACTCTTCACGGATGGCATTCACCGACGCCTCATCGGCACGCTGGCCGAGCATCATTTGAGCTGGGTCGCCCGGCAAAATATTGAAAAGAATAAACACCAATGTCGCGACACCCCAAAGCACCGCTATTCCATAAAGCAACTTCCTTATGACATAGGCTCCCATAGTATCACAAAATCTTCAATGCCTTTTTGAAGTCGACAGAACTCCACTTGTTTTTAACCAAACCATTATCCAACCAAATGAGTCCCGGATTGGAACGCACTATAGGTTTGATTTCCAGCTCATCAGCAAAATAGACTTCATAGAGGAAATCATATTTCTCACGCAGTCGCTCCACATATTCAGGTTCATTCGCCACGGTCCAAACCACAGTAAAGTCAAGCTTTTCAGCAGCTTCAGTAATTTCTCGAATCTTCTCCCATTCGTTTTCAGTCACCTCATTCAAATCATGGGAGGTAAACATCAACAACTTCTCGGTGGTAAGGATATTTTCTGTAACATCATTACCATCTTCATCCAATGCACTAAAGCCAAGGAAATTAGTACCGCCTTCCACCCTTTGGTCAACAAACTCCCACTGCGACATCCAAACCGAGTCGTTCCAAGGATAGTTCGGCGAGAGGTATTCTTTCGTCTCGCCTGTAGTTTTGTTTCTGTAAGTCAGGTAGATCTTACTCTCTTCTGCCGTCTCTGTTGTCAGCTGCTTGCCCACCTTCCAATTCATAAAATCGACGACAGGTAAATGACGGTAGTTGTATATCTCAAAGCCCAAAAACGCCAAAGCATAGAAACAACCAATGATGAACTGGGTACTAACAGAGAACCTACTAGCAAATCGCTTGTTATTGAAAATCAACGGAATGAGTATAGCATCAATAACAAGATTCTTGTAGAACGTCTGCCAATTGCTCATCTTGATGGCGGTACCGAAACAGCCGCAGTCAGGTACAAGGTCATACAAGGCATCGAAAAGGGTCGTTGCAGTGAAGAACAGCATCAGCAAGGTCGCACCGAGCACGGCCAACCTAGGGAAAATCTTCGTTATCAAGCAAATGCCTACAATAAACTCAGCCAAAATCATCAGTATGGCTAACACCAAGGCGAAGTCGTTGAGCCAAGTCATACCATAGACCGCGAGATAATCCAACATCTTGTATTTTGTTCCCAATGGGTCCACACCTTTGGTGAAGCTACTGAAAATGAACAACGCCCCAACCAATAAACGGCAAACCGTCAATGCGGCATTGTCGTACTTCTTACTAAACACCAAGGAAGCCAGAAGGTTAAGCAGCAAAATGGCAAGAAACCATAGATGGTATTGCGGCAAAAAATAGATACCCACAGCCGAGGCCAAAGCCAATCCTATGCTAACCCAAGGAATAATCGTCTTATTTTTCATTTTCGTTCTTTTCGCTCAGCAGTATCAACGCGAACACTGCGTAATTAATCATATCGTAATAGTTGGCGTCAAGGCCTTCGGAGACGAGAGTTTTGCCTCCATGGTCCTCAATGCTCTTGGTACGCAGCACCTTGCTCATAATCAGGTCCGTGATGGAACTCACCCGCATATCGCGCCAGGCCTCATCGTAGTCGTGGTTCTTGCGCGTCATCAACTCGTATGCCTCGCTGGTAACCTTGTCATATAAAGCCGTTGCCTCCTCCGCTGTCAGGTCAGGTTGGTCGACCACACCAAGTTGCAACTGAATAAGACCCATCGCCGCATAGTTGACAATGCCGATGAATTCAGGCTCAATGCCTTCGTCAACAAGTTGTTCAGCGGTCATTTGCAAGGTTCTGATTCGCTTCACCTTGATAAATATCTGGTCGGTAATGGACGGCGTGCGGAGGATGCGCCAGGCTGGACCGTAATCTTTCATCTTGTCGACAAATAGTTTGCGGCATTGCGCCAAAACGCCATGAAATTGGGTTTTTGTGTCTTTTTTTGGCATAAAAAATGTATTTTTGCAAAAATAAAACTTTTTTCAATGCTGCAACTCAATTTGGGCAATAATGCCCTCATTTTCGACCGCCCTGCCCTTATGGGCATTCTCAATGTGACACCCGACTCATTCTCCGATGGGGGGCGATACAACCAAATTGACAAGGCCTTGCGGCACTGTAAACAAATGATTTCCGACGGCGCTGACATTATCGACATCGGGGGGTGTTCCACGCGACCCAATAACACCATCGCCCCGGAAAACGAGGAGATGAAGCGCGTTATTCCCATCCTGAAAGCCATTCGAAAAGCATTTCCTGAAGCATTGATTTCCATCGATACTTTCAGAAAAAACGTGGCCGAGGCCTGCATTGCCGAAGGTGCCGACCTCATTAACGACATCTCGGGTGGATTGTTCGACAAGGAAATGTTACCGTACATTGGCCAAAACCGCATTCCCTATGTGATGATGCACTGCGTTGGCACTCCTGAAACCATACATCAGTACACGCTTGGCGGCGACATTCACCAAACCGTATTGGACTTTTTCAAACAGCAATGTGAAGTCTTGGAAGCCTACGGCAAGCAGCAAATCATCCTCGACCCAGGCATCGGTTTTGGCAAGAGTCTTGAAGCCAATTATCAATTACTTGGTGATTTGAACCGTTATCGCTACAACAACCTGCCTATCCTCATTGGCATTTCGAGGAAATCGTTAATCAACAAGGTGCTGCACACCACCCCCGAAACCGCCGAGAATGGCACCACTGTGCTCAACACCATCGCCTTGCTCAACGGTGCCGACATCCTGCGCGTCCACGATGTGAAAAATGCACGCGAAGCCATCGAATTGGTCGGGACTTTCTTACGGCACTAGTCTTATGACAATAGTGCCATTTAATATGAAATTGGCATAACCAAGAAATCTGTCCAAAACCTAATTGTAAAATCATTCAACAACATATTGATTTTTAGATATTTTTATATCTATTTTTATTCTGATTTCTTTGCGAAGCAAATCAAATATCAGATAAGTATTGTTGTAAATGATTTCTTGCTCGTTGGTTGGGGCAATCCCACAAAAAACACTACCTTTGCACCAAATTTCAAGCTATGATCAACCTTTTCATCCAATTCCGCGTTTTTGATTTCATCGACATCATCCTGGTGGCAGCCCTTTTCTTTGGGCTCTACCGCTTACTGAAAGGCACCTCAGCCATGAGCATCTTCATCGGCATTGTGGCCATTTTCCTCATTTGGCAGTTAGTCAAGTATTTGCAGATGGAGATGCTGACCGCCATACTAGGTGCTTTCGTCAGTGTGGGTTTTATCGCGCTTATCATTATTTTCCAACCTGAGATTCGACGGTTCCTATTCACCATTGGTGCCCAAGCCCAAGAAGGCAAATTAGCACAAAAGTTTAATTTCTTGAAAGTCAGGAGCAATGTCGACCTCAACATTGACGCCCTTACCAAAGCCTGCATCAATATGTCGGAGATCAAGCAGGGCGCGCTCATCCTGCTGACGCGCAAAAACAACTTGGATGACATCGTCTCGACTGGCGTTGTGGTCAATGCAGACATTAGCAATCCATTGATAGAGAATATCTTTTTCAAGAATAGTCCCCTGCATGATGGTGCCATGATTATCCGTCACAATCGCATCACTGCAGCCCGCTGCATCCTCCCCGTTTCGAACAAAACCAACATACCTGGTCACTATGGTCTGCGCCACCGCGCCGCCATTGGCGTGACTGAAGTCAATGATTGCATCGCACTTGTCGTATCAGAGGAGACGGGCAACATCTCCATGGTCACAGGCGGTGAAATCCGCACCATCAAGCCTTTGGAATTGAAGGAAACGATTGAAAGTGAGTTGAGGGTTTAAAGTTGAAAGTTGAGAGAGTGGTTTATAATATTGAGAGTATAAAGTTTGGTGGTCCACAAACATTTGATTATAAACTAATAATTCCAAACTGCTCTAAACGCTACACTACTTGATTTCGACAAAGCAGTCCTCCTCTTCCGTATAACGCAACTGCTTCTTATACGGGTCATAGCGTAGCATGATCTGATAGGCATAGCCCTTCTTCTTCAACTCCGTTCCGACATAGCTATTCATCATATAATCGTAAGTATAGCCTGCATAGAGTTTGCCCAGATACACAGCATAATTGTAGACATCATTAAGCTCTAGTGTATCAATGGTGTAATTATAGTCGATCGTATTGGTCCAGATGGAAAAATCAGTCTTGGAGTCAAAGCCATCCATAAGGTTGTGCTCACTGAATAGAACTGGTTTCCAGTCGCCATCATTGATTTCAAACCATGAAGCCACATTGACTGTATTCAATGGATGCTTGTAACTAAATTCATCCATATCGCTGAACAAGTAGTCTTCATACTCTGTTATGCGACCCGAGATTTCCATCCTTGAAAGCATCACCAGCCAATGCGTGGAATCGACAGGCACTTCATCGATGTTTTCAGGCACATAGACCTGAACGCCATAGTCGCCCAATGTTTGAGCATAGGCATTATACATCACATCAAGGAACAAATCTTGGTTAAAGCCTTGAAGCACTTCCGTTTGTTTGCTGATTTGGGTGTTATATTCCACCTTCACCTCAGCCTTTTCGGGGAAATACACCGCCGCCTCAATAGTGGGACGCTCGGCTATGTATTGCTTGGCCAGTTTCTTTTCGGTCTGACATCCAAAAAGCAACAAGACCAACAATAAACCTATTACTATCGTTATTCGTGTCTTCATAAATCATCTCCAAATAAATCCATTTGCACTCCATCACCCTTAGGCTCAACAATTTCCAACGGCACATCAGCGGGGTTGACTTCAATCTTTTCAATGGGTTCCTCTCCTTCAGCAGGGGTTCCCATTTCCTCCTTCGAAGGTTCTGGCTGGTAAGGTTCCAAGAACTCCCAGGTGTCAATCTCTCTGGTAGACAACCGTTTGCCCTTAGCCTTGTAACTCTTGATTCCGATGAACTCCTCCACATTGACTTCATCGTCGGGGAAGCTGTTGCCCGCATCGCTGACCTTGTAGCTCAGCAGCAAGCGCGGTAGATCGTCGGTGCTCATACCCAAGTATCTCGCCTCGGGATGTTCGCCAATGAAGGAAGTTCGGCTGTTCAGCTTGGTCTCCGCCTCGATGCAGAAGCGCTTTAGGTACAATTTCTGCGTCTCGCCTTCGATGTAAATGACAGAGAAAATCTCGTCTGGATCGAACTTGCGGATTTTCACCATGTCATCATCGAAATGGGTATTGAGGTCGAAGCCTGAAATCTTGAACTCACCGTTGGAAAAGATTTGCAGGATGCGGTCGTCGCCCTCGAATGCGCCAAGATATTGTCCGCGTTTGTCTGCATTCAAGCGACGCACTGTGTCGTCAAACCAAATTTCACGCGCGTCAAGGGTTGAAACACCTTCCCCACCCTTCTTGATTTCCTTGACTTCGTATTTGGTCAGCAAGTTACCTCGCGTATCTCGACCTTTCACAGCCAAGTCAGCAAACTTATAATCAACGGTCTTCTGTTTCTTGTTGAACAGCACCAACGTCACTTTGATGACCTCGGCTTCACCATTAGGGTTGGAAGAGAAATAGCGTACCTTAGAACCAGGCTTGCCCTGAGTAAGGTCATATTCCTTGTCGCGAGTGACGCCTTTCACTGCAAAGCGCTTCACATAATGTGGAGCACCAGTCTTGCCATCGCGATAAACCACATTATAGGTGGTGCGGTCGTCATTCTTATGGAACACATCGACATGAATAATCTTTTGTCCCACAAAGAGTTTTGGTTGTAACTTAACTACGGCATACTTTCCATCCTCGTGGAAGACAATGATATCATCCATATCAGAGCAGTCACATACATATTCGTAAGCCTCCTTGTTTTTCTCTCGTTTCAAGCCCTCGCCTGTGCAGACGAAGCCTTCATCCTTGTTCACATAAAGTTTCTCATTGTTGGCAGCTACGGCCACGGCAGAAATATTGTCGAAGTTGCGAATTTCGGTCTTTCGCTCGCGACCTTCGCCGTATTTCTCTTTGATGTGCAGGAAATAATCGATAGTGTAGTCCACGATATGGTCGAGGTTATATTGCGCCTCTTCCATACGTTTCTCAATATCAGCGATTTGCTCGTCAGCCTTCTTGATGTCAAACTTGGAAATCTTTCTAACAGGCTTCTCGCAAAGTTTTTCCACATCCTCGCGGGTCACTTCGCGTTTCAGCAGATTGCGGTAAGGGTCAAAACGCCGCTCGATACCGGTCAGTTGGTCGTCCCAAGTGGCGTAATCCTTGTTTTCCAACTCCTTATAAATGCCCTTCTCGAAGAAAATCTTCTCCAACGAAACCCAATGCCAACTGTTCGCCAACTCATCGAGCAAAATGCGCAATTCGAGGCTAAGAAGTTCCATCGTGCGGTCGGTGCTGAGTTTCAGGATTTCGCTCACGCCCAAAAACGACGGATGCTGATTGACGATGACGCAAGCGTTGGGCGAAATCGACACCTCACAATCCGTGAAAGCATAAAGCGCATCGATGGTTTGATCGGGCGACACACCGGGATTAAGGAAAATCACAATTTCGCACTGTTCGGCGGTGTTGTCGTCGATTTTCTTAATCTTGATTTTACCCTTGTCATTGCATTTTACAATGCTATCAATGACACCACCCGTAGTGGTACCGTATGGAATCTCACTGATAACCAACGTTTTCTTATCTTGTTGGCTGATTCTCGCGCGGATGCGAATCTTACCACCACGCAGACCGTCATTGTAGTTGGTCACGTCCATCAAACCACCCGTCGGGAAGTCTGGATAAAGTGTGAAAGGCTCGTCGCGCAAATAAGCAACTGAAGCATCGATAAGTTCGTTGAAATTATGTGGCAAAAACTTTGATGCCAGCCCCACAGCAATGCCTTCAGTACCTTGCGCTAGCAACAAAGGGAACTTTACCGGCAATGAGACAGGCTCAGCGTTGCGGTTGTCGTAGGAACGTGTCCAGTCAGTGGTCTTATGGTTGAAGACGACCTCTTTGGCGAACTTCGACAGACGCGCCTCAATGTAACGCGGGGCAGCGGCATCGTCTCCTGTGAGAATGTTGCCGAAGTTACCTTGTGTATCCATCAACAGGTCTTTTTGGGCGAGTTGCACAAGAGCATCGCCAATGGAGGCGTCGCCATGAGGATGATATTTCATCGTGTTGCCCACGATGTTGGCCACCTTGTTGAAACGGCCGTCGTCGAGTTCGTCCATTGAATGCAGAATGCGGCGTTGCACTGGCTTCAGACCATCCTCAATGGCTGGCACAGCACGCTCCAATATGACATACGAGGCATAGTCGAGAAACCAGTTCTCGAACATACCTTTCAACGGTATGATATGGTATTCATCCTCCTGAGCTTGAGCATCTTCAACACCTTCAAATGTCTCCATCGGGAGTTCGTCAAGCCCTTCGTTTTCCAGATTGTCTTCGTTATCCATAAGCGTTCTCTACTGCTTGCAAAAATAGTGAATTTTCCAATTATAAACTCAAGAAACTTTCGCAACCAGTCCATTTACAGATCGTTTTCTGTCAGAACCACCCTATCTTTCCCGTGGCAAGGTCATAAAAAGCCCCACCACTACTTCTTTTACGATGAGATGATGTACATTCTCTTCTACCATTACTGCCGAGCTAAATAGTGGGCTTGAATGCGGCATTGTCATCGATGCAACAATCCAAATTCAACGACGGCTTGATTCGTTTGGCGATAGGAAGGATATGACCAAGCTTGTTGTGTGACTATATCCATAGTGTTATTCGGAATTTTCTGCAAAATTACAGTAAATTCCGAATAGAATTACAAAATCTCCCGAGCTATCCAAGCGCAAGCTTCAGCATCGGCCAAGGCGTTATGATGGTTGACCAGGTCATAGCCGCAGGCAGCCGCCACTGTATGCAGTTGGTGGTTGGGCAGTTGCTTCCCAAAGTGTTTGCGCGAGGCACGACAGGTGCAATAGAACTGATAGTCAGGATAATCCATCTGGTAGCAGCGCATCACAGCTTTCAGGCATCCTTCGTCGAAAGGGCTGTTGTGCGCCACGAGGGGCAAGCCTTCGATGAGCGGCTCAATTTGCTTCCAAACATACGGGAACACGGGTG